>NZ_JBHSPC010000032.1:148180-193749 GCF_042656345.1 Streptomyces incanus
CGTCGATTTTCCGCCGCGACCGTGCGTGCGGGCGGCGTCGGTTTCGTGCAGTGGTGCTGCCGGTACTGCCGGTGCCGTCAGTACGGCCAGATCGGCGGATCGGTGACGAAGTGGCCGCCGATGCACGCCTGCGCCGGGTCGGCCGGGTCCAGTTCGCCCTGCTCGGCGACGAGCTTCGCGGCGAACGGCTCGGAGTCGTCCCGCGGGTCGTACCCGAGGGCGCGCGCGGAGGTGAGGTCCCACCACAGCCGGGTGTTGTCGGACGAGCCGTGGACGACCGTGTGGCCGACGCCCTCGGCGGTCAGGGCCGCGTGGAAGAGGCGGGCGCCGTCGGCGGGGCTCATCCACACCGAGAGCATCCGCACGCTGGTCGGCTCGGGGAAGCAGGAGCCGATCCGTACGGAGACGGTCTCCAGGCCGTGCTTGTCCCAGTACAGCTGGGCGAGGTCCTCGCCGAAGCACTTGGACAGACCGTAGAAGGTGTCCGGGCGGCGCGGGGTGTCGATGGGGATGAGGGGGTCGTCGCCCTGCGGGCGCGGGGTGTAGCCGACGGCGTGGTTGGAGGAGGCGAAGACGATGCGCCCCACGCCCTCCTCGCGCGCGGCCTCGTACAGGTGGTAGGTGCCTTCGATGTTCGCCGCGAGGATCTTCTCGAAGGAGGCTTCCAGGGAGATGCCCGCGAGATGGATGATCGCGTCGACCCCGCGGACCGCCTCGCGCACGGCCTCCCTGTCGGCCAGATCCGCCACGATCGCGTCCGGCTCCCCCTCGACGGGCCGCAGGTCGAGCAGGCGCAACTGGTAACCGTAGTCCGGGAGCAGGCCTCGCATCAGGGTGCCGAGGCCGCCGGCGGCGCCGGTGAGCAGGACGGTGCGGGGAGCGGGCATCGAGGATCTCCTTGCATCACCGGCCGTGCATGTGCGCGCACGGCATTCATATGCGTGGACACGGTAAGGAGGCGGCCCGACGCCCGTCAAGTATCTCCCACCCTCTCGCGGGGTGAGGGAATCGGCTGGTGTGTGACGGGTCGGCGCGCTTGACCGGCGTCCCGGGGGCGCTCTAGCGTGACATCGTTCAGAGATGTAGACGCCAATCAAGAATATGGACCTGGGAGAGCTTGTGACGCCAGCCCCTCTCGCCGCCCGACTCGGCATCCCCAGCGGACCGCTGTTCTTCCCGGTCACCGCCTACGGACCCGACGGCTCCGTCGACCTCGAGACCTATCGGCTCCATGTGCGCGGCGGGGTCGAGGCCGGGGCCGCCGCCGTGTTCGCCTGCTGCGGCACCGGGGAGTTCCATGCCCTGACGCCCGAGGAGTTCGAGGCGTGCGTGCGGGTCGCCGTCGAGGCGGCCGACGGACGCGTCCCGGTCGTCGCGGGCGCCGGGTACGGCACCGGCCTCGCGGTGCGCTGGGCCGCTCTCGCCGAACGGGCCGGGGCGGACGGGCTGCTCGCCATGCCGCCCTACCTGGTGCGGGCCGGCCAGACGGGACTGGTGCGGCACTACCGCGAACTGGCCGCGGCGACCTCCCTGCCGGTGATCGTCTACCAGCGCGACAACGCCCTGTTCACGCCCGAGAGCGTCGTCGAACTGGCCCGCACCGAGGGGATCGTCGGCCTCAAGGACGGCCACGGCGACCTCGACCACATGCAGCGGATCGTCAGCGCCGTACGCACCGAAGTCCCCGGCGAGTTCCTGTACTTCAACGGGCTGCCCACCGCCGAGCAGACCCAGCTCGCCTACCGTGCCCTCGGCATCACCCTCTACTCGTCCGCGGTGTTCTGCTTCGTGCCCGAGATCGCCCTCGCCTGCCACCGGGCCCTGCACACCGGCGACCGGGCCACCGTGGACCGCCTGCTCGACGGCTTCTACCGGCCCTTCGTCGAACTGCGCGACCGGGGCCGCGGATACGCCGTCTCCCTGGTCAAGGCCGGGGTGCGGCTGCGCGGCCTGGACGTGGGCGAGGTCCGGCCGCCGCTCGACGAACCGGCCGGGGATCATGTCAGGCAACTCGCTCAGCTGATCGAGCGGGGACTCGCACTGATCGAGGAGACCAAGTGAAGGCATCGGCGTTCGTCTACCCCTGGGACGTCAACGGGGACCCCCAAGCCCCCGCGCGGCTCGCCGCGCTCGGTGTGGCGCAGGCGACGCTCGCCTCCGCCTACCACTCCACGCGTGCGCTGACCCCCCGTCACCCGCGCCACCGCATCGTCACCGCCGAGCACGCGGCCGTCCTCTACCCGCCCGGCGCCCACTGGGCCGGCCGCACCCCGCGCCCGTACCCCTCCGGCGACTGGGCCCCCGGCGACGCCTTCGGCGAGGCCGCCGCAGCGTTCGCGGAAGTGGGCCTGGACGTGCACACCTGGGTCGTGCTCGCGCACAACTCCCGCCTCGGCGCCGACCACCCGGACACCTCGGTCGTCAACGCCTACGGCGACCGCTACCCCTGGGCCCCCTGCATCGCGCAGCCCGCCACGCGCGCGTACCTGACCGGTCTGGCCGCCGAGGCCGCGGTGCGGCCCGGGGCGAGCGGCACCGAACTGGAATCCCTCGGCTGGTACGGGCTCGCGCATCTGCACGCCCACGACAAGACCGCCGGGGTCGGCCTCGGGGACGCCGGACAGTACCTGATGTCCCTGTGCTTCTGCCCGTCCTGCCGCGAGGGCTACGGGGCTCAGGGCCTGGACGCCGGTGAACTGGCCGCGACCGTACGGGCCGCCCTGGAACCGGTGTGGCGGGGGGCGCCCTCCGACGGAGGCTGGGCCGGAGTCGAAAAGCTCCTCGGTGAGGAGACGGCGGCCGCCACGCGCGCGTGGCGCGACGAGGCGGCCCGCACGCTCCAGGAGGCGGCGGTCCGGGCGGTACGCGACGCGGCCCCCGAGGGCTTCCAGGTCCTGCTGCACGCGGATCCGGTGTCGTACCACTGTGGCGCGAACGCCGGCGTCGACCCCGCGCACATCCTCTCCGTCGCCGACGGCGTGGTCGTCCCCTGCACCGGCGGCCCCGCCCTGCTGACGCCGTTCGCGCGGGAGGCGCGGGAGGCGCGAGAGGCACAGGACGTACCGGAGAACCGTCCGGACGCCGTCCTCGCCGCCAACTTCACCGTGGTCTCCGGCATGGGCGGCAGCCCCGGCACCCTCGCCGCGGACGCGGCCGAGGCCCGCCGCCTCGGCGCGACGGAACTGCGCCTGTATCACGCGGGACTGGCGTCGGACGGCGACCTGGAAGCGGTGCGCTCGGCGCTCACCGCACTCTGAAACAGCGCCACCGCCACCGCCGACAGTGTGCACCCCAGGGCGATCAGCAGCAGCCGGTGGTCGAGCAGTTCGACCAGCGCCGCGCCGGCCGCCAGTCCGAGCACGTTCGGCGTGAACACCAGTGTGTCGGCGGTGGCGGTGACCCGGCCCAGCAGCGGGCCCGGCGTCTCCCGCTGCACGGCGGTCAGCGTGGCGATCAGGACGGCGGGCAGCCCCGCCCCGATCGCCGCGCTGCACGCCCACGCCACCGGATCGTTCGGCACCGCGCGCAGCGCGACGGCGGCGGCCAGCAGGGCGATGCCGTACGCCGCGAACCGCCGCTCGCCGAAGCGGCGCAGGGCAGGCCCCGAGCACAGGCCCACCGCCACCGAGCCCGCCCCCTGGACGGCGTACAGCACACCGGCGTACGCGGGGGAGTGGCCGAGGCCCTCGACGACGGCGTAGACCAGCGCCCCGCTCAGTCCCGCGCACAGCATCGTGGCGCCGCCCGCCAGGACCAGCGGGCGCAGCGCAGGATGCGACCACAGGTGACGGGCGCCCTCGGCGATGCGCTCCCGGTGGCTGCCCGCCGGTGGCGCGGGCCGCTCCTCCCGCACGCGCAGGAACGCGTACAGCACCGTGGCGAGCAGGAAGGTGACCGCGTCGAGGAGGGCGACGGACGCCCCGCCGTACGCGGCGTACAGGCCCGCGCCCGCCAGCGGGGCCAGGAGCTTCATGCCCTCGCCGGCCGTCATCCGCAGCCCGTTGAAGTCTCCGAGCAGGGACCGGTCCACGGCGGTGGCGATCAGCGCCGACTCGGCCGCGTCGTGGACGACGCCCGCCGCGCCGTACACGAACAGCACCGCGTACAGCAGCCACAGGCCGTGCGGAGAGTCGACGGTGAGGAGGATGAGCAGGAGCCCGGCCAGGAGCAGACTCGTGCCGATCAGCAGCGGCTTGCGACGGAACCGGTCGGCGAGCGTGCCCAGCAGCGGGCCGGCCAGGGTGGGGGCCCACATCGCCAGTGGACAGAGCGCGGCCAGCCCGTCCGAGCCGGTGAGGTCCTTGACCCACACGCCGGAGGCGAGCCACAGCGCGGACGTGCCGAAGCCCGACACCACCACTCCGGCCAGGTAGAGCCGCGCGTTCCGCTCCCGCACCACGCGCACCGCGGTCCAGGTCCGCCCTCTTGATCTGCCCGGCCCGCCCGTTCCTTGCGTTCTGTTCGTCGTCATGCCAGGCCATCGTGGGGCTAAGGGCTGTCCCTACGCATCGGGCAGATGCCTCGGACACGGCACGGGCGAGCGATGAGTTCCGGGGCCGTGCTCGGTCAACCCTCCAGGAACACCCGTGCGCGCACGGCACAGCCATGAGGAGCAGCCCATGACCGACAAGACCCCCGGCCTCGGACCGCAGGCGCGGATCGTGGCGCGCCTCGCCCAGGGGGTCACCGACGCGCATCTCGCGGACGGGACGCCCTGCCCCCGGTACGCGGTGCACCACGTTCTGGACCACCTCGCCGGACTGGCCGTCGCCTTCCGCGACGCCGGCCGCAAGGACCTCGGCGTCACCACCGACACCGGTCCGGACGCCGCCCTGCCGGACCTCCGCCCCGGTTGGCGCGAGGACCTGCCCGCGGTGCTCGACGAACTCGCCGAGGCCCGGGGGCACCTCCCACGCCCTTGAGGCGGTGGGGGAACGCCCAGGACCGTTCGGGGCGTGCGGCCGAGCAGACTTACTCCTGCTCAGTCCAGGGGAACGGTACCTCCCTGCTCGAACGGAGTTGAGAACTTGGGGAAGGTCTCGCCCACGGCGGGCTCACCCCGCCCGCGCCCGTGCCGGTGTACGCGCCGGCGGGCTGCACCGGGGGCACCTCCCACGCGTTGGGCAGTGGGGGGAGCCTCGCAGGGTCCTTCGCGCGGCCGGACGCCGGGTTCCTGGGCAACGTCCTCGACGTCAGGACGTTGCACGACGGCCACACCGTACGGCCGGCGGGGCTGGACCTGACGTCCCGCGCCGTCACCCACGACGTCGAGACCTACGGGCTGCGCGCCGCATGCGAGGGGAAGTCCTTCGCCTCCTCGGGGGACAGTGGACTCTGCGCCGCGCTCACCCGGCTCGCCCGCGACGCCGACCTGTTCCGCTGCGAGGCCGACCTCGACGGGCATCACGAAGGCGGACAGGCGCACCTGACACCCGAGGACGCCGGTGCCGTCGCCCGCGCGCCCGGAGCGCGCGAGCTGTTGGTCACGCAGGCCGGACCCACCCTCACCCCCGAGGCCGCGACCGCCCGCGCCGCCGTCTCCTCCGGCGGTCCCACCGCCACCGCCCGGGAGGGCCGCACCTACCCGGTGTGAAGCAACACCACTTTCCTTTGTCAGAAGCATTGACGAAACCCCGGGCCGCTCCTAGTTTCATCGCGTCGTACTTCGTACGTCATATATGAGACGCGATACGCGAGATCCGAGAGGCGCACATGACCTCTGTGCCCATGCCGATCCCCTCCCGCACGCAGTTCGTGCTGGAGGAGATCAAACGACGCATCCTCACCGGCCGGCTGACGCCGGGCCAGGCCCTGGTGGAGACCGACCTCGCCGCACAGTTCGGGGTGTCCAAGACCCCGGTGCGGGAGGCGCTCAAGACCCTGGCCGGCACCGGTCTGGTCGTCATGAGCCAGTACAAGGGCGTCACGGTGCGCATGGTCGACGCGGACATGGCACGCGAGGTCCACGACGTGCGGCTCCTCCTCGAACCCGAGGCGCTGCGGCGCACGGTCCGGCGCGGTGCCTCCCTGGACGCCGCACGCGACGCACTGACGAGGTCCGACGAGGCCACCGACACCGCCGAACGCTCCCTGACCAACCGCGAGTTCCACCGCGCCCTGTACCTGCCGTGCGGCAACCCGCTGCTCGGTCGGATGCTCGACGAGGTCCGCGACCAGGCCGCCCTCGTCTCCGCCGTCGCCTGGGCGGCCGACCCCTCCTGGGAGCGGGAGGCGAGCGAGCACCGCGAGATCCTGCGGCTCGCCCTCGCCGGTGACGCGGACGGCGCGGCGCGCGCCCTGCAGGCGCACATCATGTCCTTCCTGCGACGGGCCTTCCCCGGCGCGGAACCCGGTGCCGAGGAAGGCCTCGAAGCCCAGGACATCCCCGAAGCCCCGGCAGCCCCGGCAGCCCAGAAAGAGGACGGTCAGGCATGACGACGACGTTCGAGACCCAGCGGGCGGCCCTGGCCGACGTGGTGGCGATCCCGGTGACCCCGTTCGCCGAGGACGGCTCCGTCGACCCGGCCGGATACCGGGCCCTGCTGCGCCGCCTCCTCGACGCCGGCATCACCACCCTGACCCCCAACGGCAACACCGGCGAGTTCTACGCCCTGACCCCCGAGGAGCGGCGCACGGTCACCGAGCTGACCCTCGAGGAGACCGGCGACGGCTCGTCCGTCCTGGTCGGCGTGGGACACGACGTGCCGACCGCCGTCGCCTCCGCACGGCACGCCCGTGACCTCGGCGCGCGGATGGTGATGGTGCACCAGCCCGTCCACCCCTACGTCTCCCAGAGCGGCTGGGTCGACTACCACCGCGCCATCGCCGAGGCCGTGCCCGACCTGGGCGTCGTCCCCTACATCCGTAACGCCCAGCTCACCGGTGCCCGCCTCACCGAACTCGCCGACTCCTGCCCCAACGTCATCGGCGTGAAGTACGCCGTGCCGGACGCGGCGAAGTTCGCCGCCTTCGCGCGGGACGCCGGCCTCGAGCGGTTCGTGTGGGTCGCCGGGCTCGCCGAGCCGTACGCCCCCTCCTACTTCTCGGCGGGCGCCACCGGCTTCACCTCCGGCCTGGTCAATGTGGCCCCGTCGGTGTCGCTCGACATGATCGGGGCGCTCAGGTCGGGCGACTACGCGACCGCGATGAAGGTCTGGGAGCAGATCCGCCGCTTCGAGGAACTGCGCGCCGCCAACGGCTCCGCCAACAACGTCACCGTCGTCAAGGAGGCCCTCGCCTCCCTCGGCCTGTGCCGCCGCGAGGTCCGCCCGCCGAGCAGGCCGCTGCCCGAGGACGAGCGGGCCGAGGTCGCCGCGATAGCCGCGGGGTGGTCCGTATGACCGAGTCCGGTACGACCGGGGCCCGCAAGCGGCCCGAGGACCTGCGCAGTCACCAGTGGTACGGCACGGACGGGCTGCGCTCCTTCAGCCACCGCGCCCGCACCCGCCAGCTCGGCTACCTGCCCGAGGAGCACCTGGGCAAGCCCGTCATCGCGATCCTCAACACCTGGTCCGACATCAACCCCTGTCACGTCCATCTGCGCGACCGGGCACAGGCCGTGAAGCGCGGGGTGTGGCAGGCGGGCGGTTTCCCGCTCGAGTTCCCGGTCTCCACGCTCAGCGAGACCTTCCAGAAGCCGACCCCGATGCTCTACCGCAACCTCCTCGCCATGGAGACCGAGGAACTGCTGCGCTCCTACCCGGTCGACGGGGCCGTGCTGATGGGCGGCTGCGACAAGTCCACGCCCGCCCTGCTCATGGGCGCCGCCTCGGTGGACCTGCCGGCGGTCTTCGTCCCCGCCGGGCCGATGCTCCCCGGGCACTGGCGGGGCGAGACCCTGGGTTCGGGCACCGACATGTGGAAGTACTGGGACGACAAGCGGGCCGGTGTCATCGGCGACTGCGAGATGCAGGAACTGGAGAGCGGCCTGGCCCGCTCGCCCGGCCACTGCATGACCATGGGCACGGCGTCCACACTGACCGCCGCCGCCGAAGCCCTCGGCGTCACGATCCCGGGCGCCTCCAGTATCCCGGCCGTCGACTCCGGGCACGACCGGATGGCCGCCGCGGCCGGGATGCGCATCGTCGAACTGGTCCACCGCGACCGGAAGCTGAGCGACATCCTCACCGCGGACGCCTTCGAGGACGCGGTGACGACGGTCCTGGGCCTCGGCGGCTCCACCAACGCCGTGATCCACCTGATCGCCATGGCCGGCCGCGCGGGCGTCGCCCTCACCCTCGACGACTTCGACCGCGTCGCCCGCACCGTCCCGGTGCTCGCCAACGTACGGCCCGGCGGACAGACGTACCTGATGGAGGACTTCCACTTCGCGGGCGGTCTGCCCGGGTTCCTCTCCCGGATCGAGGACCTGCTCCACCTGGAGAGGCCCACCGTCTCCCACGACACCCTGCGCGAACAGCTCGCCGGCGCGCAGGTGCACCACGACGACGTCATCCGGCCCCGGGACAAGCCCGTCGCCGACGAGGGCGGGGTCGCCGTCCTGCGCGGCAACCTCTGCCCCGACGGCGCCGTCATCAAGCACATCGCCGCCGAACCGCACCTGCTCAGGCACACCGGCCCCGCGGTCGTCTTCGACGACTACCGGACCATGCAGCGCACCATCAACGACCCGGACCTGGGCATCACCGCCGACCACGTGCTGGTGCTGCGCAACTCCGGCCCCAAGGGCGGGCCCGGCATGCCCGAGTACGGCATGCTGCCCCTCCCCGACCACCTGCTCAAGCAAGGGGTGCGGGACATGGTGCGGATCTCCGACGCCCGGATGAGCGGTACGAGCTACGGCACCTGCGTGCTGCACATCGCGCCCGAGTCGTACGTCGGCGGACCGCTGGCCCTCGTCCGCACCGGGGACCTGATCACCCTCGACGTCGAACGCCGGCTGCTCCGGCTCGAAGTCGACGACGAGGAGCTGGAACGGCGCAGGGCGCAATGGACGCCTCCGCCCGCACGGTACGAGCGCGGCTACGGCGCGCTCTACAACGAGCAGATCACCCAGGCCGACACCGGCTGCGACTTCGAGTTCCTCGCCCGGCCGGGCACGGTGCAGGACCCCTACGCGGGCTGACCGCGAGCACCCCGCGCGGTCCGGCCACCGGATCGCACGGCGCCCCCGCACATCCGAGAAGAAAGCGCTTCACCCCCGCACAGCACGACGTACACCGAGAAACGGAGAACAGTCATGGCCCAAGCCGCAGCCGTGGCGAAACCGCCCACGCCACCGAGGCGGCGCCGTGCCTCCGCCACACCGCGCAGGCTGCCCTACCTGCTGATCGCCCCGGCCGGCCTGCTCATGCTGGGCTTCATCGCCTACCCGGTCATCAGCGTCTTCTACTACAGCCTGCAGAACTACAACCCCACCAAGCCGTGGCGCAACGGCTACGCGGGCCTCGACAACTTCGTCCACCTCTTCACCGAGGACCCGCTGTTCTGGGACACCCTGGTCTTCAGCGCCAAGTGGGTCGTCGTCGAGGTCGGCCTCCAGCTGATGTTCGGTCTCGCGCTGGCGCTCATCGTCAACCAGACCTTCGTCGGCCGGGGCATCGGCCGCGCACTGGTCTTCTCCCCATGGGCCGTCTCCGGCGTGCTGACCTCGGCGATCTGGGTGCTCCTCTACAACTCCCAGACCGGCATCACCCGTTACCTCGCCGACATGGGCATCGGCGAGTACGGCACCAGTTGGCTCTCGGACACCTCCACCGTCTTCTCGGCGGCGGTCGTCGCCGACCTCTGGCGCGGCGTCCCCTTCTTCGCCATCCTCATCCTCGCCGACCTCCAGTCCGTCTCCAAGGACCTGTACGAGGCCGCCGAGGTCGACGGGGCCAGCCGCTTCCAGCAGTTCATGCACATCACGCTGCCCCACCTCAAGGACGCCATCATCCTGTCCACGCTGCTGCGCGCGGTGTGGGAGTTCAACAACGTCGACCTGCTCTACACCCTCACCGGCGGCGGGCCGGCCGGCGTGACCACGACGCTTCCGCTCTACATCGCCAACACCAGCGTCGACGCCCACAACTTCGGCTACGCGTCGGCCCTCACCACGGTCGCGTTCGTGATTCTGCTCTTCTGCTCGCTCGTCTACCTGCGGCTGAGCAAGTTCGGAGGCGAAAGCAAGTGATCACCAAAGAGGCCTCCCCGGCCGCCCCCGCCCCCGCGCGCTCCGCCGCCGAGCCGCCGAGCCGCCCCGCGCGGAAGAAGCACCGCGCCTGGGACGAGGTGCCCCGCCGGCACATCTACCTCCCGCTGGGCATCTATCTCCTGTTCACCCTCATCCCCTTCTACTGGATCCTGCTCTTCGCCCTGCGCCCGGCCGGCTCGACCTCGCTGGTGCCCTGGCCGATGACGACCGCCCACTTCGAGAAGGTGTGGACGGACCGGGCCTTCGGCACCTTCTTCCAGAACAGCGTGCTCGTCGGTGTCGCCACCCTGATCACGACGACGCTGGTGGCCCTGGCCGGCGGCTACGCGCTCGCCCGGTTCGACTTCCGCGTCAAGCGGGTCTTCATGCTCGCCCTGCTCTGCTCCCAGTTCGTGCCCGGCGCGTTGCTCCTGGTCCCGCTGTTCGAGATCTTCGCCGGACTGCAGATGATCAACTCGCTGGGCAGCGTCATCATCGCCGAGACGGTCTTCCAGCTGCCGCTGTCGATGATCCTGATCAGCAACTTCATCAAGAACGTGCCGTACTCCCTGGAGGAGGCCGCCTGGGTCGACGGATGCGGCAGGATGCGGGCGTTCCGGGTGGTCGTCCTGCCGCTGCTGCGGCCCGGACTGATCGCCGTCGGCTCCTTCGCCTTCGTCCACTCCTGGAACCACTTCCTGTTCGCCCTGATGTTCCTCAACAACCAGGAGAAGCAGACCATCCCGGTCGGTCTGAACACCCTGATGAGCGCGGACAGCGTCGACCTCGGCGCCCTCGCCGCGGGCGGCATCATCGCGGCCGTGCCCGTCGTGATCGTGTTCGCCTTCATCCAGAAGTGGCTGATCACCGGCTTCAGCGCGGGGGCGGTGAAGGGATGACCACAACCGGGACCGCACCCCGGGCCGAGTCCGGGGCCGCCTCCAAGGCCGCCTCCGGCGCCACGCCCCGGCCCGAGCCGCTGCCCGTGGTGCTCGCCGGCGCCCGCGGCCACGGCCGCTGGCACGTCGCGAACATCCGCAGGCTCCAGGAGGACGGGCTCGTCCGGCTGGCCGGCATCTGCGAGCTCACCCCGCTCACCGAGGACGAGTACGGAGGCGAACCGCCCGAGCAGTCCGCCGACTTCGGCGCCCTGCTGGAGTCCACCGGAGCCCGGATCGCGGTCGTCTGCACCCCGATCCACACCCACACCGACCTCGCCCTCGCCGCCGCCGAACGGGGCGTGCACCTCCTGCTGGAGAAGCCGCCGGCACCGTCCTACGCCGAGTACCGCCGGATGGCCGACGGGGTCGCCGCGGCCAAGATCGCCTGCCAGATCGGCTTCCAGTCGCTGGGCTCGCACGCCGTGCCCGCCATCCGCGCACTGGTCGCCGACGGCGCCATCGGCCGGCCGACGGGGATCGGTGGCGCCGGGGCCTGGGTGCGCCCGGAGGACTACTTCCGGCGGGCGCCCTGGGCGGGCCGGCGCCGGCTGGACGGCGTCGACGTGATCGACGGCGCGCTGACCAACCCGCTCGCCCACGCCGTCGCCACCGCCCTGGCGCTGGCCGGCAGCACCCGCGCCGAGGACGTCACCGGCATCGAGACCGAACTGCTGCGCGCCAACGACATCGAGTCCGACGACACGTCCTGCGTCCGCGTCACCACCGCACAGGGCCGGCCGGTCACCGTCGCCGCGACCCTGTGCGCCGAGCGGGCCGACGATCCGTACGTCCTCGTGCACGGCACCAGCGGCCGGATCACCTTCTGGTACAAGCAGGACCGCGTCCTGGTCCAGCGCGCGGGCCACGGTCCCGAGGAGCTCCACTTCGGCCGGACCGACCTGCTGGAGAACCTCGTCGACCACCTCGTCACCGGCGCCCCCCTGCTGGTCCCCCCGGACGCGACCGGTGCCTTCATGAAGGTCGTCGAGGCGATCCGGCGGGCCCCCGACCCCGCCCAACTGCCCGCCGGCGCCTGGCACCGCGTCCCCGGCGAGAACCGCCGCGTCGTCCCCGGTATCGACGAACTCGTCGCGGCCGCCGCCGACACCCTGTCCCTCTACTCCGAACTCGGCGCCTCCTGGGCCCTGCCCGCACGGCAGGCCGTACCCGAGCCCGTACGGCAGTCCGGAGAACCGTCCGCACAGCAGTCCGCACCGCACCCGCCGAAAGAGGTGAGCACCCGATGACCAGCGACGACTTCGCTGTCCTGCGCGTTGCGGGCCGGCCGGTCGGCCGGTACGTCACCCGGCCCGAGCTGCCCCACAGGCTCTCCCCGCGCCCGTATCTGCACCCCGTCACCACCCTGGCCGGCACAGCGGTCACCGAACTGTCCCCCGCGGACCACACCCACCACCTCGGCGTCGGTGTCGCCGTCCCCGACGTCGAGGGGCACAACTTCTGGGGCGGGCGCACCTACGTCCGCGACCGGGGCTCGACCGAGCTGGACAACCACGGCTCCCAGCGGCACACCGGCTTCCAGCTCCGGGACCCCGACGGCTTCGTGGAGGAGCTGCGCTGGATCGCCGCCCCCGGCGAGCTGCTGCGGGAGCGCCGTACCGTCGCCGCCACCGGACTCACCGACACCGCCTGGGCGCTGGACTTCACCTTCTCCCTCACCAACGTCACCAAGGCCCCGCTCTCCATCGGCAGCCCGGCCACCAACGGCCGCCCCGGCGCCGCCTACGGCGGCTTCTTCTGGCGGGCCCGCAAGGAGGAGAGCGAGCCGGACGTCTTCAGCTCCTCGGCCGAGGGCGAGGCCGCGGTGCACGGCCGGCGGGCCGACTGGCTGGCCCTGGCCGGCGCCGGCTGGACGCTGGTGTTCGCCGGGGCCACCGAGGCGACCCGCGGCGACCCCTGGTTCGTGCGCACCGCCGAGTACCCCGGCGTCGGCTCCTCCCTCGCCCACGACGCACGGCTGCCGGTCCCGCCCGGGGAGACGGTGGTCCGCCGCGTCGTCACCGTCGTCGCCGACGGCCGCCTCGGCAGGGACGACGCCGCCGCCCTGGTCCGCAAGGCGGTGAGCCCGTGAGTGCCCCGCCGGCAGACGTCACCTACCGCAACCCGGTGCTCGACGCCGACTGGTCCGACCCGGACGTGATCCGCGTCGGCGACGACTTCTACCTGACCGCCTCCAGCTTCGGCCGCGTCCCCGGACTGCCGCTGCTGCACTCCCGCGACCTGGTCAACTGGACACTCGTCGGCCACGCGCTGCAACGCCTGCAACCCGAAGGCGAGTTCGGGGTGCCCCGGCACGACTGCGGGGTCTGGGCGCCGTCCCTGCGCCACCACGACGACCGGTTCTGGATCTTCTGGGGCGACCCCGACCAGGGCATCTTCCAGGTCAACGCCCCCGAGATCCGGGGCCCTTGGAGCCGACCCCACCTGGTGAAGGCCGGCAAGGGCCTGATCGACCCGTGCCCACTGTGGGACGAGGAGACCGGCGAGGCATACCTCGTGCACGCCTGGGCGAGGTCCCGATCCGGCGTCAAGAACCGCCTCACCGGCCACCGCATGCACCCCCACGGCACCGAACTCCTCGACGAGGGCAAGGTGATCGTCGACGCCGACCGGATCCCCGGCTGGTTCACCCTGGAGGGGCCCAAGCTCTACCGGCACGACGGCTGGTTCTGGATCCTGGCACCCGCCGGGGGAGTGGAGACCGGCTGGCAGGGCGCCTTCCGGTCGCGCGACTTCTTCGGTCCGTACGAGGAGAAGGTGGTCCTGGAACAGCGGGACACCGACGTCAACGGGCCCCACCAGGGCGGCTGGGTGCGCACCCCGTCCGGCGAGGACTGGTTCCTGCACTTCCAGCAGCGCGGGGCATACGGCAGGGTCGTGCACCTCCAGCCGATGCGCTGGGGCCCCACGGGGGGCACCTCCCGTTCGAGCGAAGGCGGGAGCGGGAGCGGCTGGCCGGTGATCGGGGACAACGGTGCCCCCGTCGCCGAGCACCGCCGCCCGGACCTGCCCGCCCAGCCGGCCGCCGCCCCCGCCACCGACGACGACTTCCCCGGCGGCCGGCACGGCCGTCAGTGGCAGTGGACGGCCAACCCCCGGGACGGGTGGGCCACCCAGCACTCCGCCGACGGCCTGCGGCTGACCTGCGTCCGCACCGCCGACGCGCACGACCTGCGCAAACTGCCGCACATCCTCACCCAGCGGCTGCCCGGCGCCCCGTGCACCGTCGAGGTGGAACTGCGGCTCGACAGCGTGGAGCCCGGAGCGCGGGCAGGCCTCGCCGTCCTCGGGGACGCCTACGCCTGGATCGGACTCCAGCGCGGCACGGACGGCACGGCACACCTCGTGCACCGGTTCGCCGAGACGGTCGCCGGGAGCGAACGCGACGCCGGCCACCCCCGGCTCGTCCCCGAGGGCAGCGTCCGGCTGCGGATCGAGGCCGGTGCCGGAGCCCGCTGCCGCTTCTCGTACGACACCGGGGACGGCTTCCGTCCCTCCGGGCAGATCTTCGCCGCCACGCCGTGGCGCTGGGTCGGCGCCCTGCTCGGCCTGGCCGCCCTCGCCCCGACGGGCCAGGGGCACGCCGGGACAGCGACCTTCACGCGGTTCAGGATCAGCACCACCTGACCACCGCCCCCCGTACGCCTGTTGGGAGCCGCAATGACGCACCTCCTGAGCAAGCGCTTGCCGATGCCGACCTCGATACCGGGCACGACGTCGATCCCGGCCTCGGCGCCCGCGCCGGCACCGCCCCCACGTGACTGAACCCCGCCGGACGACCGCGAACGCCCCCCACACCCGCATGTACCGCAGTTCCCGTAAGTGCCGTTGGAACCAGAAGAACCAGAAGCAGAAGAGAGCCGACCAATGAAGATCAGCAATCGCAGAAGCAGCAGCACCGGCAGGCGCCGGACTCCGGTCGCCGTCGCCCTGGGCGCCGTGCTCGCGCTGACCGTCACCGCCTGCGGCGACGACGGCAGCGGCGCGGGCGGCGACAAGGGTGGCGAGGGCAGCGGCACGGGCAAGATCACCTTCTGGGACAACAACGGCGGTGTCCGCACCGACATCTGGAAGGAGATCATCGCCGACTTCGAGAAGGCCAACCCGGACATCAAGGTCGAGTACGTCGGGATCGCCTCCACCGAGTACCAGTCCAAGGTCGACACCGCCATCCAGGGCGGCGGCCTGCCGGACGTCGGAGGCATCAGCGCGTCGATGCTCGCGGGCTTCGCCGCCCAGAAGGCGGTCGACCCGCTGGACGACCGACTGGGCAAGTCGCCCCTCGAGGGCAAGCTGAACAAGGACATGGTCGAGTCGCTGCGCGCCGCCGGCGGCGGTGACGACAAGCTGTACTCGGTTCCGACCTCCGCGAACAACGGCGTCCTCTACTACCGCACCGACCTGTTCGAGAAGGCGGGCCTGGAGGAGCCGACCACCTGGGACCGCTTCTTCAAGGCCGCGGACAAGCTCAGCAACAAGGGCAAGAACGAGTTCGGCTACACCATCCGCGGCGGCGCCGGCTCCATCGCCCAGGCCCTGGACGCGATGTACGGCCAGTCCGGCATCACCACGTTCTGGGACTCCACCGGTGAGAAGACCACGGTCAACGACCCGAAGAACGTCGAGGCCCTGGAGAAGTACGCGGGCCTGTTCAAGAAGGTCACTCCCGCCGCCGACCTGAACAACGACTTCACCAAGATGGTCGCGCAGTGGGACTCGGGCACCATCGGCATGCTCAACCACAACCTCGGCTCGTACCAGGACCACGTGAAGGCGTTCGGCGCCGACAAGTTCCGGGGCATCCCGCAGCCGACCGGGCCCGACGGGGCCCGGGTCCAGGTCTCCAACCCGGTCGACGGGCTCGGCGTGTTCCAGAGCTCCAAGAACAAGGACGCCGCCTGGAAGTTCATCGAGTACGCGGTCTCGGCCGAGGCCAACTCGAAGTTCAACGAGTCCGCCGGACAGGTGCCGGCCAACCTCGACGCCGCCAAGGACGACTGGATCCAGAAGGCGGAGCCGACGAAGCTGGCCGCGGACGCGCTGAGCGACGGGTCGACGACGATCGTCCAGCTGCCGTACTACCTGCCCGACTGGAACACCGTCTCCAAGGCCGACAACGAGCCCAACTTCCAGAAGGTGCTGCTCGGGGACATGAGCGCCAAGGACTTCCTCGACACCCTGGCCGAGCAGCTGAACGAGGCCCAGGCCGAGTGGCAGGAGCAGATGGCCTGAGCGGTATCCGGTAACACCGCGGTATCCGGTATTACCGCGGGGGCGGCCCGTCCCCTCCGGGTCACGGGCCGCCCCCGCGGCCGGCCGCGCCCGCCCGGCCGCGGCCCGCACACAGGTACAGTCCCGCGCCCCCGACGGGGCTCCTCGGGACCCTTGCTGAAAGGCACAGGCTTGTGTCGCTCACTCGCAGACAGGTATCCGCCGCCGGTCTCGGCCTTCCCCTCGCCCTCGCCGTGACCGGCACCGCCCAGGCCGCCCCCGGGCGTCCCCGTTCCCGCACCCTCTATATCGCCGGGGACTCCACCGCGGCCCAGAAGTACGCCGACGCCGCCCCTGAGACCGGGTGGGGCATGGCGCTCCCCTTCCTGCTCCGCCCCGGCCTCGACGTCGCCAACCACGCGGTGAACGGCCGGAGTTCGAAGAGCTTCGTCGACGAGGGGCGGTTGGAGACGATCCTCGCCGCCGTCCGGCCCGGCGACCTCCTGCTGATCCAGTTCGCGCACAACGACGAGAAGGCCACCGACCCGGCCCGCTACACCGAGCCCTGGACGACGTACCGGGAGTATCTGCGGCTGTACGTCGACGGCGCCAGGGCCCGTGGGGCGCGGCCCGTGCTGGCCACCGCCGTGGAACGCCGGAGGTTCGACGCGGGCGGCGCCGCCGTGCCGAGCCACGGCGACTATCCGGCGGCGACGCGGGCGCTGGCGCAGGAGGAGCGGGTCGCGCTGCTCGACACCCAGGCCCTGTCACTGGCGCTGTGGCAGGAGCTCGGGGCCGAGGAGACGAAGAAGTACTTCAACTGGACGGCGACCGAGCAGGACAACACGCACTTCAACCCGCCCGGCGCCATCGCCGTGGCGCGGCTGGTCGCCCGGGAGCTGCTGCGCACCCGGGTGCTCGTACCGCGGGACGTGCGCCGACTGAACGACGTGATCCCCGAGTCCTGGATCACCTGGCCGGACGCCGGCGCCACCGCCTGACACGCCCGACACGCCCGACACACCCGGCTTGCCCGGCTCGCACCGTGTGAGCCGCACGCCCGGCAGTCCGCGACACCGACCGAACGAGACACAGGGAGACCCGCACCATGACCCGCACCCCGAACGGACAAATGTGGCATGGGCATGCCACGATGAAGGCCGCCGCGCTGGCCGGCTGCACCGCCCTCGTACTGGCCCTGACCGGCACCGGCGCCCAGGCGCACGGCGGCCACTCCGGTGATCACCCCGGCAAGCACCGCGACCCCGCCCGCCAGACACTCGGTGCGAACGACGGCTGGGCTTCCCACGGCACCGGCACCACCGGAGGCGCAGGCGCCGCACCCGCGCACGTCTACACCGTCAGCGACTGGGCCGGGTTCAGGGCGGCCCTGGCGGACGGCGGCACCGCACCGAAGATCATCAAGGTGCGGGGGGCCATCGACGCGGTCTCCGCCGGCTGCGACTCGCTCGCCGTCCCCGGCTACGACTTCGACGCCTACCTGGAGAAGTACGCGCCCGAGACCTGGGGCCTGGAACAGGACCTGAGCGACGAGCCCGACGACAGCCCCGAGGGCCGGCGCAGGGCCTCGGCGGCCCACCAGAACACCGCGATCAAGGCGAACGTCCCCCCCAACACCACGATCATCGGCATCGGAAAGAACGCCGGGTTCAAGGGTGCCAGCCTGCAGATCAAGGACGTCGACAACGTCATCGTCCGCAACCTCACCCTCGAGAGCCCTCTCGACTGCTTCCCGCAGTGGGACCCGACCGACGGTGCCAAGGGCAACTGGAACTCCGAGTACGACACCGCCGTCGTCCACAGCGCCACCCACGTCTGGCTGGACCACAACACCTTCACCGACGGCGAGCACCCCGACAGCGCGGCCCCCACCCACTTCGGGATGCTGTACCAGCAGCACGACGGCGAGCTGGACATCGTCCGCGGCGCCAACTACGTCACCGCGTCCTGGAACGTCTTCACCGAGCACGACAAGACGATCCTGATCGGCAACAGCGACAGCGAGTCCACGGCCGTCGGCGACCGGGGCAAGCTGAAGGCGACCTTCCACCACAACCTGTTCTCGAAGCTGGCCGAGCGAACGCCGCGCGTCCGCTTCGGGCAGGTCGACGTCTACAACAACCACTTCGTGGCGGAGCAGGGCTTCTCCTACAGCTTCGGCATCGGCAAGGAGTCCCAGCTCGTCGCCGAGCACAACGCGTTCACCCTGGCGAAGGGCGTCAGCCCGGCCAAGATCCTCAAGCGGTGGACCGACTCGCCGCTCACCGCGGAGAACAGCCTCGTCAACGGCAAGCGGGTCGACCTGATCGCCGTGCACAACGCGGAGATCCCCGAGGAGACCCTCCGGTCCGGGGCCGGCTGGACACCCACCCTGCGCGCCGGCATCGACCGGGTGCAGGCGGTCCCGGCGCTGGTCAAGCACGGTGCGGGAGCGGGCCGCCTCCGCTGACCTCCTCCCCGCACCCCTGACGCCGGGGCGGGCGCGTACCACCCCCACTGTGGCACGCGCCCGCCCCGGTCCGCCTCGCCCGCTTCGCCGGGGCCCGGCTCGTCCGATCCGGACCCGTCCACCGGGGTTCGGGCCGGGTCGGTCCGACTGCGGACTCGCGCTGGCCACTGCGGTCTCGTGCTGCTCTCCCGTCCGCTGCGGTCCCGTCTCGTCCGATCCCGTCCGGCCGGGCGCCGACGGCTTGGCTCGCCTCCCCGGTCCGCTTCCCCGGTCCGCTTCCTTGGTCCGCTTCCCTGTCCCGCCTCCCCGTCCCTCTTCCCCGGCCCGCCTCCCCGTCCCGCTTTCCTGTCCCGCTTCCCCGGCCCCACCCCCGTCCCGGTCCCGTACCGAAGGAGCACCCGCATGCCCTCGCCCCACGGCCGCCCGCTGCCGTTCTCCTCGCGCACGTCCCCACCCGTCTCCCGACGGGGTCTCCTGCTTGCGGGCGCCTCGGCGGCCACCGCGACCGCCCTCGCCCTGGCCGCCGCCCCCGCCCAGGCGGCCCACGGCCCGCGCCGCCCGTTCGGCCGGTACGGTTCGCCGGCCGGTCGTCTGACCCCGGGGACCCTGTACGTCCACCCCGGCGGCGCGGGCGACTTCACCTCCGTCCAGGCGGCCGTGACCGCCACGACCGGCACCGGACGCGTCCTCGTCCTGGCCCCCGGCACCTACCGGGAGACGGTCCTTGTCGACGCCGACCGCACCGGCATGACCTGGATCGGCGCCTCGCGCGACGCCCGGGACACGGTGATCGTGTACGACAACGCGGCGGGCACCCCGAAGCCGGACGGCTCCGGCAACCACGGCACCTCCGGCTCCGCCACCACCACCGTGCGCCCCGACGGCTTCACCGCCCGCTGGATCACCTTCGCCAACGACTGGCTGCGCACCGACCTCCCCGGCACCAGCGGCACCCAGGCCGTCGCCCTCAAGGTGCAGGGCGATCGCAGCGCCTTCAGCCACTGCCGGTTCCTCGGCCACCAGGACACCCTGTACGCCGACTCGTTGTCCGTGGACACGTTCGCCCGCCAGTACTTCGCCCACTGCTACGCCGAGGGCGACGTCGACTTCGTCTTCGGCCGGGCGACCGCCGTCTTCGAGCACTGTCACTTCCGCACCCTGATCCGCCCGGACCTGACCGGCGCCCCGTACGGTTTCGTCTTCGCGCCCTCCACGGCCGGCGCCAATCCGCGCGGCTACCTCGTCACCGGGAGCACCGTCAGCAGCGAGGCACCCGACGGCTCCTACAAGCTGGCCCGCCCCTGGGTGCCCAGCTCCGACACCACCGCCCGCCCGATGCTCACCGTCCGCGACACCCACCTCGGCCCCGGCATCGACGCCGTCGCGCCCTACACCAACATGGCCGGCGGCCACCCCTGGCAGGACCAGCGCTTCGCGGAGTACCGCAACAGCGGTCCCGGCGCCGTGGTCACCGTCCCCGGGAACCGGCCCCAGCTCACCCGGGCCCAGGCCGCCGTCCACACTCCCGAGACCTACCTCGGCGACTGGCACCCCCGGCCGACCGCAAAGTGACCTCTCCCTCCGCCCCCGCCCCCGGTCCGCCCGGACTCCACCAAGTGCTCAAGGACGACCTGACGTTCCCGCTCGCCTGGGGCACCTCACCCGTCCGGGACTTCGACGCGTGGCGGCGGGCGGCCCGGGGCAAGGTCGAGGACCTGCTGGTCGTCGACGACCAGGCCGGCACACCGTACGCACCCGAGTTCGCCGCGGGCCCGGCCGGCGCCCAGGAGGACGGCTGCGCCCGCGAGTCGGTGACCCTTTCGCTCACCCGGTACGGCAGGACCCGCGGCGTGCTGCTCACCCCCCGCGGCGCCGGGCCCTTCCCGGCCGTGCTGCTCCTGCACGACCACGGCTCCCGCTTCGACATCGGCAAGGAGAAGTGTGTCCGGCCCTGGTACGACGACACCCGGCTCGCCTCCGCCGAGCAGTGGGCCGCACGGTACTTCGGCGGACGCTTCGTCGGCGACGAACTCGCCCGGCGCGGCTACGTCGTGCTCTGCCTGGACGCCCTCGGATGGGGCGAGCGGGGGCCGTTGGCGTACGAGCGGCAGCAGGAACTGGCGAGCAACCTCTTCCATCTCGGCTCCTCGCTCGCCGGACTCCACGCCCGCGAGGACCAGCGCGCCGCCGCCTTCCTGGCCGGCCTCGACCGGGTGGACGCCCGCCGGGTGGCCGCCCTGGGCTTCTCCATGGGCGGCTACCGGGCCTGGCAGGTGGCCGCGCTCAGCGACCACATAGCGGCCGCGGCGAGCGTGTGCTGGATGACCGGCCTGAAGGACATGATGGTGCCCGGCAACAACACGCTGCGCGGGCAGTCGGCGTTCCACATGCTCCACCCCGGCCTCACCCGGCACCTGGACATCCCCGACGTGGCGAGCATCGCCGCACCCCGGCCGATGCTGTTCTTCCACGGCGGGCTCGATCCGCTGTTCCCCGCCGACGGGGTGCGGACCGCCTACGACAAGCTGCGTGCCGTGTGGAGCTCGCAGGACGCCGGCTGCGGCTGAAGACGTGGCCGGACCGCGGCCACGTCTTCGACGACGCGATGCAGGACGAGGTCCACACCTGGCTCGCCTCCGTGCTGTGACGGCGGCCGGCCGGGCGGCCCAGGCCTCTACTACGGGTACGCGGCCGCCAGCCGGTCGTACTCCGCCCGCGTCACCGGGATCACCGTGCCGTGCCGGGGACTGGCGGGCAGCCGGTAGGTGGTGGACGGGGTCCAGCGTCCCGAGGCGAGGTCGGTCGTCTCGAAGGGGAGATAGCCCCGGCCGCCGTACTCGTCGATGAACAGGTACCACTTCTCCTCGGTGTTGGACTTGAACACCGTCGGACCCTCGCCCCGGCTCATCGCTCCGCCGCCGATGCAGTCGGCGACGAAGGTGTACGACGTCGAGGTCAGGTCCGCCGACCTCTCCCCGGTGATGAACTTCGAGCACGGGGAGCCGGAGGACGGGTCGCGCTCGTCCTTGGTGTAGCGGTAGTAGGTGCCCCGGTGCTCGATCACCGTGGAGTCGATCACCGAGTAGCCGGGGTCGTTCCACACCTTCGGCCCACTGAAGGTGCGGAAGTCCCGCGTGGTGGCGTAGAGGATCCTGTTGTACGTCGACCCGGTGTGCCCGGGGTCGTCGGCCGCGTACAGCTTCGAGGCCCAGAAGACGACGTACGCCTTCCGCGACTCGTCCCAGTAGGCCTCGGGTGCCCAGGTGTTGCCGGCGGTGTCGGGGGAGACCTGCACCAGGCGCTGGTCGGTCCAGTTCACCAGGTCGGTGGATTCCCACACCATGATCGACTTGCTGCCGTGCCGCTGGACCTCGTCCCAGCCGCCGCTGCTGTTCCGGTACATCCTGAGGTCGGTGGCGATGAGGAAGAACCGGTTGCCCTCGGGGGAGCGGATCACGAACGGATCGCGCAGCCCCTTCTCGCCGGTCGTGGAGGTCAGCACCGGCTGCCCGCCGTTCAGTTCGCGCCAGCTCAGCGCGTTGTTGCCGCGGCTGAGGGCATAGCGGATCTGCTCGCCGTCGGCGGTGCCCTCGCCGGTGAAGTAGGCGAAGAGGTACCCGGCGTACCGCGGGGCGCTCGGGGCGGCCCCGGGGGACCCGGCATGGTTCAAGGGCGCGGTTCCCGGGTGCGCGGTGCCCGGCGGCGCGGCGAGCAGGGCGAGGAGGAGGGCGAGGAACGGGACCAGAAGCGTGCGGGCGGCAGGGCGACGCATGACACTTCCTGTGGGGGGGCTGACGGATTCTGTTGGGTGGGATGCCCTCGGAGTGTCGCCAGCGGGAGCCGGAGGGTCAACGGGGCGGTGGGAGCCGAAAGTTTCGGGGTGCTGCCCGCCGGTTGGGTGGGCCGGGCCGGCGGGCCGGTCAGCAGCCGGGCAGGCCGGCTCCGGTTACGGACCCGAACCCCCGCTGCCCCCCACGTCGTTGACGTCCCCCGTGGTGAATCCGCCGTCCACGGAGAGCTGTTCGGCTCCCGTGGTGGCAGCCGTCGCCGTGTAGGTGTCCTTCCGCGCGTCGCGGCCGCCGCGCGCATGGTCGTACTGGCCGGCGAACACCCAATCGCCCGGCGGGACCGTGCGGCCCTTCCTGAGCGTCCAGGTGTAGACGAGGAACCCGCCCCGCTCGCTCACCGTGAGACCGAAGTCCTCCTCGGGCAGCGACCGCCAGGCGCCCGTCGACGAGACCCCGCCGGTCTGTGCGACGCGCAGCCGCACGGTCAGCGCGGTCAGCCGTTCGCCGGTGCGCAGGGTGACATCGCTCTGCGCCCAGAACTCGTTGCTGTGCGGGTTCACCGCACCGTCCGCCCCCAGCGGGCCGTCCCCGGAGCCGGCGGGCGGCCGCAACGCGTCGGGCACGTCCGGCGCCGGCGACGAGGACAGTGCGGGGGCCGTCGTCGGGGAGACCGCCACCTGGTGCTGCGGGGGAGTCCGGGCGTCCTTCACCGCGGATGCCGCCGTGTAACCACCCGCCACGAGCACCCCGGCCACCGCGGCCGTCGCGCCCACCACCCGGACCCAGCCCGGCTCCCGGGGACGCGCCGCCCGGCGGACCGGCCGGTCCGGCCCGGCCATGTCACGCTCCACCCGGGCCAGCATGCGCTCCCGGTCGGGCCGGTGCACCCCGGCCGCCTCCCGCAGCCGGGCGTGCACCTCCTCGGGCGCATCGTCCCGCCGCATCGTCACCGGTCCGCTCCCAGGGCAGCCTCGCCCCACGCGGCATGCGCCGCGTGCACCCGTCGTGGCACCTCGGGCGTCGACGTGCCCAGCAGTCGCTGCAGTTCGGCCATCCCCTTCGAGGTCTGGCTCTTCACGGTACCCACCGAGACACCCAGGGCCAGCGCGGTGTCCTTCTCCGACAGGTCGAAGGCGTGCCGCAGCACCACACACGCCCGCTTGCGGAACGGCAGCCGGCGCAACGCCTCCCGCACATCCACCACCCCCGCGACATCCGGGTTCTCGACCCGCTCCTCGCGCTGCGACCAGAACAAGGCGATCCGGCGCCGCTCGCGCACCGCGCTGCGTATACGGGTGCGGGCCAGATTGGCGACCACGCCCCGCGCGTACGCCGCCGGATGGTCGGCGGCACGCACCCGGTCCCAGCGGTGCCACAACGCGAGCAGGGCGTCCGCCGCCAGGTCGTCGGCGGTGTCCGCCTCGCCCGTCAGCAGGACGGCCAGCCGCGACAGTTCGGCGTAGTGACGCTCGAAGAAGGCATGGAACTCCGCGGCAGCACTGCCGTCCACGACGGTGCCCACGGGCAACCACCTCCCCTCGCGGCGGACCCCGGACGCCCAAGGGCGTCAACTCGGGTGCGTACAGGCTTCGTTCGGATCCCATGCGGATCGTACGGAGGGTCGAGCGCCGTGTGGCCCGTCGGCATGCGATTCCGTAACAAGGAGAACACCCGAACGTGCTTCGGCGCGGGCACAATCCAGCCAGCATCCGCACACGGATCAGTCAGGCCTCGACGATCACCCGTGATCGCCGGCAATCACTCAGGCATCGAGGAGAGTTCGCCACGTCCGACTCGCAACAGGTGGCCGACAAACCGGACCCCCGGCCCCCCGCGGGGAACAGCGTCGACCGGTTCTTCAGGATATCGGCGCGCGGGTCCACCGTCGGCCGGGAGATACGCGGTGGTTTCGCCACGTTCTTCACCATGGCCTACATCCTCGTCCTCAACCCGCTGATCCTCGGCACTGCTCCTGGTGTACTTCGTGATCGACCCGATCGAGCAGATCCTGGGCGTGGGGCAGGGCGGATGACGGGGTGTCCGGTCCGGCAGCACGGCCGGGCCCGGCGCCGGCAGAAAGGAGGCTGTTGGCGAATCCGGCGGACCCGGGGCATGAGTCCGCCGACTGTGACACTTTCCGGGAATGTGTCACAGTCGCGGCCGGAGCACCCGGCTCCGGTGGTACGGGCTCGCGGAGCCCGGAACGCCGGGCCGAATTGACCAGCAGCGTCCGACAGAAAGGTGACGGGCCGCCCCGGGGGGATGGGGCGGCCCGTCACCTGTTCAGACGGCTGTTCGGCCGGAAAGGTTCAGCGCCCTGACGAACGGGGCGCCGGGAACCGGATGCCGGGCAACCGGGCGTTCGGCAGTGCGCTGTTCAGGAACCGCGGAGGAAGCCCGACTCGTAGGCCGCGATGACGGCCTGGGTGCGGTCCCGGGCGCCGGTCTTCGCCAGGACCTGTGCCACATGGGTCTTCACCGTGGCGGGGCCGACCTCCAGCAGCCCGGCGATCTCCGCGTTGGTCCGCCCGGCCGCCATGTGCCGCAGCACCTCGCTCTCCCGTCCGGTCAGCCTGGCCACCCAGGGCGGCGGCGTACGGGACGCACGCGTGTGCTCGGCGGCGAGCGCGCGCACCGCCTCCGGGAACAGCAGGGTGTCGCTGCGCGCCACCAGTCGGACCGCACCCACCAGCGCCTCGGCCTCCGCCCGCTTGAGCAGGAACCCGGCGGCTCCGACGCGCAGCGCGTCGTACACGTAGGAGTCGTTCTCGAAGGTGGTGACGACGACCACCCGGGGCGGGTCGTCGAGGCCGGCGAGGATCTGCTCGGTGGCGCGGATGCCGTCGATCTCCGGCATCCGTACGTCCATGAGGACGACGTCGGGCCGGTGCTCCCGCACCACCGACACGGCCTGCGCGCCGGTGGCCGCCTCGCCCACCACCTCCAGATCCGGTTCGGCGGAGAGGATGGCCCGCAGGGCGGTGCGCACCATGCGCTCGTCGTCGGCGAGAACGACACGGATCGGGGCGGGGCCGGTCATGGGGTGTCCTCGGGCTCGGTCGGCGGTCCGGGAGGGCCGAGTGCGGTGCGTCCCGGGTGGGACGGCCCGCGGGTCATGCCGTCATCCTGCAAAGGGAGTTCCACGTGCAGCCGCCAGGTGTCGTTCTCCGGGCCGGCCTCGGTGGTGCCGCCCAGCAGGCGGGTCCGGTCCCGGATGCCGCGCAGACCGTGGCCGCCGCCGGGGCGGGTGGCGGCGGCCGGGCGGACGGTCGCCACGGAGGTGCCGTGCGGGTTCTCGACGGTGATCGTCAGACGGCCGTCGCGGACCTCGACGCACAGCGTCACGGCGACCCCCTCACCGGCGTGTCTGAGGACGTTGCCCAGCCCTTCCTGCACGATGCGGTACGCCTCCCGGGAGACCATCGCCGGCAGCGCGTGGAGCCGTGTCCCGATCGTGGCCGTCACCTTCAGCCCGCTCGCCCGGATACCGCGCAGCAGGTCGTCGAGGCCGGTGGCGAGGGTGGGCGAGGGCATGCCGCCCCGGTCCTCGTCGTTGCGCAACACACCCAGCACGGCGTCGAGTTCGCCCACGGTGCGGCGCGTGGTGTCCTCGATGGCGGCCAGGGCGTCCCGGACGAACTCCGGGTCGGTGTCCAGGACCCGGCGCGCCGCGCTCGCCTGAAGCGTGACCGCGCTCAACGCGTGTCCCACCGAGTCGTGCAGCTCACGGGCCAGCCGGTTGCGGACGGCGAGGTCGGCGGCGCGCGCCTCGGCGGCGGCGAGCCGGTCCTCGGGAGTGGGGCCGAGCAGCGCCGGCGCCCAGCGGGCCAGCAGCACGCCGCAGCCGGCCACGCAGCCTGCCAGCGCCAGGAGCGATGTCACGCCGGCGACCGGCGAGAGCGCCAACGCCCAGGTGGAGTCCAGGACTTCCGGCAGACCGAGCGGGTAGTCGCGCAGCCCCGCGAAGAGCGGCAGCACGATCAGCGCGACGGCGAACGGCGGCACCGTCAGCGACATCCCGGCGATGATCCCGCCCAGCCCCAGATGCACCGTGTACCAGACCGCCGTACGGCCCTTCGCGGCGCGGGTGCGGGCGGGCCCGTCGGCGAGCCGGGCGGCGTCCACCCCGCACAGCCAGCGCACGGCGGCGGTCTCCAGCGGCCGGGTCAGCGGAAACAGGGAGGTGACGGCGGCGAGCGGCAGGCCGACGGCGAACGAGGCGAGCTGGAGGGTGGGAGACGAGAAGACGTCGGTGGTGCTGGTCAGAGGACTGATGACGACCGAGCCGACGAGGACGTACGGCATCGCGAGCGCGCCGCCCAGGATCAGGTGGATCCAGCGCAGGCGCGCCCGCCGGCCGAAGAGCAGGCCCGGGACGCCGCTCACGCCGCTCACGCCGCCCGCCGCGTGGCCCCGGCCGACCGTTCCGCGAAGTGGTGGGCGCCGATGGCTGCCACCAGGATGCCGACGATCATCTGGCCAGAGTAGGTGAGATGCATCAGTGCGGTCGGCTGGTCGGCGATGTCGTCCCCGGCCCCGATGGAGGCCACCGACATCCAGCCGCCCCAGCAGGCCACGGCGGCGGAGCCCACCCAGGTCAGACCCAGCGGCACCGCCACGGGCAGCACCCGGCCCCACCGGAAGGCGAGCATCAGACCGCCGGCGACGGCAGCGGCGAGGAACCCGATGTAGACGGCCTCCAGGACGTAGAAGTCGCTGCCGCGCTCCGCCGCCCGGCCCTCGCTGAGCCCGGCCGTGCCGCCGCCCACCCACCACAGACGGGCGGCCAGCGGGAACAGGGCGAGCAGGGCGGCCGCCCCGGCAAGGGCCCGCTGCGCGGCTCCGACGTTCCCGGCGGGCAGTTCCCGCACCCGGCCGCGCCACAGGTGCCCCCAGCGGTCACGGGCGTAGAGGACGAACAGGGCTCCGAGGGCGAGCCCCTGCAGGATGAACCCGGTGTAGACGACGCCGAACACCCACTCCTCCAGGAAGGGATCGCCGCTCCCCGCCGTGCCGCTGCCGCCACCCGCCAGCCGGGCCAGGAGCTGCAACGGGAACGCGGCCATGATCGGGGCGAGCAGCCCGGTGGCGGCCCACACGGGGAACGCCAGCAGCCAGGCCGGGGTCCGCAGACCCCAGGGCCGGGTCAGGACCAGGGCCAGCACGATCACCGCGCTGTCCATCAGCAGGGACAGGCCGTTGACCACGGCCGTCTGCACGCGGTGGTCCAGCAGCACGCTGCCGTCCGGGATGCCGGCCCGACTCCCCGCGACCCAGGCGGTCTTGAGCCCGATGTACGGCACACAGGAGACGACGGCGAGCGCGCGCAGCAGCCGACGGGGACGGCTGACGGCGGCCGGGGAGGCGGCGGGAACGGTGACGGGGGCGGTGGCTGAGGAGATGTGTGTCCGTGGCATGTCCTCAGACTCCCGCGGCACCCCGCGCGGCCACGTCCCGCGCGGTGATGATCCGTCTCCGCCGGGCGGGGGAGGGACAGGGGTCAGCCGGCCGACCTGAGGACGAGTTCGTCGATCTCGGCGCCGCGCGCGGGCGCGTACCCGGTCTCCCGCGCGACGACCCGGAAGCCGCACTTCTCCAGGACCCGCAGCGACCTCGTGTTGTCCGCGGCCACGCGCGCGTGCAGCGGGCGCTCGGTCACCTCGGCCAGCAGGGCGCGCAGGGCGGCGCCGGCGATGCCCCTGCCCCAGTACGCGCGGTCGACCCAGTAGGTCACCTCGCGCTCGCCCGGCGCCCCGTACACCGCCGCGTGGCCCACCACGTCGCCGTCGCACAGCACCGTGCGCACGACGATGTCCGGCGCGGTGCGGACACGCGCCCAGTGGGCCTCGAACGCCCCCCGGTCGGCCGGGTCCTCGGCGGTGAAGGCCGCCATGCGCAGCGCCTCCGGGTCGTTCGACTGCCGGTAGAAGACCGGCAGATCGCTGTCGTGCACCGCGCGCAGCGCGATCTCCTGGCCGGTCACGGTCAGAGCCTCCGGGTGGCCAGCGTCAGCCGGTCGCGCGCGTCGAACAGGGCGTCCTTGACCATCTGCTCGTGCGCGGGGGTGAGCCGGGCGACCGGCACCGAGCAGCTGATCGCGTCCCGCGCGGGGGTGCGGTACGGGATCGCCACCCCGAAGCAGCGCAGCCCCAGTGTGTTCTCCTCGCGGTCCACCGCGAAGCCCTGCTCCCGCACCTGGTGCAGCTCCTCGATGAGCTTCTCCCGGTCGGTGATCGTGTGCTCGGTGAGGGCGGGCAGCGCCTGAGGGAGCATCTTGCGCACCTGCTCGTCCGTGTACGTGCTCAGCAGCGCCTTGCCGAGCGACGTCGAGTGCGCGGGCAGCCGGCGGCCGACCCGGGTGAACGGGCGCAGATAGTGCTGCGACTGCCGGGTGGCCAGGTACACCACGTTGGTGCCGTCGAGCCGGGCGAGGTGGATCGTCTCCGTGGTGTCGTCCGACAGCCGGTCCAGCGTGGGCCGGGCCGCCGCCACGACCTCGTCCCCGTCGATGTACGACGTGCCCACGAGCAGCGCCCGCACGCCGATGCCGTACCGCGTGCCCGTCGAGTCCGTCTCCACCCAGCCGAGGTCGACGAGGGTGCGCAGCAGCATGTAGAGACTCGACTTGGGGTAGCCGACGGCCTCCTGGACCGCCGCCAGAGAATGCATGCCGGGGCGCCCGGCGAAGTACTCGAGCAGTTCAACGGTCCGCACCGCGGATTTGACCTGCGCGCCGCCGCCCGTCTCGCCAGCCGACATGCCCTTGACCCTTCGTTCGACGAGAGCTGAAGTTATAGTCTCCAACAGCATATTCATCACCAGAGACAGCGTTCAGTATATCGAACACTCCTGGTGGGTGACGTACATACTGCGGCATTGCAAGCGGCAGTCAAGCGGAGGGACTCGCGGTGGCAGCAGCACCAGTCTGGAGTGTCGACCCCCGAACCGGGAAGCAGCGGGAACAGGTTGCGGTGGAGGCCACGGCCGAGGAGGTCGACGCCACCGTCCGGGCCGCCCACGAGGCGCGGGGCGCGCTGGCCGACCGCACCCTCCGCTCGGCCTTCCTGCGCTCGGCCGCCGACGAACTCGAGGCCGCCAAGAGCACGCTCGTCGAGGTCGCCGATGCCGAGACCGCGCTCGGACCGGTCCGCCTCACCGGCGAACTCGCCCGCACCTGCTACCAGTTGCGCGCCTTCGCCGACCTCGTCGACGAGGGGGCCTTCCTCGACGTCGTCATCAACCACCCCGACGACACCGCGACCCCGCCCATCCCGGACCTGCGCCGCTACAAGGTCCCGCTGGGCGTCGTCGCCGTCTACTCGGCTTCCAACTTCCCCTTCGCCTTCTCCGTCCCCGGCGGCGACACCGCGAGCGCCCTCGCGGCCGGCTGCCCCGTGGTCGTCAAGGCCCACCCCGACCACCCCGGCCTGTCCGAGCTGGTCGCCAAGGTGCTGCGCCGGGCGGCCGTCCCGCACGGCATCCCCGAGGGCGTGCTCGGCCTGGTGCACGGCTTCGAGGCCGGCGTCGAGCTGGTCCGGCACCCGCTGGTCGCGGCGGCCGGCTTCACCGGCTCGGTACGCGGCGGCCGGGCCCTCTTCGACGCGGCGGCCGCCCGCCCGGTCCCGATCCCCTTCCACGGCGAGCTGGGCTCCCTGAACCCGGTCCTCGTCACGGAGGCCGCCGCCGCCGAGCGCGCCGAGGCGATCGGCGCCGGGCTCGCCGGTTCGATGACGCTCGGCGTCGGCCAGTTCTGCGTGAAGCCGGGTCTCGTCCTCGCCCCGGCGGGTGCGGCAGGCGACCGTCTGGTCAAGTCCCTGACCGACGCCGTCAGCGACACCGACGCCGGTGTCCTGCTCGACCACCGCATGCGCGACAACTTCGTCGCCGGGGTCGCCGAGCGGGCTCAGCTGCCCGACGTGGAGTCCCCGGTGACGCCGGGCGCGGGCGGCGAGCACACCGTCAGCGCCGGCTTCCTCACCGTCCCGGCGAGCAGGCTCGCCGCGGAAGGCGAGCACGACCTTCTCCTGGAGGAGTGCTTCGGCCCGGTCACCGTCGTGGTCCGCTACGAGGACGACGCGGAGGCCCGCTCCGTCCTCTCCCGCCTCCCCGGCAACCTCACCGCCACCGTCCACCTCTCCGAGGAGGAGGGCGCGGGGCAGGGCCGGGGCGCGGAGATCTTCGGCGAGCTGACCCCGCTCGCCGGCCGGGTGCTCGTCAACGCCTGGCCGACCGGTGTCGCGGTCGCCCCGGCCCAGCACCACGGCGGCCCCTACCCGGCGACGACCTCCACCTCCACCTCGGTCGGCGGCACCGCCGTCGAGCGCTGGCTGCGCCCCGTCGCCTACCAGAACAGCCCACAAGCCCTCCTGCCGCCGGAGCTGCGGGACGACAACCCGCTCGGGCTGCCGCGCCGGTTCAACGGCCACCTGGAGCGCTGACCGCGCACGGCAGAGCAGGGGCACGGGGCCCGTCCGGCACGATCCGCCGGACGGGCCCCGCGCGAGCGGGGGACCTGCGAGACTCCTCCCATGGACGTGGAACTTCCCCAACTGCCCTTTCCCCTACGTACCTACGGTCCCGACGGGCACTGGTCCCACGAGGACGGCGTCCTCACCGGCTGGGCCGGACCGCGCCAGGACCGCTTCGTACCGCCCACCGGGGAGGCCCTGGACCCCGCCGCCGACGCACCCCGGTTGCTGGGCGCCCCCGAGGGCGACTTCCAGCTGATCGCCCGGGTCACGGTCGGCTTCTCCGCAGCCTTCGACGCCGGGGTGCTCTACGTCCACACCGGCGAGCGGAACTGGGCCAAGCTGTGCCTGGAGTACTCCCCGGACGTGCCCACCGTCTGCACGGTCGTCACCCGGGGCCACTCCGACGACGCCAACTCCTTCACGGTGGAGGGCAGTTCCGCGTGGCTGAGGGTCAGCCGCACCGGCCGCGCCTTCGCCTTCCACGCCTCCCGCGACGGCAAGCGCTGGACCTTCGTCCGCCTCTTCACCCTCGACGCGGAGAAGGAGTCCGGAGCCGCCCTGGTCGGTTTCATGACCCAGTCCCCGATGGGCGAGGGCTGCGTGGTCACCTACGACCACATCGAGTTCCGGCCGGCCTGGCCACAGGACCTGCGCGACGGCAGCTAGGGGGTGTTTCGAAAGTCCTGTGCGGTGCTCGCGGTGCTCGGTGCGTGCTCTCGGCGTGCCGGACGAAAGCCCTCGTACTGGACGTACTTGGGCTTTCGGCCGGTGCGGCGAAGGGGGTACCTCCCTGCTCGAGCGAAGCCGAGAGCTTGGGGGCGCGTGCCGGGTGCCGTGGGCGCTGTGCGGGACTTTCGAAACACCCCCTAAGGGGGGCCGGTGCGGCGGAGCCCCGTGGTCCTGGCGGGGAACCGCCACCCGCCAGGGGCCGCCGTCCCGGCCGCGCACCTCCCGAGTCGCATGACCACAACGCAGTCGCATGACCACAACGCACCGGACCGCGGATTCCCCGGTGATCAGGGCCGCCCTCGCGGCCGAGGCCGCCGAGGTTGCCGCGCTGCACCTCGGGCCCGCTCCACGTACTACCCGGGCGGCCTCCCCGACGACGGCACCGACCGGCCGGCCGTCCGGCGGGAGGCGATCGCGCGCCCCGACGGGCGGGTGCTGGGCGCGGTGCGGGACGGGCGCCAGGCCGGCCCCGCCTCCTTCCGCACCCCGCGGGACGCTCCCGCCGACACGGTCAAGCTGTTCCGGTTCCGCGTCGCCCCCGGCCGCTGGCGCACCGGGATCGGCACGGCCCTGCACACCGCCTGCGTCGAGGAACGGCGGGCGGACGGCCTGCGCACCGCCGTACTCGACGTGCACGTCGACAACCGGCGGCCCCGGACCTTCTACGCCCGCCGGGGCCGGGCCCCCGACCCGGCACATCCGCCCGCCCCCGACAACCACCCCCTGTACCTGCGCTTCGCGGTGCCCGGGGAATGAACCGCACCGGTTGAAGGTTCACGCAGCCGGCGGAGGGAGTCTCCGCGCCCGTACGAGTGGGAGAGTGCCTCAACGATGCGTGTCGAGATCTGGTCGGACATCGCCTGCCCCTGGTGCTACGTGGGCAAGGCCCGCTTCGAGAAGGCACTCAGCGAGTTCCCGCACCGGGACGCCGTCGAGGTGGTGCACCGCTCCTTCGAGCTGGACCCGGGCCGGGCCAAGGGCGACATCCAGCCCGTGCTCTCGATGCTCACCAAGAAGTACGGCATGAGCCAGGCGCAGGCCGAGGCCGGCGAGGACAACCTGGGCGCCCAGGCCGCCGCCGAAGGGCTGCCGTACCGCACCCGGGGCCGGGACCACGGCGGTACCTTCGACATGCACCGCCTGCTGCACTTCGCCCGCGAGGAGGGCCGCCAGGTGGAGCTGCTCGACCTGCTCTACAAGGCGAACTTCGCCGAGGAGCGGTCCGTCTTCGGCGACGACGAGCGCCTTCTCGACCTCGCCACCGCCGCCGGCCTCGACACCGACGCCGCCCGCGCGGTCCTCGCCGACCCGGAGGCGTACGCCGCCGAGGTGCGCGAGGACCAGCGGGAGGCCGCGGAACTCGGCGCGCGGGGCGTGCCCTTCTTCGTCCTCGACCGCACGTACGGCGTCTCCGGCGCCCAGCCCGCCGAGGTGTTCACCCAGGCACTGACCCAGGCCTGGGGCGAGCGCCCGGCCCTGAAGACCGTCGACGGTGACGCGGAGGCCTGCGGCCCCGACGGCTGCGCGGTGCCGCAGACCTGAACAGGCCGGGCCGAAGCCGCCGAGCCGAACCCTTCGCCCGCTCTTTCCGCAGGTCAGGGTGTATCCATAAGGGATCCTTGGCGATATCGCGCAGAACAAGCCAATGGACGGGGAGAAGCCGGGGCCGCAGAGTGGTCCCATGGAGACCTTCGAGCATCTCGTCCGTGCCGAGTTCACCCCGAAGAACACCTTCCTGAACACCGCCGCCAACGCTCTCCTGCCCACCCGTACCGTCACCGCTCTCGAGGACGCCGTGCGGCTGAGGGCCGAGGGCGGTCCGCTGGATCCGCTGTACGACGACGTCGAGGCGAGCCGGGCCGCGTACGCCCGGCTGGCCGGCGTCCCCGTCGAGCGCGTGGCGGTCGGGGCCACCGTCGCCCTGTACACCGGGCTGATCGCGGCCTCCCTGCCACCGGGCGCCGAGGTGCTCACCGTGGAGAACGACTTCGCCTCGGTGCTCAACCCGTTCCACATCCGCGGCGACCTCAAGGTGCGGGCCGTGCCGCTGGAGCGGCTCGCCGAGTCCGTCGGCCCGGACACCGCCCTCGTCGCCGTCAGCGCCGTGCAGTCCGCCGACGGCCGGATCGCCGATCTGCCCGCGCTGCGCGAGGCGGCCCGGGAGCACGGCGCCCGCACCTACGTCGATCTCTCCCAGGCGATCGGCTGGCTGCCGGTCGACGCCGGCGCCTTCGACTACTCCGTCGCCATCGTCTACAAATGGCTGCTGGGCCCGCACGGCGGAGCCTTCCTGACCGTACCGGAGGACTTCGGCGACCTGGTCCCCGTACAGGCAGGGTGGGCCGCGGCGGAGAAGCCCTGGGACAGCTGTTACGGGCCCGTCGCCGAACTCGCCCACTCCGCACGCCGGTTCGACGTGAGCCCCGCCCTCTTCACCTACGCGGGGCTGCGGACCTCCCTCGAACTCGTCGAGGAGATCGGGGTGGACGCCGTCCACGCCCATGACGTCGCCCTCGCCGACCGCTTCCGCGCCGGGCTCGTCGCGCTGGACCACGAGCCCGTGCCCTCGCCCGGCTCGGCCATCGTGTCCGTGCCGGGACTGGGCCGTCTCCAACCGGAGTTGAGCAGGGCGGGCTTCGCCCTGTCCGACCGGGCCGGCCATCTGCGGGCGTCGTTCCACCTCTACAACACCCCGACCGACGTGGACCGGCTGCTGGACGCGCTGCCCGGCTGAGTCACCCGCGTCCACCGGGTCCCACCCGGCCGCGGACACGGCCGCGGGCCGGTGCCCCCGTCCCACAGGAGGAGGCCCGGCCCGCAGTCATGCTCACGCCGACACGTTCACGCCGACGTGGTCACCTCACCGGAGTGAAGTCCCGCGCCCCGATGTAGTCGGGCCGCCGGATCGGCGCCGCGAACGGCTCCACGGCCGTGTTCTCGACGCTGTTGAACACGATGAACACGTTGCTGCGCGGGAACGGCGTGATGTTGTCCCCGGAGCCGTGCATGCAGTTGCAGTCGAACCAGGTCGCCGAGCCGGCCTTGCCGGTGAACAGCTTGATGCCGTACTCGGACGCCAGCGAGGTCAGCCCCTCGTCGGAGGGCGTACCCGCGTCCTGCATCTGCAGCGACTTCTTGTAGTTGTCCTTCGGTGTGGCCCCCGCACAGCCGAGGAACGTCTTGTGCGACCCCGGCATGATCATGAGCCCGCCGTTGGTGTCGAAGTTCTCGGTGAGCGCGATCGACACCGACACCGCCCGCATCCGCGGCAGACCGTCCTCGGCGTGCCAGGTCTCGAAGTCCGAGTGCCAGTAGAAGCCACTGGCCCCGAAGCCCGGCTTGACGTTGATCCGCGACTGGTGGACGTACACGTCGGAACCGAGGATCTGCCGGGCCCGGCCGACGACACGCTCGTCGCGCACCAGCCGCGCGAACACCTCGCTGATCCGGTGGACCTCGAAGACCGACCGGATCTCCTTGGACTGCGGCTCGACGATCGACCGGTCGTCGGCCCGGACCGCCGGGTCGGAGACCAGCCGGTTCAGTTCGTCCCGGTAGACGGCGACCTCGTCGTCGGTGATCAGCTGATCGACGGCGAGGAAACCGTCACGCTCGAACGACCCCAGGTCGGCCGGAGCGATCGGGCCGGGTGCGTCGGGGGCACCCCAGACGACCGGGTCCTGCCGAGGGGTGAGCACCTCGGCGTTGCCCCGGGTGGGATAGAGGTCGGGGACGTGAGTCTGGGGGCCGGCGGTAGCTGTGGTCATGGAACCTCACACCTCCTCGGTGAGCAGCGGGTATACGCCGTTCTCGTCGTGGTCCTCCCGTCCGGTCACGGGCGGGTTGAAGACGCAGATGCAGCGGAAGTCCTTCTTCACCCGCAGCGTGTGCTTCTCGTGCCCGTCGAGGAGGTACATCGTCCCGGGCGTGATCGTGTGCGTCAGCCCGGAGTCGTGGTCGGTGAGTTCTGCCTCTCCTTCCACGCAGACGACGGCCTCGATGTGGTTCGCGTACCACATCGATGTCTCCGTACCGGCATACAGGATGGTCTCGTGCACGGAGAAGCCGACGTTCTCCTTGGCGAGGACGATGCGCTTGCTCTCCCAAGTACCGGACGCGGACTTCACGTGCCGGTCGGTACCTTCGATCTCCTTGAAGGAACGGACAATCACGGTGTTGCGATGCCTCCTCGGTGGTGGTGCTGGTGGTGCCCGCGGGCCGTCCGGGTCACGGGCCGAGGCCTGGGACCAGGACGGTTCAGCAGACGGTTCAGGGGGTCCACCCTGTTCGGGTGGCCCGGACGGGACCGGAGTGTTCCGGTGGTCCGGACGGTTCAGGCGGTCTCGCGGACGGCGCGGGCCAGCGTGCTCAGCCCCTCGTCCAGCTCCTCCGGGGTGATGGTCAAGGCCGGAAGAAGTTTGACGACCTCGCCCTCCGGGCCGGACGTCTCGATCAGCAGCCCGAGTTCGAAGGCGCGCGCGGCGATGCGCCCGGCCCGCGCCTTGTCGTGGAACTCCATGCCCCATACGAGCCCGCGACCGCGGTACTCCTTCACGGCTGCGCGGTTCTCCTCGGCGATGGCGGCCATCGCCTGCTCGACCTGCTCGCCGCGCGCGCGGGTCTGCTTCTCCATCGCCGACCCGTCGGCCCAGTACGCCTCCAGGGCGGCGGTCGCCGTGACGAAGGCCGGGTTGTTGCCGCGGAAGGTGCCGTTGTGCTCGCCCGGCTCCCAGACGTCCAGTTCGGGCTTGAACAGGCACAGCGACATCGGCAGTCCGTAGCCGCTGATCGACTTGGACACGGTGACGATGTCGGGTGTGATGCCGGCCTCCTCGAAGGAGAAGAAGGCGCCGGTGCGGCCGCAGCCCATCTGGATGTCGTCGACGATCAGCAGCATGTCCTGGCGTTCGCACAGCTCGGCCAGGGCGCGCAGCCACTCGGGCCGGGCGACGTTGATGCCGCCCTCGCCCTGCACCGTCTCGACGATCACGGCGGCGGGCTTGTTGAGGCCGGAGCCCTGGTCCTCCAGGAGTCGCTCGAACCACAGGAAGTCCGGGATCTTGCCGTCGAAGTAGTTGTCGAACGGCATCGGCGTGCCGTGCACCAGCGGGATGCCCGCCCCGGCGCGTTTGAAGGCGTTGCCGGTCACGGCGAGCGAGCCCAGCGACATGCCGTGGAAGGCGTTGGTGAACGAGACGATCGCCTCGCGGCCCTTCACCTTCCGGGCCAGCTTCAGCGCCGACTCCACGGCGTTGGTGCCGGTCGGGCCCGGGAACATGACCTTGTACGGCAGGTCGCGCGGGCGCAGGATCCAGTTCTGGAAGGACTCCAGGAACGCGCGTTTGGCGGTGGTCGACATGTCGAGCCCGTGCGTGACGCCGTCCCGCTCCACATAGTCGATCAGCGCCCGTTTCAGTACGGGGTTGTTGTGGCCGTAGTTGAGTGAGCCGGCTCCGGCGAAGAAGTCGAGGTACTCATGGCCGTCCTCGTCGTACATGCGGCTGCCGTGCGCGCGGTCGAACACGGTGGGCCAGCCACGGCAGTAACTGCGCACCTCGGACTCGAGGGTCTCGAAGACGCTCAGATCGGGCTGGGTGATGGTCACGACGAATCGCTCCTCGGTGGCGTGGGAAGTCAGAGGGAGTCCGGGACCGGCGGAGTGACGCACGGGTCCGTGTGCGTGGGGCCGGTGGTCAGGGGGAGAGGGGACCGATGCGGTACAGCACCTCGGGGTCGTGCGGTCCGTCGGGGAACTGCTCCGCCTCGAACAGCACCTCGCGCTCCAGCCGGGCCCCGTGGCGTTCGGCGAACGCGGTGAACAGGCGTTCGGACGCGGTGTTCCCCGGTGTGATGGTGGTCTCCACGGTGGTCACTCCGTGTTCCGCTGTGGTCCGTGCGGCCAGACCGTCGAGCAGAGCGGCGGCCAGGCCCCGGCCGCGGTGCGTCTCGTCCACCGCGACCTGCCAGACAAGCAGGGTGTGCGGGCTGTCCGGCCGTACGTAGCCGGTGACGAAGCCGATCGGCTCCCCGCCGGCGTCACGTGCGACGGCGGATGTGGCGGCGAAGTCCCGGCACCACAGGAGATAGCTGTACGACGAGTTCAGGTCGAGGGTTTTCGAATCCCTTGCTATCCGCCACAGCGCGGCTCCGTCCGCCAGGGCGGGGCGGTCGATTTGCGGGTCTGCTTGTGCGGCAGTCATGTGAATGGAACTTACCCAGGTAAATTCGAAATTGCATCGGCTGCCGGGGTTACCTGAGTGGCTCGTCTATGTTATCGCGCGAGCGTGAAGCCGCAAGCGGAAGCTTGGTGGAATGCCCCGGTTTCAGCAGGATTTAAGGCGCGAATCAGGCAGCCTGTGGAGCTGGTCACAAGTCCATAACACCCGCGATGATGTCCTGGATGCCCTGCTTTCGGTCTGCGGAAAATCGATGCGTTTAAGGTCGGGGGAAGGGGGCAGAAGAACACGGGAAGCTACCCTGGAAGGTAATATTGAAATAAGCGTGAAAATGGCGGGCAGGAATACCCGTGAAAGGCTTCCGATAATCCAATGAATTTGTGCCGGGGTCCTCGCGTTCCGGCCGGTCGCGCGATTGTCGCGCTGCGGTGTCGCGTCAATGCGCTCCGAAATGGTCCCGGCGCTGACTGTTACGGTCGCGCACGCCCCGGCCAGGTGCACGAGTGCCCGGCGCAGTCCGGCCTCGGCCCGAGAGCGGCCCGCCCGCGATCTGCCCGACGTCGTCCGGCTTCCGCTCCGTGGCTTCCGCTCCGCGCGCGGTTCCGCTCGCGCTCGGCCTCCCTGCGCCGGATTTCGAGCGCCCCGTCGACCCCGCGCGGCACCCACGGCACATCCGCTCGGGGCGGCGTCAAGGAGGCCCCGAACCTCCGCACATCCGCGTGGGGGAGTGCGGGGCGTGCGGGGTCGTCCTCGATCGGGACATCAACGCGGCGGTCGACGTCGCCCGGGCTGCCGGACCGGCGGTATCGGCCTGTGGAGCGCGGGCGGGACCGGGACTCGTCCCGGCACGGCGCGAAGGAACGGGAACCCACCGAGACGGTCGGCCGACCGTGGTGGGGATCCCCGCTCTTCAGGGCAGGGAGCGGAAGTCAACGCCAGCCGTTGTCGGCCGCTCGCAGGGCCCCCTGCACATCCACCGGCAGGCCCTGTTCCGCCAGCGCCGTGCCCAGGGCCGTCAGGCCCGCCCGGACCACGCCCCGGGTCGCGTCGGGACCGTAGTGGTTGACGCGGATCATCTCCTTCGCCAGTGCCCCGCCCCCCGCCGCCAGCGGCAGCGCCGGGTCCACGGCCAGGGCACGGGCCACCAGCTCGGCGGCCACCGTGCCCGACGGAACCCGCAGGGTCGTGGCGACCGGGGCCGCGTCCGCCGCGTCGTGGACGTACGGCTCCAGGCCGCCGCCCAGCGCGAGCGCACCCGCCCGGGTCGCCGCCGCGGCCGCCGCGTGCCGGGCCGTCACCGCCTCCAGGCCCACCGCCTCGATGCGCTCCACGCACGCCTCCAGCGCCAGCATCTCCAGCTGCGCCGGCGCGTGCGGCAGCGCCGTGCGGCCCCCGTCGATCCAGCGCTGCTTCCAGTCCAGCAGGGACAGGTACGAGCTTCGCGGTGCCCGCGGGTTCGCCGCCATCCGGGCCCACGCCCGCTCGCTCACCGACACCGCCGACACGCCGGCCGGGCCGCCCATCGCCTTCTGCGCCCCGATCACGCACAGGTCCACGCCCCACGCGTCCGGCAGCACCGGCTCCGCCCCGATCGACGCCACCGCGTCGAGATAGAACAGCGCCCCGTGCGCCCGCACGGCCTCGCCGATCTCCGCGACCGGGTTGGTGTTGCCGGTGGCCGCCTCCGCGTGCACCAGGGAGACGAAGTCGATCTCCGGGTGCGCGGCGAAGGCCTCGTGGATCTGCCCGGCCGTGACCGCCGTGTGGAACGGCACCGCCAAGTCGATCACGGTGGCGCCGCAGTCCCGCAGCCAGTCGCCGAAGGTCTGCCCGTACGGGCCCGTGACGACGTTCAGCGCGGTCGTGCCGGGGCCGGCGGTCGCGCGGATCGCGCCCTCCAGTGGAAGCAGCGCCTCGCCCTGCATGATCACGACGTCCTGCGTGGTGCGCAGCAGCCGCGCCACACGGTCCTCGATCGAGGCGAAGCGCGCGGCGCTCAGCGGGGCCAGACCGAGGAAGGGATGGGTGCTCACGGCGGTGCTCACAGCGTTGCTCTCCAGTTCACGGCTCTACGGCGCCACGGGGCGCGAGGCACGGGGCGCGGTTTCGACGGAGTCGAGCGTATCCGGCCCCGGCAGCCTCGGTCCGGCCCCTCGGTAACCCCGCTCCGGTCCCCCCGGCAACCCCGGTCCGCACCCGGCAACCCCCGTCCGACGCGCGGTTCTTAGGTCGGACGGCGTCGCAGCCATCGGTTTGGTTTGAGGAACCCAAACTTTTCCTTATAATCGGAACTTCGTTTGTTCCCTATCAGGAGGCCTCAGTGAAGACGCTCCTCGGCCGCAGGACCCGCGTTCTGGCCGCCACCACCGCGACGGCCGGGCTGGTGCTCCTGTCCGCCTGCACCTCCAGCGACGACGGGGAGGGGGGCGCCTCCAAGACCGCGGCCGGCGGCGTCGAACTCGCCAAGGCGGGGCGGCTCACCACGTGCACCCACCTCCCGTACCCGCCGTTCCAGTCGGAGATCGACGGCAAGGTGCAGGGCTTCGACGTGGCCCTGATCGACCTGGTCGCCGACGACCTCGGTGTGAAGCAGGCGATCCTCGACACGCCGTTCGAGAACTTCAAGACCGGGGCCTTCCTCAACTCCGGCGAGTGCGACCTGGCCGCGGCCGGTATGACCATCACCGAGGAGCGGAAGAAGAACGTCGACTTCTCGGACCCGTACTTCAACGCCACCCAGGCCGTCCTCGTCGACAAGAAGGCCGGCGTGACCTCGCTGGCCGACATGAAGTCGAAGGGCCTCAAGCTCGGCGCCCAGGCACAGACCACCGGCGAGGACCACGTCACGAAGCAGGGCTTCGACCCGGTCTCCTTCGAGTCCTCCGACGCCGTCCTCAACGGCCTGCGCACCGGCCAGGTCAAGGCCGTCGTCATCGACTTCCCGGTGGTGCAGGGCTGGCTGAAGGACAAGGCCACCGCCGACGCCTTCGAGGTCGTCGACAACCTCGACACCGGCGAGCAGTACGGCTTCACGGTGAAGAAGGGCAACACCGCGCTGCAGAAGGCCATCAACAAGGCGCTCTCGGACGCCAAGGCCGACGGCACGTACAAGAAGCTGTACGAGCAGTGGATCGGCCCGTACGACGCGTCCGCCGCCTCACCGTCCGCCGCCTGATCCGATGGCCGACACGAAGGTGCCACCGGAGCTGAGGAAGAAGGGCCTGACCCGGAGCCGGAAGCGCCGTCTGTCGCGCGGCGCCCAGTACGTCGTCTTCGTCGCCGCCGTGGCCGCCTTCGCGGCCTCGGCGGACTGGGGCAGGCTGAAGAACCAGTTCGCCCAGCTCGACATCGCCGAGCGGATGTTCCCGGACATCATCACCCTGGCGCTGAAGAACACCGTGCTCTACACGGTGACCGGCTTCGCCGTCGGGCTCGCACTCGGCATGGTCATCGCGCTGATGCGGCTGTCGTCGGTCGGCCCGTACCGCTGGCTGGCGGGCATCTACATCGAGATCTTCCGTGGCCTGCCCGCCCTGCTGATCTTCATCTTCATCGGCGTGGCCGTGCCGCTCGCCTTCCCCGGCACGGAGATCATCGGCGGCACCTACGGGAAGGTCGCCCTCGCGCTCGGCCTGGTGGCCGCCGCCTACATGGCCGAGACGATCCGCGCGGGCATCCAGGCGGTGCCCAAGGGGCAGATGGAGGCGGCCCGGTCGCTGGGCTTCTCGCCCGCTCGGGCCATGGTCTCGATCATCATCCCGCAGGCCTTCCGAGTCATCCTGCCGCCGCTCACCAACGAACTCGTCCTGCTCTTCAAGGACTCCTCGCTGGTGCTGTTCCTCGGCGTCACCCTGGAGGAGCGCGAACTGTCCAAGTACGGCCGCGACCTGGCCAGCCAGACCGCCAACTCCACCCCGATCCTGGTGGCCGGCCTGTGCTACCTGCTGATCACCATTCCGCTCGGCTTCGTCGTACGCCGTATGGAGGCCAAGGCCCAGGAGGCCGTCAAATGAGCCGATCGGACAAGCAGCCGGACAAGCAGCCGGGCAGGCAGCCTGGCGAACAGCCGGAGACCCCGCCCGGGAATCCGGAGATCCGGGTCAGCGGGCTGCACAAGTCGTTCGGCAGCAACGAGGTGCTGCGCGGCATCGACCTGGAGATTCGCCAGGGCGAGGTCGTCTGCGTGATCGGGCCGTCCGGCTCGGGCAAGTCGACTCTGCTCCGGTGCGTGAACCTGCTCGAGGAGCCGACCAAGGGCCAGGTGTACGTCGGCGGTACGGAACTCACCGACCCGGACGTCGACATCGACGCGGCCCGCCGCCGGATCGGCATGGTCTTCCAGCAGTTCAACCTGTTCCCGCACCTCACCGTCACCGAGAACCTCACCCTGCCGCAGCGCCGGGTACTGAAGCGGGGCAAGGCGGAGGCAGCCCGGACCGCCGCCGCGAACCTGGAGCGGGTCGGCCTCGCGGAGAAGGCGGGCGCCTACCCGTCCTCCCTCTCCGGCGGCCAGCAGCAGCGCGTCGCCATCGCCCGCGCGCTGGCCATGGGCCCCGAGGTGATGCTGTTCGACGAGCCGACCTCGGCGCTCGACCCCGAGCTGGTCGGCGACGTGCTGGCGGTGATGCGGATGCTGGCCGGCGAGGGCATGACGATGATGGTCGTCACCCACGAGATGACCTTCGCCCGCGAGGTCGCCGACCGGGTCGTCTTCATGGACGGCGGGGTGATCGTCGAGGACGGCAGCCCCGAGCAGGTCATCGGCGCCCCGCGGCACGAACGCACCCGGCACTTCCTCTCCCGGCTCCTCGACCCCGCCATGGCGGACGTGGAGGAGGAGACCTCGGACCAGGTGGGCAAGTCCGGCTAGGGGGTGTTTCGAAAGTCCTGTGCGGTGTCCGCGGTGCTCGGTGCGTGCTCTCGGCGTGCCGGACGAAAGCCCTCGTACTGGACGTACTTGGGCTTTCGGCCGGTGCGGCGAGAGTGCGTGCCGGGTGCCGTGGGCGCTGTGCGGGACTTCCGAAACACCCCCTAGCGGCTCACCTGGTCTCCTTCGGGCGGGTGAAGGCCCTGCCGCGCGTTGCGGGAACCAGGCGTGCACACCGTGCCGATCGACAGCCAGGACGGCATACCCGGGCGTTGCCCGACGAACCGGGCGGGTTCCGTCCCGGCTGGCGTGGAGGGAGCAGGACCTCGCAGGTCGCTGACCTGCGGGACTTCCTGAGCCAGGAATCCCCCTGCTTCAGCCGGGGGAGGGTTCAATAAAGTGCCGTGCATGAGCGAACGCGCGGTGCTGCATGTGAAGGGGCGGATCCTCGTGGGGCCCGACGAGGTCCGCGACGAGCTGTGGGTCGTCGACGGCCGGATCTCCTACGACCGCCCCGCCGGCGCCCGCGACGTGACGACCGCCGAGGGCTGGGTGCTGCCAGGACTGGTCGACGCCCACTGCCATGTGGGCCTCGACCGGCACGGAGCGGTCCCCGACGACGTCGCCGAGAAGCAGGCGCTCACCGACCGCGACGCCGGCGCCCTGCTGCTGCGGGACGCCGGCTCGCCGTCCGACACCCGCTGGACCGACGCCCGCGACGATCTCCCGAAGATCGTCCGGGCCGGCCGGCACATCGCCCGCACCCGTCGCTACATCCGCGGCTACGCCTGGGAGATCGAACCGGACGACCTCGTCGCGTACGTGGCCCAGGAGGCCCGGCGCGGCGACGGCTGGGTGAAGCTCGTCGGCGACTGGATCGACCGTGACCTCGGCGACCTGTCGGCCTGCTGGCCGCGCGGCGCCGTCGAGGCGGCGATCGCCGAGGCGCACCGGCTGGGCGCCCGCGTCACCGCGCACTGCTTCGCCGAGGACTCCCTGCGGGACCTGGTCGAGGCCGGCATCGACTGCGTCGAGCACGCGACGGGCCTGACCGACGACACCATCCCGCTGTTCGCCGAACGGGGTGTGGCGATCGTCCCGACCCTCGTCAACATCGCCACCTTCCCGGACCTCGCCGACGGCGGCGAGTCCAGGTTCCCGCGCTGGTCGGCCCATATGCGCCGGCTCCACGAGCGCCGCTACGACACCGTGCGCTCCGCCTACGACGCCGGCATCCCCGTCTTCGTCGGTACGGACGCCGGAGGCACCCTCCCGCACGGACTCGCGGCGGCCGAGGTCGCCGAACTCGTCACCGCCGGCATCCCGCCCGTCGACGCCCTCGCGGCCGGCACCTGGGCGGCCCGCTCATGGCTCGGACGCCCAGGCCTGGACGAGGGCGCCCCGGCCGACCTCGTCGTCTACGCCTCCGACCCGCGCGCCGACGTACGGGTGCTGGCGGAGCCGCGCCGGGTGGTACTGAACGGGCGCGTGGTCGCGTAGGGACGACACGGCGCGGAGGACACGGCGCGGAGGACACGGCGCGGAGGACACGGTTCGGTGGTCGAAACCCGCCCACCGTGTGGCACTCGGGCGACGGAGGGGAACGGCCGTACCCCCGAGGCCCTCGGAAATCGAATAGATCGGCGGACTCGCCACGAAGGAGTGAAGTGTCGTCGGATTGCTGACGTCCCCCTCCGGACGCGGTCATTCTTTCCGGGTCCCACCCACGTCTCATGGGGGTCCCACCACCTTGAACAGCACCAACTTCCGCATGCCCGCACGCCGTTGGGCCGTCGTCGCCACGGCCACCGTCCTTGCCGCAGGTCCCGCGGCGCTGGCCGGAGCGGGCATGGCGCAGGCCACCGGGGAACACGGCAGCGCGAGCGCGGCCGTCCTGCGCACCGGGCTCGACGTCGCCCTGCTCGACAAGACCGTGAACGTCCCGCTCACCGTCTCCCTCAACGAGGTCCACGCGCCGCAGAGCGCGCGCAGGACCGCCCTCACCGCGGACCTGGAGGGCGTCGACAAGGGCAAGCCCTTCAGCGTGCTGCGCGCGGAGGTGGCCGACGCGAAGGCGACGGTCGAGGGGAGCAGGGCCGAGTCCTCCACCACCCTCACCAAGGCCCGGGTCCATCTGCCCGGGCTCCCCCTGCTGTCGCTCATCGAGCTCGAGACGGTCACCTCCAAGGCCGTCTGCGAGACCGGCCGCACCCCGCTCGCCTCGGCCACCCTGCCCGGCACGGTGACGGTGCTCGGCAAACGCGTCAAGCTGACCGCCTCCGGCCCCACCGAGGTCAAGGTGCCGGGCGTCGGCGAGGTCCGCCTGGACCTCTCGAAGACGGAGACCACCTCCCGTACGGCCGCCGCCACCGCACTGCGGCTCAAGGTCTCCGTCAACCCGCTGAAGCTGAACGTCGCCGAGGTCAACGGCACCGTCACCCTCGCCGAGGCCACGTGCGAGGCCCCGGGCGCCGACGCGGCCCCCGCACCCGCCGCTCCCGGCGAGCAGCAGGAGCCGGAGCAGCGGCAGGAGGAGGAGCGGGCCGACGCGGGCGCACCCCCGGCCGACAGCGACAGCGACGCCGACGTCAAGCCCCAGGGCGCACGGGCCGAACAGGCGGCACCGGCCCAGGCGGACCTGGCCGAGACGGGTGGCGACTCGACGACCCCGTACGTCGCGGGCGGCGCCCTCGCCCTCCTCGCGGCGGGCGGCGCGGCGGTCCTGCTGTCCCGCAGGGGGCGCCGCACCTGACACCGGCGCGT
>NZ_JBHSPC010000032.1:193761-271107 GCF_042656345.1 Streptomyces incanus
ACCTGACACCGGCGGCCACGACGACGACATCGACGCCCCGGGCCCGGCGTTCCCACCGCCGGCCCCGATGCCGCGCGGCCCCCTTGCTGTTCCCGCACGGGGCGCCGCAGCAGAGGCCCCCGCGGCCATGGCCTTACGGGCCCGGTGCTCCCGGCACCGGGCCCGCAGCCGTCGGTGGTCCGGGTTCTCGCGCCGCGCGTCCCCACTGCGGACTGCCCCGAGGGCCGGCGTTCTCGTGTCGACCTGCCGGCGGGCCGGGTCGGCCCGGCAGGCGTGGTGGCGCGTTCCGGCGATGCCCGGAACGGACGGACGCGGAGACCCCGTCCGGTGCTTCGCCTCCGCCCCTCACCCACCCAGGGTGGGTGAGGGGCGGGCCGCTGCCGTGTGCGGCTCGGCTCAACCCCCGTCCAGGGCCCGGCCCAGCGCCTCCAGGAACGCGTCCGTCGTCCCACGGTCGCGCACCGCGACACGCAGCCAGCGCTGGTCGAGGCCCGGGAAGGTGTCCCCGCGCCGTACCGCGAAACCGAGTGCGCGCAGGCGCTCCCGTACGGCCGCCGCGTGCGGGAGCCGGAAGAGGACGAAGGGGCCCCGGGCGCCTTCCACGGCCCGTACCCCGCGGTCGGCGAACTCCTCGAGGCCGGTGAGGAGACGGGAGCGGTCCGCGGCGACGCGGCGGGCCGCCTCGGCCGCCTCAGCCAGGGCCCCGGGCCCGACGCACGCCTCCGCCGCCGCCAGTGCGGGCGTGGACACCGGCCACAAGGGCTGCGCCCGCGTCAGCAGTTCGATCGTCTCCGGCCCTGCCAGGACGTACCCGATGCGCAGCCCCGCCAGGCCCCACGTCTTGGTGAGGCTGCGCAGGACCACCAGCCCCGGTACGTCCGTCCGGCCGGCCAGTGCCTCCCGCTCGCCCGGCACCGCGTCCAGGAACGCCTCGTCCACGACCAGGGTCCGACCCGGCCGGGCGAGCCGGGCGATGTCGGCGGCCGGGTGCAGCACGGACGTCGGATTCGTCGGGTTGCCGATCACCACCAGGTCCGCGGCCTCGGGAACCGCGTCGGGGTCCAGCCGGAAACCGTCCTCCTCCCGCAGCAGCACCCGGTCGACCGTGTGTCCCGCGTCCCGCAGCGCCGCCTCCGGCTCGGTGAACTGCGGATGCACCACCACCGGCCGGCGCACCTTCAGCGTCCGCGCCAGCAGCACGAACGCCTCCGCCGCCCCCGCCGTCAGCAGCACCCGCTCCACCGGCAGCCCGTGCCGCTCCGCCACCGCGGCCCGCGCCGCCCGCCCGTCCGGGTAGGCGGCGAGGCCGGCCACCGACTTGGTGATGTGCTCGCGCAGCCACGCCGGGGGAGTGCCCGAGCGGACGTTCACGGCGAGGTCGACCAGCGCGGAGCCGTCGTCCCGGACCTCGGCGTCCCCGTGGTGTCGCAGGTCGTGCATGCTGCCCTCCGATTCAGCTCGCATGGGAGTGCGGGTGCGGGTGCGTGTGCGTGTGCGTGTGTTCGTGTCGGCCGGGTCCGTCGTCGTCCGGCCGTGAGGCGTTCGGTACGACATCCCCGGCGTCGCCGGCCGCCGTACGACGGCGCAGGTCGCCCTCGCGGGCCGCCCGTCCGCACGCTCCGACTTGCGCTTGGGCACGAGGAGTTCGCCCCCGCCCACCAGCGCGGCGGCCTCCGCGACCGACGGGGTGCCGACGGCGGCCAGCGGCGCGTCGGACGGGTGGGGCACCTCGACGCGCGCCAGCTCCCCGGAGCCGTGGGCCACCAGGGGCACACCCAGCCGCCGGGCCGCCTCCACGATGCCGGGCTCCTCGGCCTTCGCGTCCCCGGTGGCCAGGTGGGCGAGTGACGTGGCAGACAGCCCGGCGTCGCGCAGGGCCGCCTCGATCAGGGCGAGCAACTCGTCGACCGGGACGCCCTTCGAGGCACCGACCCCGACGACGAGGGACGGCGGCCGGAGGACGGCCTCCCCCGCGCGCGGCTCGACCAGACGGTCCGTGAGGCGGAGCGTGTACGCCCCCTCGCCGGCGACCGGCACCGGCGGCAGCGGCCAGGTCACCTCGGCACACAGCGCCACCGCTTCGCCGTCCAGCAGGGCGCGCGACACGGCGGCCACGTCGCCCTCCACCGGCAGGCCCAGCATCCGTGGACCGGCGGCCGGGCCCACGACACCGGTCGCCGGGGTCACCACCGGCACGGCGCCCAGCACCTCGGCGGCCTCGCGCGCGCGGCCGCTCGTCCCGCCGCCGCTCATGAGGTCCGGCACCGCTCCACGAACCGGTGGGCCACACCGGCCTCGGACGCCCAGTGCGTGTGCAGATAGCTGGCGTGCACACCGCGCCGCACGAATCCTTCGACGCGCGGTGCCGGTGTCCGCACACCCCACGCGGGTGTGTCCCCCGCGCCGGGCTCGACGACGGTGCGGTGGAACTCGTGCCCCCGCATCCGCGTCCCGGCCCCGGTCAGCACGCTGTCCGACACGGCCACCGCGTCCCGGTAACCGAGGGTGAGCCGCTCGGTCATCCGCGCGGTGGCGTCCAGCACCCCGCACATGGGCACACCGTCCAGCTCCCGGCACAGATACAGCAGTCCCGCACACTCGGCGGCCACCGGAGCACCGCTCAGAGCCAGTTCGGCGACGGCCTTCCGCAGCGGCTCGTTGGCCGACAGCTCGGTGGCGTACATCTCGGGAAACCCGCCCCCGACGACCACTCCCCGGGTCCCCTCGGGCAACTCCTCGTCCCGCAGAGGATCGAAGACGACGACCTCGGCCCCGGCGGCAGCGAGCAGCTCGGTATGCTCCGCATAGGAGAACGAGAACGCGGCCCCACCGGCAACGGCGACCACCACTGGCCCGTCCGGCGAGTGAGGACGAGGCCGTCCAGGCCGAAGCAGGGGGCCGGGGGCGGCAGTCCCCGGGGCCGGGCCGGGTCGGGTCGGCGGGGGCGAAGAACTCAGAACCTCGGCCGCGTCCCAACCCGCACAGGTCAACGCACCGGCATTGCGCGCCAGTTCGACCAACGCCTCCAGATCGCACCCGGCGGCCACCTGCGCGGCCATCGCCGCAACCGCCTCCACCGCACTGTCCCGCCGCTCGGCGACCGGCACCAACCCCAGATGCCGCGACGGTGTGTCGACCCGCGGAGCCCGCCGCACCACACCGAGCACCGGCACCCCCGACGACTCCAACGCCTCCCGCAGCAACGCCTCGTGCCGGTCCGACGCGACCTTGTTGAGGATCACGCCTCCGATCCGCACCTCCGGATCCCACGTCACGAACCCGTGCACCAGCGCCGCCACCGACCGGGACTGCGACGACGCGTCCACGACCAGCACCACCGGCGCCCGCAGCAGCTTCGCCACCTGGGCCGTGGACGCCAGCTCCTCCTGCCCCGCGGCCCCGTCGTACAGCCCCATCACGCCTTCGACGACCGCGATGTCACACCCGCGCGCCCCGTGCAGGAACAGCGGACCGATCAGGTCGGGCCCGCACAGGTACGCGTCCAGGTTGCGCCCCACGCGCCCGGTGGCCAGCGAGTGGTATCCGGGGTCGATGTAGTCCGGCCCGACCTTGTGCGGGGACACGGCGAGTCCCCGCGCGGCGAGCGCGGCCATCAGCCCCGTGGCGACGGTGGTCTTGCCGCTGCCCGACGAGGGCGCGGCGATGACCAGCCGGGGCGGCGCCGCCGACGTTTGCGCCGCCGATGCCTGCGCCGCCGACGGCATCGACGTCCTCACCACTCGATGCCCCTCTGCCCCTTCTGCCCCGCGTCCATCGGGTGTTTGACCTTGGACATGTCGGTCACGAGGTCGGCGAAGTCCACGAGCTTCTCCGGCGCGTTCCGCCCGGTGATCACGACGTGCTGGGTCCCGGGCCGCTCGCGCAGCACCGACACGACCTCGTCGGTGTCGATCCAGCCCCAGTGCATCGGGTACGCGAACTCGTCCAGCACGTACAGCCGGTACGTCTCGGCGGCCAGATCCCGCTTGACCTGCTCCCAGCCTTCCCGGGCCTTCTCCTCGTTGTCCAGCTGGGCGTCCCGCTGCACCCAGGACCACCCCTCGCCCATCTTGTGCCAGTCGACGCTGCCCCCCTCGCCGGAGGCGCCGAGCACCCGCAGCGCGTTCTCCTCGCCGACCTTCCACTTCGCCGACTTGACGAACTGGAACACCCCGATCGGCCAGCCCTGGTTCCAGGCCCGCAGCGCCAGCCCGAAGGCGGCCGTCGACTTGCCCTTCCCGACGCCCGTGTGCACGACGACCAGCGGCCGGTTGCGCCGCTGACGCGTCGTCAGTCCGTCCTGCGGTACGACACTCGGCTGTCCCTTCGGCATTACGCCGCCCTCCTTGTTCCGGCACCCTGCACATCCCTGACCAGCCCGGCGATCGAGTCCGCCCGCAACTCGTCCAGCGTCACCGCCGTACCGCCCAGCTCACCCGCGAGCTGCCCCGCCAGACCCAGGCGCACCGGCCCCGCCTCGCAGTCCACCACCACGGAAGCCGTCCCCTCGGCGGCCAGCAGCCGTGCCGCCCGCCCGGCGAGGGCGACCGGTTCCGGGCCACCGGTGGCCCGCCCGTCGGTCACCACCACGACCAGCGGCCGCCGCGCCGGGTCCCGCAGCCGCTCCACACGCAGCACGTCGTGCGCCTTGAGCAGCCCTGCCGCGAGCGGCGTACGCCCGCCGGTCGGCAGCGACTCCAGCCGGACCGCCGCCGCGTCCACGGACGAGGTCGGCGGCAGTGCCACCTCGGCGGCCGCCCCGCGGAAGGTCACCAGCCCCACCTTGTCCCGCCGCTGGTAGGCGTCGAGCAGCAGCGACAACACGGCACCCTTCACGGCGCTCATCCGCTGCCGCGCGGCCATCGACCCGGAGGCGTCGACCACGAACAGCACGAGATTGGACTCGTGGCCCTCCCGCACCGCCTGCCTGAGATCGTCCCGCCGGACCACCAGCCCCGGGCCGCTGCGCCCCCGTGCCCGCTGATACGGCGCCGCAGCCCGCACGGTGGCAGCCAGATGCAACTTGGTCAGCGCACCCTGAGGCCGGCGCGCCCCCGTGGTCCGTCCGCGGTCGGTCCGCGCCCGCGACCGCCGCCCGGCGGCACCCTCACCGATGCCGGGGACACTCAGCGTCTTCGTACGGAAAGGCTCGGCGGCCTGTACGGTGGACTGCTCCCCGGCACCGGGCCCCGCCTGCGGTTCCCCGCCCTCGCCGGCCTCGGGCCGCGCGGAGGCGTCACCCCCCTGAGGGCCGTCCCCGGGTGCCGGCTGCCCACCCGGGCCATTGCCCGGGCCACCGCCCGGTCCCGGGTCGGGGTCGTCGTCGCCCTCGCCCCGGTCGCCGAACTCCTCCAGCGTTTCGTCGAGTTTGTCCTCGTCCAGACCGGGCGCGTCGAAGGGCGAACGACGCCTGCGGTGCGGCAGGGCCAGGAGCGCGGCCTGTCGCACATCCTCGGCGAGCACATCGGTCCGCCCCGCCCACGCGGCCAACGCGGTCGCGGTGCGCGCCATCACGATGTCTGCGCGCATGCCGTCCACCTCGAAAGCCGCGCAGGTCGCGGCGATCTGCCGCAGCGCCGCGTCCCCGAGCCGCACCGACGGCAGCAACTCCCGTGAGGAGGCGATGTGTTGCCGCAGCGCGGCCTCCTCGTCGGCCCACCGGGCCGCGAAGGCGGCCGGTTCGTCGTCGTACGCGAGCCGCCGCCGGACCACCTCGACCCGCTGGTCCGGTTCCCGCGAGGCGGACACCTCCACGGTGAGCCCGAAACGGTCCAACAGCTGGGGTCGCAGCTCGCCTTCCTCGGGGTTCATGGTCCCGACCAGCAGGAACCGCGCGGCGTGACGCACGGAGACACCCTCGCGCTCGACGTACGAGGCGCCCATGGCCGCGGCGTCAAGCAGGAGGTCCACGAGGTGGTCATGCAGAAGATTGACCTCGTCGACGTAGAGGATCCCGCGATGCGCGTCGGCGAGCAGGCCAGGTTCAAAGGCTTTGACGCCCTCGGAGAGCGCCCGCTCGATGTCGAGCGCGCCCACCAGCCGGTCCTCGGAGGCACCGACGGGCAGTTCGACCATCCGCGCCGGCCGGTCCACCCCGGCGCCCACTTCATGAGGACCGTCAGGGCACTTTGGGGCGGGTGCGCCCGGAGCGCAGGAGAAACGGCACCCGGAAACCACGTCCACCGTCGGCAGCAGCGCCGAGAGGGCGCGTACGGCGGTGCTCTTCGCGGTGCCCTTCTCGCCTCGTACCAGGACTCCGCCCACTGCTGGGCTCACCGCGTTGAGAAGCAGGGCAAGACGCAAGTCGTCCTGGCCGACAATCGCAGTGAAAGGGTAGGGCGTACTCATGTGCGGACCACTCCTTCGGGTGACTCCTGGGGGATGGGGGCGAGCGCGGAACACGAGAGCGGCAGGATCAAGGCCTGCTCCCCGCCGACGCGGGAGCGGTCCTGGGGTGCGCCGACGGCGTTGGGGCAGGGCCAGGTCGTCCCCGCCGATACGGGGGTTCCGAGGGACATCACTGGTCTTCCTCCAGGTCGCCCTCATGGTCGAGGCAGGTTGCCCGGAGCCGGTCCAGGGTCTTCTGGTCCGGCTCCGCCTCCCCGGCACGCTTGTCACCCAGCAGCCGGACGACGGCGAGTTCCACGCCGTCCAGCAGCGCGGGCAGTTCCGCCGCCACGTTCACGCGGGTCGGTTTGCCGATCCGGCAGGAGACGCCGGGGGCGGCGGGGACCGCCGGCAGATCCGTGTCGACGGTCGACCACGACACGGTGCTCACGCGGGCGCTCCCGGTGGAACGAACGGCAGTCCCTGCGGGGCGCCGGACTCGATGAGCCGCCACAGCGCGTCCGTGTCCGCGTGCTGTTCGATCAGATCGCCGAGCCGGTCGAGCTGTTCCTCGCGCAACGCGGCGAACGAGGTGTCGGGGGCCGGTACGAAACGGCGTCCCGCGGCGGCGGCCACCTCGCGCAGGAAGGCCCGGCGGAAGCCGTCCGACTCCAGCGAACCGTGCCAGTGCGTGCCCCAGGTCTGCCCGACCCGGCAGCCATCGAGGCTGTGTCCCCTGCCATCGGAGATGAACGCCGTACCTCCCCTTACGTCGGCGACCCCGTGATGGATCTCGTAGCCCTCGACGGGCTCCCCGAGGGCCTCCCCGACGGGCCGCTCGAGCGTCTTCTCCCGTGCGAACCGCACCCGTACGGGCAGGATCCCGAGCCCGTCGACCCGGCCGGCGCGGCTCTCCACGTCGTCCTCGATGTGCTCGCCGAGGATCTGGAAGCCCCCGCAGATCCCGAGTACGGGCCGCCCCTCGGCGGCCCGCCGCTTCAGGGCGTCCGCGAGCCCGCGCTCCCGCAGCCACTGAAGCGCCCGTACGGTGCCGCGCGTGCCCGGCACCACCACGAGGTCGGCGTCGGCCAGTTCCTCGGGCCGGTCCACGAAACGGACCACGACGCCCGGTTCCGCGGCCAGCGCGTCCACGTCCGTGAAGTTGGACATCAGCGGCACCGCGCACACGGCGACCCGCAGCACGTCCTCGCCGACCGGCGCGGCGACCGCGGACTCCCGCACGGCGCCCCGCAGGGACACCGCCAGTCCGTCCTCCTCGTCGATGCCGAGCCCGTGCCGGAAGGGCAGCACGCCGTACGTGTGCCGCCCGGTCAGACCGTGCAGCATGTCCAGGCCCGGCTCCAGCAGCGACACATCGCCCCGGAACTTGTTCACCAGGAAGCCGGCGACCAGCTCCTGGTCCTCGCGTGACAGCAGCGCGACGGTGCCGAAGAAGGAGGCGAAGACCCCGCCGCGGTCGATGTCGCCGACGACGAGGACGGGGAGCGAGGCGTTCCTGGCGATCCCCATGTTGACGATGTCGGTGCGCCGCAGATTGATCTCGGCCGGGCTGCCGGCCCCTTCGCAGATCACCGCGTCGTACGTGGCCCGCAACTGCGCGAGCGAGTCCAGCACCGTGCCCAGGAGCTGTTGTTGCCGCCCGCCGTGGTAGCCGCGCGCGCTCAGCTCACCGACCGGCTTGCCCAGCAGCACGACCTGGCTGCTCCGCTCGCCGCCCGGCTTGAGCAGCACCGGGTTCATCAGCGCGGTCGGCTCGACCCGGCAGGCCTGGGCCTGCATGGCCTGCGCCCGCCCGATCTCGGCGCCCTCCCGCGTCACGAACGAGTTCAGCGACATGTTCTGCGCCTTGAACGGCGCGACCTTGACGCCCTGCCGCACCAGCCACCGGCAGATCCCGGCGGTCACCACACTTTTGCCGGCGTCCGACGTCGTACCGGCGACCAGCAGCCCCCCGCCGGTCATACCGCTCGGTATACCGACCGACCTACCGTCCGTCATGCCGTACGTCCCTTTCCACGAGCTTCCGCGACGGTCCGCAGACCGGTCCGGGCGGCGGCCCGAACACCGGTGCGTACGCCGGTACGCGCAACGGTCCGTATGCCGATGCGCGCGGCGGCGCCGACGCCGAGTGCCAGCCAGCCGACGCGCCGCGAGAGCCGTACCGCGCGGTCGATGTCCGCCACGGCCACGGCACGGCCGCCGCCGTTGAGGGCGGGTCGGTGCTCGACCCGCCCGGCGTAGGACAGCGTCCCGCCGAGCCGCACGCCGAGCGCGCCCGCGAAGGACGCTTCCACGGGCCCGGCGTTGGGACTCGGATGCTTCGCGGCATCCGCGCGCCAGGCCAGGACGGCACCCCGCGGATCCGGCCCGGCGACCGCGGCGAGCACGGCGGTCAGCCGTGCCCCGGGCCACCCGGCGACGTCGTCGAGGCGCGCGGAGGCCCAGCCGTACCGCAGATGGCGGGGGGACTTGTGGCCGACCATGGCGTCCAGGGTGTTGACGGCCCGGAACCCGAGCAGCCCCGGCACACCGGCGACGGCACCCCACACCAGGGCGCCCACCACGGCGTCGGAGGTGTTCTCGGCGACGGACTCCACGACCGCGCGGGCGATCCCTTCGGCGTCCAGCGCCTGCGGGTCCCGCCCGCACAGGTGCGGCAGCCGCGCCCGCGCGGCCTCGATTCCTTCGGCGGTCCCGGATTCCAGGGCGCGCCCGATGGCGCGGGCCTCCCGGGCCAGCGACGTCCCTCCGACGACGGCCCAGGTGGCCGCGCCGGTCAGGGCGACGGAGGCGGCGGGGGAGGACCGTACGCAGCGGGCGGCCAGGCTCCCCAGAGCGACGACCCCGCCGACGCAGACGGCGGTGTGCAGCGTGCCCCGGCCCCGGTCGTCCTGCCACAGAACCCGTTCCACGGCAGCCGCGGCCCGCCCGAAAGCGGCGACCGGATGCCCTCGGCGGGGATCGCCGAGAAGCAGGTCGCCGAGAAGGCCGGCGGCGGCGCCGTACGCGAACTCGCGATCGGCACCCATGGGTTCAGCCGGTGAGGGATCCGGTGGGAATGGCCGCCCCGAGCCGGGGCGGAGCATCGCTGGTCGACCTCAACAGGCAGCCGGGCATGGCGGTATGTCCTCACTCAGGGTGTCCACGCCCTGGTTCGACGAGACCGGCGGTGGGAGTTCCTGGCTCCCGGGGTCGTTCACCCCGGTGACAGTGGCGGGACCGCGCCGGATTCGCACCGGCTTCCTCTCCTGCCGCCGTAATGGCTCCGGCAGTTCACCACGGTCCGGAAGAACCGTCAACTTGCCTTTGACCTGCGAGGCTGAAGTGTGCTGAGGCCCACAGAGGGGTTCCGGAGGGTGAACCGCGGGCAGGGGACTCCGCGGCGTGACGGGCGGAGCGGAAACGGCCGGCGGGCGGCCAGGGACCGGTCGACGGATGGTCCGGGAAGCGCGAAACGGGCGGTACGGAGGCAACGTGCCCCGCACCGCCCGCCAAACGGACGACATGACCCCGACCGGGACGCAGGCCCGGGCCCTGCCCCGGGATCAGGCAGCCGTCAGGCGCATCAGGAAGCCATCAGGCCATGATCAGATAGATCCCGTACGCCACCGCCGCCGCGCAGGCCGCGAAGCAGGCGTAGGCGCCGGTGACCGCCAGGACCGCGGACTCGCCCTGGGCGGCGGCCCGTTCACGGCGGGACAGGCCGGTAACGCCCAGGGTGAACAGGGCTACCAGGGCCACGGTGACCACGAGGCTGACGCCGAAGACGGAACCGAGGGCCGCCCAGTCGATCTTCATGGTGCTCTTCTCCTACGTGTCTTCCTGCGGGGTCAGACCGTGGTCCTGGCCGGAGGGGCCATCGGGTCGGTGGGGGCCGGGATGGTGGCCGAGAGCTCCTCGGCCACGGGGCTCGCCGGCGGGGGGGCCACCGCGGCCATGGCCGCGGTCACGACGCCGCTCTGCTCCTCGTCGGTGGCATCGGTGGCGTTGACATTGGTGTGGTCGACGACCTCGCGCCGGGAGATCTTCCAGATCGCCGCACTGGAGGCGACCAGGAAGACGGCGACGAGGGCGGTGCCCCAGCTGCCGAAGCCGCAGACCCACTCGGCGATCGCCGCGGCCAGGGCCGCCGCCGGCAGCGTCAGGCCCCAGGCGACGAACATCCGGGTGGCCGTCGACCAGCGGACCACGCCGCCCTTGCGGCCCAGGCCCGCGCCCATCACGGAACCGGAGACGGAGTGCGTGGTGGACAGGGAGAAACCGAGGTGGGAGGAGGCCAGGATGACCGTCGCGGCGCTGGTCTGGGCGGCGAAGCCCTGCTGCGGCTGGAGGTCGGTCAGGCCCTTGCCCATGGTGCGGATGATGCGCCAGCCACCGAGGTAGGTGCCGAGCGCGATGGCGATGCCCGCGGAGAGGATGACCCACATCGGCGGGTCGGAGTCCGGGGCGAGGGTGCCGCCGGCGATCAGGGCCAGGGTGATGATGCCCATCGTCTTCTGGGCGTCGTTGGTGCCGTGGGCCAGGGAGACCAGACCGGCGGAGGCGATCTGTCCGGCCCGGTACCCCTTCTCGGAGGCATTGCTGCCGGCCGACTTGCGGCCCATGCGGTAGGTCAGCCGGGTCGCGAACATCGCGGCCAGGCCGGCGACCAGCGGCGCGGCGACCGCGGGGATCAGTACCTTGGTGACCAGGACGTCGCCGTGCACCGCGCCGAAGCCCGCCGAGGCGACGGTGGCGCCGATCAGGCCGCCCATCAGGGCGTGCGAGGAGCTGGACGGCAGACCGACCAGCCAGGTCAGGAGGTTCCAGAGGATCGCGCCGACCAGTGCGGCGAAGATGACCTCGGGACGGATGCCGGCCTCGTCGACGAGGCCCTTGGAGATCGTGTTGGCGACCTCCACGGAGAGGAAGGCGCCCACCAGGTTGAGCACGGCGGACATCGCCACCGCGACCTTGGGCTTGAGGGCACCGGTCGAAATGGTCGTCGCCATCGCGTTCGCGGTGTCGTGGAAACCGTTCGTGAAATCAAACGCGAGTGCGGTTACCACCACAATCGCGAGGATCAGCGAGAAGCTTTCCATTTACCCAGGCAATCGTTCGAAGTCATTGGCGCGTTGAACCTAGGTAACCTGGGTGAACGGAAGATGAACTGGAACGGGCGGCAGGGTGACTGTGACGAAGCCGACTGCTCCACGGTGGGCCGAGGGCGGTCGCGGGCGGTCGGGGGCGGTCGGGGGAGCCGACGGGACGCCGTTGAAGAGATTTCGGTCACCCGGCAGGATCGCGGCATGACTGAGCGACAGGGGGACCGGCGGGGCGCGGAGGGCGCAGCACGCGCCGAGGACCGCCCGCAGCGCGTGAGGGAGCGGCGGGAGCGGCAGGACAGGGCCGTGAGCGGCGAGGAGGCGCACGCCTGGACCACCCTCGTCGGGGCGGCCCGCCGGAGCGTCTCGGACGGGCTCGTCGTCGGGACCTCCGGCAACGTCTCGGTGCGGGTCGGGGAGACCGTGCTGGTCACACCGTCGGGAGTGCCCTACGACCGGCTGACGCCGGACGACGTCACCGGCGTCGACCTCACCGGCCGGCAGGTCCTCGGCACCCTGGTCCCGACCAGCGAGCTGCCCATGCATCTCGCGGTGTACCGCACGACCGGCGCCCGCGCGGTGGTACACACGCACGCCGTGCACGCGACGGCCGTCTCCACGCTCGTCGACGAACTCCCGCTGATCCACTACATGGCCGCCGCGCTCGGCGGACCCGTCCGGGTGGCTCCCTACGCGACGTACGGCACCGACGAGCTGGCCGAGAACATGCTGCACGCCCTCGAGGGCCGTACCGGCTGCCTCCTCCAGAACCACGGCACCCTCACCCACGGCGCGACCCTCGACCAGGCCTACGACCGCACCGCCCAACTGGAGTGGATGTGCAGGCTCTGGCTGACCGCCTCGTCCGTCCCCGGCCGCTCCCCGAACCTCCTGTCGGCCGACCACCTGGCGGAGGTCACCGACCGCCTGCGGAGCTATGGACAGCGCGGCTGACCCGCCTGGCGGCGGAGGCGGGGCGGTGCCGCACTCCGGCGCGGTCGGGCGACGCGGGGCGGCGACGCCCTGACGTGGCGCCCCTTGACCGATCGATACCGCGCGACCTGGCGACTCGGTGGCCCGGTGTCCCGGCGCCTTGGTGACCCGCGTCCCGGCGTCCCGTGGGCTCGGGCCGTCGCTGGGGTGGCCGGTCGGCCGGTCGGCCGGGACACTGGGTGGGTGCGTACTGCCAGAGCGACGGCCGCTGCCGTCACCGCCGTGATAGGGGCCTCCGTCGCCGCGGTGGCGATCGGCCGGTTCGCCAGCGACGCCGCCCTCAAGGCGCCGCCGGGCAGGCCCCTGCCCACCGAGCCCCGGCTCACCGTGCACGGCACCGCCGCCGGCCAGGTCACCCTCACCCGACACCTCGTCGCGCTGCGGCCCGGCCGCTACGGCCTCTCCGGTGACGGCACCCACGCGGTCGTCGGACCCGTCCTGGACGGCGTCCCGGACTCCGCCGACACCGTCGTACGCCGCCTGGAACGTGTCATGCGGGGTGCCCTGGAGCCCGGCGACCGGGTCTGGCTCACCCCGAACCTCTACGTCGGCGACCCGGGGACAGCCCTGGGCCTGGCTCACACCGACATCGATGTCCCCGGCGAACTCGGCCCTCTCCCCGCCTGGTTCGTGCCGGGCGTCCGGGACACCTGGGTGATCGCGGTGCACGGCCTCGGCGCCACTCGGGAACACGCCATGAACCTCATGGAGTTCCTGCACCGCCACGACTTCCCGGTGCTCGTCCCCTCCTACCGGGGCGATCAGGGCGCACCGCGCTCGCCCGACGGCCTCAACCACCTCGGCGAGACCGAGTGGCGCGACCTCGACGCGGCGATCCGGTACGCGATGGACGCCGGTGCCCGGCAGGTCGTCCTGCTCGGCTGGTCCACCGGCGCGACCATGGCGCTGCGCGCCGCCGCCCGTTCCAAACTGCGCGATCACGTCGCCGGGCTGGTCCTCGACTCCCCGGTGCTCAGCTGGGAATCGACGCTGCGCGCCCTGGCCGCGGCCCGCCGCGTCCCCGGAGCGCTGCTGCCGCTGGCTGTCCGCGCCGCCCAGGGCCGCATCGGCCGCCACGGCGACCACCACGGGGGCCGTCACCTCGATACGCCGGGGCCGGAGCGCCTCGGCGTCCCCACCCTGATCGTCCACGGCTCCGGCGACACCGTGGCCCCCTGGCAGCTCTCCCGTCGCATGGCCGCCGCCCAGCCCAACATGGTCATCCTGCACGTGGTCGCGGACGCGCCGCACGGCGCCATGTGGAACGCCGACCCGGACACCTACGAAGAGGCGCTGCGCCGCTTCCTCACCCCTTTCATGTGACCGCCGCCTTCATGCGACCGCCGCGCCGCCCCGCCCGACTCGGTGCGGGACCGACTCGGTGCGGGACCGGGGCGTCCGTGTCCACCGGTCCCGCGGGCCGTCGCCGGGATTCCGCTCCGCGGCGTGTTCCCGCGTGCTCCCCGCCTGCCCCCGCCCCGTTTCCCTCCTCCGAGTGCCCCGCGACCTCGTGCGTTGGCCATCCCCTTCGCCGCCTGTGACATTCCGTTTGGGTTTTCGGACCGCCAACCGCGAGACTGCACCCGTGACGTCCCGTATCCCGCGCGACTCCAGGCTTCGACTTGTCCGCCCGCGATCCCTGGCCGCCGCCCCCAGGGCGATGAACCAGCAGCGCTCGCGCCGTCCCGCGCCGCGCCCGCCGGAAGGCACACCGGCACCCGCGGAGCTGGCCCGAATGGCGCGCTCCGGTCTGGCCGGCGCGGCCCGCGTCGCCCGCTGGGCCGACGCCGCACTGGGCCCCGGCCGGGGCAGCGCCACCGCCGCCGGCCAGGCCATCCTCTCCGACGCGACCGTCGAATGGGCGGCCGACGACCTGGGCCTGACGCCGGCCCAGGTCCGCGCCGACTGGGACACGGCCCGGCTCGCCGGCCTGGTCGAGGTGCACGGCGACACCGCCCGCCCCGGGTGGCGGCTGCGCGCCTGGGACCGTGACGACAGCGCTGTCCTGCGTGGTTGGGTCGCCCTGTTCGACGCCTGGTCGCTCGCCCACCCGGAACCCGAGGACCACGGGCCCGCCGCCGTGGGCGAGGTCGTCTCGGCCATGCCGCAGGTCCTCTCCTTCCTCCAGCTGTCGGCCGGCCCGGTCCCCGTCCCGCAGCTCCTCGACCTCCTGCAGCAGCGGGTCACCGAACTGCGTACGGAGCGCTGCGAGGTCGACTACGGGCCCCGCTCCTCCGGCACCGCCCACCCCGAGCGCTCGCCCGAGCCCGAGCTCAGGCCGCCCGCGCCCACTCCCGCCCTCACCGGGCCGGGTGCCGACGAGGTCCCGCTCGCCCCGCTCCTCGACTGGGCCCTGCGCGCCCTCGCCGTCGTGGGCGCCCTCACCTACGGCGAGGGACAGGCCACCCTCACCCCACTCGGCAGCTGGGCGGTCTGGGTCAAACTGGAGCAGATCTGCGTCGCCGCCCAGAGCCCCGCCGGGAACATCGAGCAGGGCGCCGAGGACATGCTCCGCGGCTGCGCCCAACTGCGCCCCAACGCGGCCCGCGCCGAGTACCGCGCCTGGCTCGCCGCCCGCCCGGTGGGCAGCGCCGTCACCGAACTGCTCGACGCCGCCCGTGGCGAGGACGCCCTGCTGCGCGGCCTCGCCTTCGAGGCGCTGCGGGTCGTCGGCGCCCCCGCCGAACCCGAGGTCCGCGCCGTGCACGACGAGCCGACGCTGCGGCCCTACGCCCTGCTGTGGCTCGCCGAGCACGAGGGCGCCGACCCCGAGGACGCCCACGAGGTCCTCACCCGGGCGGAGGCCACCTGGCTGTGGGTGGACACCGCCGCCGCGGTCGCCGACCACGGAGAGGCCCCGCTGCTGGTGCGGCATCTGGAATCCGCGGTCCAGCCCACCGTCCCCGCGCTGCTGAACGAGGTGCGTGCCGTCGGACACCCGCGGACCGTCCAGGTCCTGGTCGCCCTGGCCGCCGCGCACCCCGACCCGGCCTTGGCCAAAGCCGTCCGCCGGGCTGCCTTCCAGGTGCACACCGGAGGCTGACACCGGCACCTCGCACGACCCGCCAGCCCCGCACGACCCGCCAGCCCCGCACGACCCGCCAGCCCCGCACGACCCGCCAGCCCCGCAGGACCGGCCCGCCCCGCCCCGCAGGGCTGGCACGATCCGAATGACCCTCGCAGGACCGGCAGGACCCGCACGACCCGCAGGAGACCGGCCCGTCCCGCAGGGCTGGCACGACCCCCAGGCCGGCCTGCCCCGCAGGGCTGGCACGGCCCGAATGACCCCCGCAGGACCGGCCCGTCCCGCAGGGCCGGCACGACCCACAGGACCGGCACGGCCCGCAGGACCGCACACGCGGCCCTGCGGGCCGTCGGCCTCGCCGCTTCCGGCCCTTCAGCGCAGCCTTTCCCGGCGAAGCCTGCCCCGCCCGCCGCTCACGCCCCGGTCTCGGGCGCGTACGTGCCGAAGCTCCAGACGTTGCCCTCGATGTCGCGGGCCATGTAGTCCCGCGAGCCGTAGTCCTGGTCCGTCGGGGGCATCAGGATCTCCGCGCCCTGCTCCACCGCCCGCCGGTGATGCGCGTCGACGTCGTCCACGACGATGTAGACCCCGACCGGGCCCGAGCCCTCCATCGCCTTGTCGAACGCGCTGCCGGTGCCCTTGGAACCCAGCATCACCGCGCCATTGCCCTGCACCAGCTCGGCATGGGCCACCCCGCCGCCCCCGTCCTCGTACACCGACAGCTCGGTGAATCCGAAGGCCTCGGTGAGCTGCCGGATCGCCGCCTTCGCGTCCCCGTACAGCAGGGTCGGAAAGATGCTCGGACGCCCGCCACCCGTGCCTGTCATGGTCATCACTCCTCGTGTCCCACAACCGGACAATCGCCGGAATATCGCCAGAAATTCGACCTGGCGCTCAGTCTGGCACTCACCACTGACAACGCCGCCCGGTCCGGCCGGGCGCCCGGCACCGCACACCCGCGCGCCGGAAAAGAGGTTGCGCGGTCCCTTAGAATGGCTCCCATGGCCATTCTCCTCGCGCATTAGACGGCGGGAACGCCCTCAGCCACCCACCGCCACCCCACGCCCTGGAGCCTGTCCGTGATCTCCGCCTCCGGCATCGAGCTGCGCGCCGGTGCCCGTGTTCTCCTCGAGAGCGCCACCTTCCGCATCGCCAAGGGCGACCGCATCGGCCTGGTCGGCCGCAACGGCGCCGGCAAGACCACCCTCACCAAGGTCCTCGCCGGCCTGGGCGTCCCCGACGCCGGCAACGTCACCCGCTCCGGCGAGGTCGGCTACCTCCCCCAGGACCCCCGCACCGGCGACCTCGATGTGCTCGCCCGCGACCGCGTCCTCTCCGCCCGCGGCCTGGACACCCTGATCCGCAAGATGCGCGAGAACGAGCAGCGCATCGCGAACGGCCAGGGCTCCACCCGCGACAAGGCGCTCCGGCAGTACGAGCGCCAGGAGACCGAGTTCCTCACCAAGGGCGGGTACGCGGCCGAGGCCGAGGCCGCCACCATCGCCGCCGCGCTGAACCTGCCCGACCGGGTGCTCGGCCAGCCGCTGCACACGCTCTCCGGTGGTCAGCGCCGCCGTATCGAGCTGGCCCGCATCCTGTTCTCCGACGCGGACACCCTCCTGCTCGACGAGCCGACCAACCACCTCGACGCCGACTCGATCGTCTGGCTGCGCGACTACCTCAAGACCTACCGCGGCGGCTTCATCGTCATCTCCCACGACGTCGACCTGGTCGAGACGGTCGTCAACAAGGTGTTCTACCTGGACGCCAACCGCTCCACGATCGACATCTACAACATGGGCTGGAAGCTCTACCAGCAGCAGCGCGAGGCCGACGAGAAGCGCCGCAAGCGCGAGCGGCAGAACGCCGAGAAGAAGGCCGCCACCCTCAACGCCCAGGCCGACAAGATGCGCGCCAAGGCCACCAAGACCGTCGCCGCGCAGAACATGGCCCGCCGCGCGGAGCGCCTGCTGTCCGGCCTCGAAGGCGTCCGCCAGGCCGACAAGGTCGCCAAGCTGCGCTTCCCCGACCCGTCCCCCTGCGGCAGGACCCCGCTGACCGCCGAGGGCCTGTCGAAGTCGTACGGCTCGCTCGAGATCTTCACCGACGTCGACCTGGCCATCGACAAGGGCTCCCGCGTCGTCATCCTCGGTCTCAACGGCGCCGGCAAGACCACCCTGCTGCGCCTCCTCGGCGGAGTGGAAGAGCCCGACACCGGCATGGTCGTACCCGGCCACGGGCTCAAGCTCGGGTACTACGCCCAGGAACACGAGACCCTCGACCGGGACCGCACGGTATTGGAGAACATGCGCTCCGCCGCGCCCGACATGGACCTCGTCGAGGTCCGCAAGGTGCTCGGCTCGTTCCTGTTCTCCGGTGACGACGTCGACAAGCCCGCCGGCGTCCTCTCCGGCGGCGAGAAGACCCGCCTCGCGCTCGCGACCCTCGTGGTCTCCTCGGCGAACGTGCTCCTCCTCGACGAGCCCACCAACAACCTCGACCCGGCCAGCCGCGAGGAGATCCTCGGCGCGCTGCGCACCTACAAGGGCGCCGTGGTCCTGGTCACGCACGACGAGGGCGCCGTCGAGGCGCTCCAGCCGGAGCGGATCATCCTGCTGCCGGACGGCGTCGAGGACCTGTGGGGCGCCGACTACGCAGACCTCGTCGCCCTCGCCTGAGCGATTCCCGGGCCGCCGGACCGCCGATCCGGCGGGTCGCAGGTCTGATCCACTGCGTATGGATCATTCGGCCCATCGGTGATCCCTCATTCGTGTGAGATCTCCTCGTACCCAGGTGTGTCCTGCACCGGTTTCGCGGCCGAGCCCCCGATCCTCCGGGGCTCGGCCGTCACGTCTTTCTGACCTGGTGCTTCGCGGCGGAAAAGATCCGGTGGTGTGGTCGGCGCCTCGTGGAATCTTTCATTCCGTATGTGGGGATGCGCTCCTGTCGTCACAACCTTGTCGCACGGACCTTGCCGAATGGGTGGCCATCGGGCCCAAGAGGGGTGATCATGAGGGGACCAGAGCGCACTTCCCATGAGGAGGCACGGGTGGCCGAGACTCTGAAGAAGGGCAGCCGGGTGACCGGCGCCGCGCGCGACAAGCTCGCGGCAGACCTGAAGAAGAAGTACGACGCCGGTGCGAGCATCCGGGCATTGGCCGAGGAGACCGGCCGCTCGTATGGCTTTGTGCACCGCATGCTCAGCGAGTCGGGCGTCACGCTCCGAGGGCGTGGCGGGGCGACCCGGGGCAAGAAGGCCGCTTCGGCCTGACCCCCGGGCGCTCACGATCCGAGGTGACCACCCGGTCGGCCGACAGGCCGGGCGGGTGGTTACTGTGCAGTCACTTAGCTGTGCCGCAAGGCGGGCCCGGCCCCGCCGTACGGTACGGAGGACGACCGCACCCCTCGGAGGCGCCCCATGGCTTCGCCCGCCCAGGACCTTGGTCCCCTACTCGACAAGGACGGCGTACGGCTCACCGTCGACGACGCGATCGCCACGGTGACGCTGACCAACCCGGCCAAGCGCAACGCGCAGAGCCCCGCTCTGTGGCGCGCATTGACCGAGGCGGGCCGGCTGCTGCCGGGCTCCGTACGGGTCGTGGTGCTCCGCGGTGAGGGCAAGTCCTTCTCCGCCGGGCTCGACCGGCAGATGCTCACCCCCGAGGGAATCGAGGGTGATCCGTCGTTCGTCGAGATGGCGCACGGCAGCGAGGCCGACCTCGACGCGACCATCGCCGTCTACCAGGAGGCGTTCACCTGGTGGCGGCGCAGCGACATCGTGTCCATCGCGGCCGTGCAGGGGCATGCCATCGGGGCCGGTTTCCAGCTGGCCCTCGCCTGCGACCTGCGGGTCGTCGCCGACGATGTCCGGTTCGCCATGCGCGAGACCAGCCTGGGACTCGTCCCGGACCTGACCGGCACGCACCCGCTGGTCGGGCTCGTCGGGTACGCCCGCGCGCTGGAGATCTGCGCGACCGGGCGGTTCGTCACGGCCGAGGAGTCCGTGAACACCGGACTCGCCAACATCGCCGTACCCGGCGACGAGCTGGACGGAGCGGTACAGGACCTCGCGGCGGCGCTGCTCGCCGCGCCCCGGGACGCCGTGATCGAGACGAAGGCACTGCTGAGCGGGGCCGTGGAGCGTACGTACGAGGAACAGCGGGTCGCCGAGCGCGCGGCCCAGGGCCGCCGGCTGCGGGACCTGGCCGGTCTCGGCGAATGAGCGACCTGTGACGCGCTGAGGAGCGTCAGTCGACCGCGGTGACCAGGACCGCCACCGTCGGACGATCCGGCAGGGCGGCCGACACCGCCGAACGGACCGACCGGGCCACGTCCAGGGCCCGGTGGTCCGCCCGGACGGCGAGGTCCACGCGCGCGTGACGGCCGGTCAGGGAGACGCCGTCGGGCACCTGCGGTGACGGCGCGAGGTGCACCGCCCGGCCGAGCGCGCCCGTCAGCCGGGACACCCCCGGTACGGCGAGCGCCGCGGCGGCGGCCCGGTCCTCGTCGGGCCCACCGGAGTCCGGGGCGTCGAACGGGGCATCGGCCCGCCCCTCGAACGGAGCATCGGCCGGTCCGTTCGCTGTGTCCCCCGCCGTGCTCCCCGCCGCCGGGCCCGCCGCCGTCCCGGCCTCCGCGTCCAGCAGCTCCGTCACCATCAGGTCCACCTCCGTCACCACCAGCCCGATCCGCTCCGCCGCGGCCCGCGACAACACCGCCCGCAGCCGGTCCGCCGTCACCGGCAGAGGCTCCGCCGCCGTGGCCGCGAACCAGGCCGTCACCCGCAGCGAGCCCGGTCGCAGGGCGCTGGGCGGAGCGGGCACCACCGGCTCGACGGCGTCCTCCGGAGCGGCGAGCGCGATCCGCAGATCGTCCAGGCGCACGCCCGGCTCGGCCCGCGCCACCGCGGGTCGCAGAACCGCCCCGGCGGCCCGCTCGAAGATCCACGCGCCGTCGCGCGGTCCGCCCAGAGGCAGAAGCCTGCCCAGCCCCAACTGCTGCCGCACTGTCCGAGTCCATCGGTCCGCCGTCATTCCTCCAGCCTGCCGTATCCCTGGCGCGCAACCACGCATCGGCGCATACGGTGGCTCTGTGGACGACGATCGGAAGGGACGTACGGCGATGAGCGACATCACGGACGGCGGCTCGACGCGGCCCGCCGACCTCGAGAAGACCGTGCCGGACACCTCCGCGCGCAAGGGGCCGGGCACCCGGCGCGGCGGAGGCGACGCCGCCACCCGCGGCCGCACCACGATCGCCGACGGCGTCGTGGAGAAGATCGCGGGCCTCGCCGCGCGGGACGTGCTCGGCGTGTACGCCATGGGCAGCGGCCTGTCCCGGACCTTCGGGGCCGTGCGCGACCGGGTGCCGGGCGGGTCGAAATCGGTGACCCGTGGTGTGAAGGCCGAGGTCGGCGAGGTGCAGACCGCGCTCGACCTGGAGATCGTCGTCGACTACGGCGTGTCCATCGGCGATGTCGCCAGGGCCGTACGGGAGAACGTCATCGCGGCGGTCGAGCGGATGACGGGCCTCGAGGTGGTCGAGGTCAACATCGCGGTGAGCGACGTGAAGCTGCCGGACGAGGAGGGCGAGGAGTCGGAGGGCCGCCTCCAGTGAGAAACCGGGCGGTGAACGGGCGCCCGGGACAGCGAGGGCGGCGAACCGCTGAGCAACTGAGGAGCACACCATGAGCATGGCCGTGGTCGGCATGATCGCCGGCATGGCGCTGGGCTTCGCCGGATACTTCGGTGGATTCGGGGCCTTCCTGCTGGTGGCGGCCCTGGGGGCCGTCGGTTTCTTCGTCGGGCGGTTCCTCGAGGGAGACCTGGAGTTCGGCGACTTCTTCCGTCCCCGCAGCGATCGGCGGCGGTGACACCGGTGGGACCGGTGAGCACGGCGGAGCATGAGGCCGACGGCGCCCCGGGCCTCGTGTCGCCGCGCGAGCGCGGCGCGACCAGGATCGCCGACCGGGTGGTCGCGAAGATCGCCTCCCAGGCGGCCCGCGAGGCGCTCGGGCCGCTGCCCCAGGACGCCGAGCCGCCGTACGCCACGGTCGTCGTCCACCACGACGACACCGCGCGGGTCAGCGTCCATCTCGAACTCGGCTACCCCGGCGACATCGGCGGCCGGTGCGGCCAGGTGCGCCGCCAAGTGATCGAACGGGTGTCCGGACTGGTGGGCATGAAGGTACCGGAGGTCGCCGTCCAGGTGGAACGGCTGCATCCGGCGGCGCTCGACGAGACCCGCCGGAGGACCCGATGAGCGAATCCGGGCCTGCCGAGGTCCCCCCGGGCGCCGTCCTGGAGAAGCCACGGCCGTCCGAGCCGGCCGACGACGTCGCGGGCGGCGGTTCCCGGCGTTTCTGGTCGGCGCGCAGGATTCCCGCCGGCCTGCTCGCGCTGCTGCTCCTGGTGGTGGCGGCGGCGTTCCTGTACGACATCGCCGCGGTGCGCGCCGGCCGGCCCGCGATGAGCTGGCGCCGGGAGCTTGCCCACCAGTTGGCCCAACGGCCCCTGGACGATATCTGGGTGCTGGTGGGCGCCGGAGTCGCCGCCGTCCTCGGACTCTGGCTGCTCCTGCTGGCCCTCACCCCCGGGCTGCGGTCCCTGCTCCCGATGCGCCGCACTCACCCCGATGTACGCGCAGGTCTCGACCGCGACGCGGCGGCGATGGTACTGCGGGACCGGGCCATGGAGATCGCCGGAGTGCGGTCGGTACGCGTACGGGTGAGCCGCAGGCGGGCCAACGTCCGCGCGGTGTCGCATTTCCGTGAACTGGACGACGTACGGGCCGACCTGCGTGCGGTGCTCGCCGACGTGGTCAGGCGCATGGCGCTGTCCCGCCCGCCGGTGCTGGCGGTACGGGTGCGACGTCCCGGCCGGAAGGGGTGAGAGCGGTGATCAGGATCGTCAACCGCGTCCTGCTCGGGATCGTGGGCCTGCTGCTGGTGGCCCTCGGCGGGTCCGTGCTGGCCGTCGGGCTGGGCGCGCCGGCGCCCTCCTGGTGGCTGCACGGCGGGCGGCACGACGTGCTGCTGGACGAGGCCGAGCGGACCCGGTGGCGGGACGAGGGCTGGTGGTGGCCGGTCGTGATCGCCGCGCTCGCCGTCCTCGTCCTGCTCCTCCTGTGGTGGCTGATCGCGGTACTGCGCCGGCGACGGCTCGCCGAGGTGTTCGTCGACACCGGCGACGGTGACGACGCGGTGCTGCGCGGCCGGGCGCTGGAGACCGCCCTCGCCCAGGATGCGGGCCGGCCGGCCGGCGTCGAACAGGCCCACGTACGGCTGACCGGCCGCCGCGGCATCCCGCGGACCCGCGTCCACCTCCTCCTGGAACCCCATGCCGACCCCGGCACCGCACTGGACACCCTCGCCACCGGAGCCCTGGCCCACGCCCGCGAGTCGGCGGGCCTGGACACCCTCCCGGCAGAGGTCCGCCTACGGGCGGTCAAACACCGCGCGGAACGCGTCAGCTGAGCGCCCCGGCGGATTCACCGGTGCCCCGCGGAGATGCGCGGGGCACGCCGCGGGCATCCCGCCGGTGCGCCGCGAGCAGAGCAGGCCGGTCGATGACGTCCGCCCAGGTGCACTGACGTTCCCCCGGACCCGCTGACGTTCATCCGCGCCGCCCACTGACGGCCCCGTCGTCCCCCGAGGTTGGCTCAAAAGACGCTTTCCCTTGGCCATTGACTATAGACATCACTGTACATACGCTCACCTTCATGTTCACGGTTGTCCCTATGCAATGAGGTGGGCACATGGTCAAGGTGGCGGTTGTCGGAAGCTATGGGGCCGGGCTGACCATGCGGTTGCCCAGGTCTCCCGCCGCGGGTGAGACCGTCTCGGGCGGGGTGTTCGCCTCCGGCCCCGGGGGCAAGGGAAGCAATCAGGCCATCGGGGCCGCCCGACTCGACGCGCGGGTCTCGCTGCTGACCGCCGTCGGCGACGACGACTTCGGGCGGGCCGCTCGCGCACTATGGCGCGAGGAAGGCGTCGCGGCGGACCACGTCCTGACGGCCGAAGCCCCGACGATGGTCGGCTTCATCCTGGTCGAACCGTCCGGGGAGAACCGCATCAGCATCGCCCCCGGCGCCCTGGACGAACTGGACGCGGCCGCCGTGGAGTCGTTCCGCGCCGAGATCGCCGCAGCCGACATTCTCGTGGTCTCCATGGAGATCCCCGAGGTGGCCGTCGCCGCGGCGCTGCGCGCGGGCCGTGACGCGGGAACCACGACTCTGCTCAACCCGGCACCCGCCCGCCCGCTGCCCGACGACCTCTGGCCGCTGATCGACGTGATCACTCCCAACCAGACCGAGGCCCCGGTGCTCCTCGGACTCCAGGAGGGCCACGGACTGAACGACGAGGAACTGACGCGCCGTCTGTGCGCGCTCACCGGCGGTGCCGCGGTCCTGACCCGGGGCGGAGAGGGTGCACTCGTCGCACAGGCGGGCGTCACGACCCGGATTCCGCCGCACCCGGCCAGGTCCGTCGTCGACACCACCGGCGCGGGCGACTCCTTCACCGCCGCGCTCGCCGTCACCTTCGCCGAGGGGCGCCCCCTCACCGAGGCGGCGCACATCGCCGGGGTGGCCGGCGCCCACACCGTGACCATCGCCGGGGTCATTCCCGCACTGCCGACCCGAGACCAGCTGAATGCCCTGATTGGAACCGAACGATGACCACGACCACCGCGCCCGCGCAGCGGGAGTTCGCGCATCCGCTGCGCAGAATGCTGCACGCACGCGAGTCCGGTGTCTTCGCCGCGCTCGTCCTGCTCTTCGTGCTGGGCAGCATCCTCTCGCCGAGCTTCGCCCAGTCCGACAACCTGCTCTCGGTCGGTCAGCAGGTGTCCCAGATCGGCATCATGGCCATCGGCGTGACCTTCGTGATCCTCAACGGGGAGATCGATCTGTCCGTCGGTTCCACCTATGCTCTGTCGGCGATCTCGACCGGCATCCTGATCTCGGACGGCTGGAGCTGGGGCCTGGCAGCGTTCGTCGGACTGGCTGTCGGCGCGGTGGCCGGACTGTTCAACGGCCTGGCGGTGGTCGTGCTCGGCGTGCCGTCGTTCATCGTCACCCTCGGCACGCTCAGCGTGTTCCGCGGTGTCGCGCTGCTCATCTCCGACGGCGCCCCGATTTCCCTCAGTTCCTCGCAGGCGGGTGTCGCGGACTTCAACCTGCTGGGGCAGGGGCTCCTGTTCGGCGTCATCCCGATGCAGTTCGTGTTCTTCGCCGTCATCGCCGTCATCGGTGCGGTGCTGCTGTCCCGTTCCCGCTTCGGCTTCAACACCTACGCCGTCGGCGGCAACCAGGAGGCCGCCCGGCTCGTCGGCGTCAACGTCAAGCGGGTGAAGCTGACCGCGTTCGTCCTCTCCGGATTCACCGCCGGACTCGCGGGCGTCCTCGGACTGTCCTTCCTGTCCTACGTCCAGGGGGTCACCGGGCAGGGCATGGAACTCACCGTGATCTCCGCGGTCATCATCGGCGGCGCCGCGCTGTTCGGCGGCTCCGGCACCATCTGGGGCACCGTCATCGGCGTCGCCTTCATCGGCCTGCTGCAGAACATCCTCAACGTCAAGGGGATCTCCTCCTTCTGGCAGACCGTCGTAACCGGCCTGGTCATCGTCGCCGCGGTCGCCGCCGACACCTGGCAACGCCGACGCAAGTCCCGCGCCTGACCGCCGCCTTCCTTCCTCCCTCCCCGTCCAGACCCTCCCCGTCCAGACCCTCCCCGTCCAGACCCTCCCCGTCCACCTGCGCCCCGGCCGCACACGCCCCGACCGGCCGGCCGACCGCACGGCCGCCGCGGAGCGCCCCGGCGGGCCGCCGCCCCCAGCGACACCCCGTGACAAAGGAGTCCCCCGTGTCCTCTCGCCCCATCCTCAGAAGCCTCGTCGCCGTGGCCACCGCCACCACCGTCCTCGGCCTCACCGCCTGCGGTGCCGTCACCTCTGCCGACAGCGCGGGGTCCGACGACGGATTCAAGCTCGCCGCCCACGTCCAGCAGCGGATCGACGACGGCAAGCCGCTGCGGATCAAGCTCAGCTACCACGACCCTTCCCTGGCCTTCGCCACGCCCATCGGCGCGGGCATGAAGAAGGCAGGCAAGGAACTCGGCGTCGAGGCGAGCCTGATCGGGCCCACCGGCGGCGACGCGGCCAAGCAGGTCTCCGAGATCCAGACGCTGCTGCAGCAGAAGGCCGTCGACGGCCTCGCCGTCTCCTCCGCGTCCAGCGATGCCCTCAAGCCCGTCATCGCCCAGGCGTACAAGGCCGGTGTCCCCGTCGTTTCCTTCAACACCGACAACCCGGACTCGGAGCAGATGGGCTTCATCGGCCAGGACCTCAAGGGTTCGGGCAAGGCGCAGGCCGAGCGGCTCCGTAAGGAACTCGGCGCCGACGCCAAGGGCAAGGTCGTCGTCTTCTCGGTGGACACCGGGGCCGGCTGGTCCCACGACCGGTTCAGCGGATTCGAGCAGGGCCTGTCCGGAAGCGGCCTGGAGATCGTCGGCCCGGTCAACGTCGGGAACGAGCCCAGTGCCGCGTACAACACCGTCGAGTCCACGATGTCCGGGCAGTCCGGCGTCGTCGCGGTCGCGGGTCTCGACTGCTGTTCCACGACCGCCGCCGCCAAGTGGGTGGCGGGCGCGAAGAAGAAGGACGCCATCACCGTCGGCGGGTTCGACCTGCTGCCGCAGACCGCCGAGTACCTCCAGAGCGGAGTGGTCGACTTCACGATCAGCCAGAACCCGACCGAGCAGGGCTACCAGGCCGTCAAGGTGCTCCACGACTTCCTCGACGAGGGCACGGAGATCAGCGGCGTGAACACCGGGGCCCAGTTCGTCACCCGGGACAACCTCGGTGAAGCGACGGTGGAGAAGTGACCGCCGCGCCCCAGGCCGCCACGGCCGTCGAGGTACGCGGACTGTCCCGCAGCTTCGGCCCGGTGCGCGCCCTGTCCGACGTCTCCTTCGACGTCCCCGCCGGTGAGGTCACCGCGCTGCTCGGAGAGAACGGCGCGGGGAAGTCCACCCTGCTCAAGATCCTCGCCGGTCTCCAGCCGCCCAGCGAGGGCACCGTCACCGTCTTCGGGGAGCGGGTGACCTCCTTCGACCCCAGCACCATGCTGGACCGGCACGGCGTCGCGATCGTCCCCCAGGAGCTTTCGCTGCTGCCCGACCGCAGCGTTGCGGAGAACGTCCTGAGCGGTATGGAACCGGGAAACCGCTGGTTCCCCTCCCGCGGCCGGATGGCGGAGCGCACCGCCGAGATCCTGGCCCGCCTGGACCTGGCCCTGGACCCCGCCGCACCCGTCGGGTCGCTGGACCTGGCCACCCAGCAGCTCGTCGTGGTGGCCCGGTCCGTCGCCCGGGGCTGCCGGGTCCTGATCCTGGACGAGCCGACCGCGATGCTCACCCCCGCCGAGGCGGAGCGGCTGTTCACCCTGATGGACGGCCTCAAGGCGGACGGCACCACCCTGCTCTACGTCTCCCACCGCATGCCGGAGGTCTTCCGGCTGGCCGACCGCATCGAGGTGCTGCGCGACGGTTCCCACGTCGCCTCCTGGCGGAACTCCGAGACCACCCCCGACCAGGCGGTCGCCGCCATGGTCGGCCGCCGCCTCGGCCACTTCGAACGGCGCCCCGACCACCGGCCCGGCCCCGGTGCCGCGCCCGCCCTGCGCCTGGCCGGGCTGACCGGCCGCCGGCACCGGGACGTGTCCCTGGAGATACGGCCCGGCGAGATCCTCGGAGTGGCCGGACTGCCGGACTCCGGGCGGGTGGAACTGCTGCACAACATCTTCGGCGGCGACCGCGGCACCGGCGGCGAGGTGGAACTCCTGGGCGAGCCCTACCAGCGGCGCAACCCCGTCGCCAGCGTCGGCCGTCGCCTGGCCTTCGTCCCCGGCGAGCGCCGCGCCCAGGGCCTGCTGACGACCATGAGCGTCGGTGACAACGTCGGCGCGCTGGCCACAGAGCGGCTCAGCCGGTTCGGACTGCTCCGCCGCCGGGCCCTCGACCGGCAGGCCACCGAACAGGCACAGCGCATGCGGGTCAAGACCGCCACCATGGAGCAGCCCATCACCAGCCTGTCCGGCGGCAACCAGCAGAAGGTGGTCCTCGGCCGCTGGCTGGCGATCGACCCGGCCGTGCTGATCCTCGACGAACCCACCCGCGGGGTGGACGTCGGAGCGAAGGCGGAGATCTACGAGCAGCTGTTCGAGCTGGCGGAGAAGGGCCTCGCGATCCTCTGCTCTTCCTCGGACCTGCCCGAACTGCTCACCCTGACCGACCGGATCGTGGTGATGAGCGAAGGCCGTGTCGCCGGCATCGTGCCGTCGGCCGAGGCGACCGAGGAATCGATCATGACCTTGGCGACCGGAGCGGTGCCGGCCGCCTGAGCCCCACCTTCCTCACCCCAGAAAGGAACGACCATGAAACGACACGGCATCCTCAACGCCGAACTGAGCGGGGCCCTGGCCACCCTCGGTCACACCGACCTCCTGCTGGTCGTCGACGCGGGCTTCCCCGTTCCCCGGGACGCCCACCGCGTCGACCTGGCGATCGCGGAGAACCTTCCGGACCTGCGGACCGTGCTCGGGCTGATCGCCGACGAACTCGTCGTCGAGGGCGTGGTGCGGGCCGAGGACGTCCCCACCCGGCACCCCCGGCTCGACGCATGGCTGCGCGAGAGGTTCTCCGGCGCCGAGTTCACCACCCGGCCGCACGCCGAGGTGCTCGGCGAACTGGCCCGTCAGGCCAAGGTCGTCGTCCGCACCGGCGCCTTCGAACCCTGGGGCAACATCGGCCTTTTCTGCGGTGTCGACGCACCCCGCTGGTTCGACAAGGAGGACGTCGACGTTCCTCCGGAGTACGCCTCCAAGCTCTGATCCCCCGGGATCCGACGTCGTGGGCGCCGGACCGTTCCGCCGCCCGCACCACCCCCACCTCTCAGGGAGACAATCCGTGTCCGAGACAGTGACGACCCCCACCGCCGAGCTGACGCTCAGCCCGGCCGAGCTGGCCCCCTACATCCAGCACACCCGTATCGAGCCCGATGCCACCCGCGACGACATGGTCGCCCACGCGCAGGAGGCCGTCACCTACGGCTTCAACGCCGCGATGGTCCCCGCCTCCTGGCTCCCCGTCGTGGTCGCCGAACTGCGCGGCACCGGTATCGAGGTCGCCTCCGCCCTGGACTTCCCCACGGTGGGCGTCATGACCAGCGCGGGCAAGGCGGCCGAGGCGGCCGAGATAGCCCGGCTCGGCGCCACCCAGCTCGACATCGGCGTGCAGGTCGGCTGGCTCAAGAGCGGCAAGTACGATGAGTTCCGCGAGGACATCGCGGGTGTGGTCCGCGCCTTCGGCGGCCCGGTCAAGGTCATGCTGGAACTGCCACTGCTCAGCGCGCAGGAGAAGGAGGCCGCCGTCGAACTGGCCATGGAGGCCGGCGTCGCCTACCTCAAGAACGCCAGCAGCGGACAGATCGAGACGGCCGGCCCGGACAGCGTCCGCTACCTTGTCGACCGGGCCCGTGACGGTGTCCGTGTGAAGGCGTCGGGGTCCATCAAGTCCTACCGCCAGTCCCTGGAACTCCTGCGTGCCGGTGCCTCGTTGCTCGGTACGAGTGCCGGCAAGGCGATCGTCACCGACACCGGCGGCGACCACACCGTCAGCTACTGACCAGCCGCCGGCCGGCTGTGACCGACCAGTCGCCGTGCCCCGGCCTCCTTCGGCCGGGGCACGGCACATCCACCGTGGAGAGGAGACGCGTGACCGTGACGGCCGACGAAGGGGGTCTTCCGGGCATCCGGCGCAACGTCCCCACCGCGATCCACGTGCAGATCTCGGAACACATCCGACTGCGCATCGCGAGCGGTGAGTGGCCGGCGCACTACCGGCTCAAGAGCGAGCCCGAACTGGCCCAGGAGTTCGGCGTCAGCCGCGGCACGGTGCACCGCGCCCTGACGACCCTCATCGAGGAAGGGCTGCTGAGGCAGGTCCGCGGACGCGGCACGTTCGTCACGTCCACGGTCATCGAACCGTCGATCGCCCAGAAGCTGAGCACCCTCTCGGAGGACTTCGCCAGCCAGGGCGTCGTCGCCACCACCGAAGTGCGGGAGTGCTCCCTGATCACCCCGCCCCGGCCCGTCGCCGCCCTGCTCGACCTGACCTCCCCCGACGCCCAGGTACTGCGCCTGGTGCGGGTGCGCACCATCCCCGAGGGCCCGGTCGCGCTCCTGTTCAACTTCGTGCGGGCCGACCTCGCGCCCGGCATCGAGCGGGCGGACTTCACGTCCTCGAGCCTCTTCGGCGAGCTGGAGGGCACGTTCGGTCTCCGGATCGCCACCGCCCGTCGCACGTTCAGCGCCGAGGCGGCCACCGAGGAGACCGCCCGCGCCCTGGCCGTGGAACAGGGCAGCCCGGTGCAGTACCTCCAGCAGGTCACCTATCTGGACGACGGGCGGCCGGTGGAGTACTCCGACGTGTGGATCCACAGCGGCCGGCTGCGCGTGACCTCGCTCTTGCTGCGCCGCTGACCGGACCGTTCCGCGCGGCCCCGCCTCCGGAACGGTCCTCAGAACCCGTGCCGCACCCCGCCGTCCACCGGGACCATGACGCCCGTGACGTAGGAGGCGGCCGGGGAGAGGAGGAAGGCCGCGGCGCGGCCGAACTCCGCGGGGGTGCCGTAGCGGCGCAGCGGGATACGGGACCGGGCCGCCTGGCGGGTGGCCTCCGGGTCGGCGGAGAGGGAGTCGAGCTCACGGACGCGGTCCGTGTCGATGCGTCCCGGGAGCACACCCACGACACGGATGCCGCGCGGGCCCAGCTCGTCCGCGAGGGACTTGGCGAAGCCGGCCAGCCCCGGGCGCAGCCCGTTGGAGATGGTCAGGCCGGGGAGCGGCTCGTACACCGAGCCGGACAGCACGAAGCCGATGACGCCGCCCTCGCCCAGCTCCGCGGCGGCGGCACGGGCCAGTCGTACCGCGCCCAGGAACACCGAGTCGAACGCCGACCGCCACTGCTCGTCGGTGGTGTCGGCGACGAACCCGGGAGGGGGACCGCCCACGCTGACGAGGACGCCGTCGAAACGGTGGAACCGCTCACGCGCGGTCGCGATCAGCCGCGCCGCCGCCTCGGGGTCGGCGTTGTCGACCGCCACACCGACCGCGTTCGGCCCCAGATCCGCGGCCGCCTCGGCGACGCTCTTCTCCTCCCGTCCCGTGACGACCACCTTCGCGCCGTCGGCGACCAGCTCGCGCGCGGTGGCGTTGCCCAGCCCGCGGGTCGCCCCGGTGACGATGTACACCCGGTCCTTCAGTCCAAGATCCATGGCCCCTATCCTGCCTCCTCGTTCCCGAACAGGGCGAGAGCGGTGTTCACCAGACCGATGTGACTGAACGCCTGCGGGAAGTTGCCCAGCAGCCTCTCGCCGACGGGGTCGTACTCCTCCGCCAGCAGCCCCACGTCGTTGGCGAGTCCCAGCAGCCGTTCGAACAGCTCGCGCGCCTGTGCCGTCCGGCCCGTCATGTGCAGGGCGTCCGCGAGCCAGAACGAGCACACCAGGAAGGTGCCCTCCACGCCGGGCAGGCCGTCGACGCCGGTGGCGTCCGCGGTGTAGCGGCGGACGAACCCGTCCCGCCCCAGCTCCGCGTGGATCGCGTCGACGGTGCCGAGCACCCGGGGGTCGTCGGGCGGCAGGAAGCCCAGCCGGGGGATCAGCAGCAGCGCGGCGTCGAGTTCCCGCGAGCCGTAGGACTGGGTGAAGGTGTTCCGCTCGGGGTCGTACCCCTTCTCGCACACGTCACGGTGCACCTCGTCGCGCAACGCGCGCCAGTCCTCGACGTCGCCCTCGAGGTCCGGGCTCTCCTCCAGGGCGCGCACGGCACGGTCGGCGGCCACCCACACCATCACCTTCGAGTGCACGAAGTGCCGCCGGCCGCCGCGCACCTCCCACAGGCCCTCGTCCGGCTGCCGCCAGGCCGAGCGGAGGAAGTCCAGCAGCACCCTCTGCAGCGCCCACATGTTCGGGTGCGGGGACAGGCCCGATCGGCGGGCCAGTGCCAGCGAGTCCACGACCTCTCCGTACACGTCCAGCTGGAGCTGGTTGACGGCGTCGTTCCCGACCCGTACCGGAGTGGCGCCGTCGAAGCCGGACAGCCACGGCAGTTCGGACTCGGGCAGCCGCCGCTCGCCCGCCACTCCGTACATGATCTGAAGATCGGCCGGGTCGCCCGCGACCGCGCGCAGTAGCCAGTTGCGCCATGCCTCCGCCTCGTCCTGGTAGCCGGCCGCCAGCAGCGCGTTCAGGGTCAGCGTGGAGTCGCGCAGCCAGCAGAAGCGGTAGTCCCAGTTGCGCACCCCGCCCGGTTCCTCCGGCAGCGAGGTGGTGGGCGCGGCGACGATGCCGCCCGTCGGCGAGTAGGTGAGCGCCTTGAGCGTGATCAGGGACCGCACGACCGCGTCCCGGTACGGTCCGTCGTAACGGCAGCGGGACGCCCACGCACGCCAGTCGGCGATGCTGTGCCGCAGCGAGGAGTACGGGTCCACCAGCGGCGGGCGCGGCTCGTGGGACGGGTGCCAGGTGAGGACGAACGCGACCCGCTCGCCCGGCGTGACCGTGAACTCGGAGTGCGTGCCGCGGTCCTCGCCCCAGGTGGGAACCTCCGGCACACTGCGCAGCCACGCCGAGTCCGGCCCGGCGACCGCCACCCGGTGGCCGTTCGTCCTGCGCACCCAGGGCACCACCGAGCCGTAGTCGAAACGCAGCCGGAGCGTGCTGCGGACGGTCACCTCCCCGCGTACGCCCTCGACGATGCGCACCAGATCGGGCGCGCGGTCGCGCTGCGGCATCAGGTCCGTGACGCGCACCAGGCCCTCGTCGGTCTCCCACTCCGTGTCCAGGACGAGGGTGTCCCGGCGGTAGGCGCGGCGCGTGTACCGCTCGGCGCCCACGGGCGCGATGCGCCAGTGACCGTTGCCCTCGTCGCCGAGCAGCCGGGCGAAGCAGGCGCCGGAGTCGAAGCGGGGCAGGCAGAGCCAGTCGACCGAGCCGTCCGCGCCCACCAGGGCAGCGGTCTGTTCGTCGCCGATGAGCGCGTAGTCCTCGATACGGTGCACGAGGTGCGGATGCCCGGCCACCGGGAGTGGCAATCCGGGTGGAGCCGGGTGAGTGACGGGCTACACCGCCGCGGGTTCGGTGTCCTCCGTGTCCTCGGCGTCCGCCGTACCGGCCGCCTCCCGCTCCGCCTTCTCCGCCCGCTCCCGGGTCTCGCGGCGGACGAGGACGACCCAGCCGACGGGGACGCCCGCGGCGAACAGCCACCACTGGACGGCGTACGCCATGTGGGGGCCGATCTCGTCGTGCTCGGGCGAGGGGATCGGCTGCGGGGTGTCACCGCCCGGCGCGGGGTCGGTCAGGTCGACGTAGCCGCCGAGGACCTGCCTGCCGAGCCGGTCGGCCTCCAGTTCGCTGTTGATCAGCATGATCTGCCGGTCCGGCAGGCCCTGGAGGTTCTTGATGCCGCTGTCCTCGGTCGTCTGGTCCTGCATCAGCCGCCCGGTGATGGTGAGTTCGCCCTCGGGCGGTGCGGGAACCTTCGGGAACGCGGTCTGGCTCGGACCGTCCGCGGGGATCCAGCCCCGGTTGGCCAGCAGGACCTTGCCGTCGTCGAGGACGAAGGGGGTCAGGACGTGGTAGCCGACCTCCTCGTCCGCGTTGGTGCGGCGGCGCACGACGACCTCGTCGGAGGCGTCGAAGCGGCCCTTCGCCGTCACCCTGCGGTACCGGTCGTCGTCGTCGACCTTCGCCCCGGGCACGGTCAGTGACTCGACGGGCACCGGCTTCGCCGCCAGGGAGTCGGCGATCACCTGGTTCAGCGCGACCCGGCGTTCGTGACGGTGCAACTGCCAGAAGCCCAGCTCGACCATCGTCGGGATGAGCACGAGCGCCAGCAGAGTGAGGATCACCCACTGGCGGGACAACAGGAAGCGGTACACCCCACGACCGTACAACCAGGGCCGCGGGGTGCATTCAGGCGGGTACGTCCTCACACCCGGGCGTCGATCCCCGCCCTTCCCTCCGCGCGGGCGCAGTGGGAGCCGCGGTACCGGTGGCCGTCGGCCTCCACTTCCTGGCCGATGATCTGCACCCGGCAGTGCTCGCGGATCGGGGCCATGCGGTGAACCGAAGCAGCAGAACCCCGGATTCTGAGGTCCGGGGGGGCGGTGTGGCATCAGCCGGTGTGACATCAGCCGGTGTGACGTCGGAGAGCAGAGCTGCATCAGCTGGAGGTGCCCGGCGGCGGTTTTCAGGGGCGTTTTTCGGTTCTCGGCACGCTGGGCGATCTCCCCCGCACCGAGTAGGGCCGCAGTGGCAGCGGCCAGGGCCGCGAACAGGCGCACGCCGTGCTTCTCCACGAATTCATTCATTACCGGAGGGGCGTCGTGACGAAGGAAGAACGGCTTGAGGAGTGGCTCGCTGAGGCCTCGCCCCTCACCGAGGACCGGTCGGACGAGAGGCCTTGCGCTGATGGAGGTGAAGTGACTCCCTCCGCGACCGCTGCGCCGACCGGGTAGAACCTTCGGGCAGCAGCCCCCGTCGGCTTGCCAGTGCCCCACCCGGCCCCAACGATGCGGTTTATGACATGTTGCGAAGTGTGCGGGAACGACTATGCGCTGGCGTTCACCGTCACGACCCAGGATGGTTCCGCCCACGTATTCGATTCGTTCGCCTGTGCGATTCATCGCATGGCCCCGATCTGTGAGCACTGCCGGGTGCAGATCATCGGCCAGGGCGTCGAGGTCGACGGCCACTGGTACTGCGGAGCGCACTGCGCCCGCGCGGAAGGAAAGGCCGGCATCGTGGACAAGGTCGGCAGGGTGAGCAGTTAGGGGCTGTCCGGGCGTACGGGGTCAGCCCTCCGGTGCGGGTTCGACGTCGCGCAGCAGCTGTCCGAACGCCGCCTCGTCCATGACCGGGGTGCCGTACTGCCGGGCCTTGACCACCTTGGACGTGCCCGAGTCCGGATCGTTGGTGACCAGGAGGCTGGTCAGCCGGGAGATGCTGGTGGCGACATGCAGCCCGGCCTCGGTCGCCCGGTCCTCCAGCAGGTCCCGCTCCACGGAGGTGTCGCCGGAGAAGGCGACCCGCATGCCCTGCTTGAGGGGCTTGCCCGGTTCGTACCGGCCCGGGTTGGGATACGGGCACGTCGGCCGCTTGCGGGACGGGCGCCAACTGGTGGGCCGGTAGCCGCTGCCGTGACCCGCCTCCTGCCCGACACGGGGCCGGTCCGTCCACTCCGTCAGCGGCAGGCACTCGTGCAGCGGCAGCCGTACGCCACGCGCCGCCGCGGTCCGCAGGCTGGGCCGGAAGGCCTCCGCCAGCACCCGGGCGTCGTCCAGCGCGTGGTGCGCGCGCTGCTGGATCACGCCGAAGTGCGCGGCGAGCGACTCCAGTTTGTGATTGGGCAGCGGCAGCGCGAGCTCCTTGGAGAGGGCGATCGTGCACAACCGCTGCTTCACCGGCACCTGCGCGCGGGCGCGCGCGTACTCGCGGGCGATCATCTGCCAGTCGAAGACGGCGTTGTGCGCGACGAGCACCCGGCCCTCCAGCCGGGTGGCGAACTCCCCGGCGATGTCGGTGAAGAGGGGCGCCCCTCGGAGCGCCTCGCTCGTCAGACCGTGGATCCACACCGGGCCGGGGTCCCGCTCCGGATCGACCACCGTGTACCAGTGGTCCTCGACCTCACCGCGCGCGTCCAGCTGGTAGACGCCTGCCGAGATGATGCGGTCGTCCCGGGCGAGCCCCGTGGTCTCCACGTCGACGACCGCGTATCCCTGCGGATACGTGGCCGGCCACGCGGTGGGGGAGGGCGCTTCGGTCGTGAGGTCTTCGAGCATGGTTCACGAGGATACGGGCCCCCGCCGACAGCCCTGCCCGTCAGGCATCGCGCGGGGCATGCCTGTTCGGTGCCGGGAATGCCCGGAGAGGCGTGCCGGGTACCGCCTCCGACGGTGCCACCGGTGCGCGCCGACCGCCCTCGTCCTCACCGGCCGGAGCAGCGCCCGCCTGGGCGGGCGGCGCCCGGAAGGCCGGTCCTGCGCAATCCGGAAGGCCGGTCCTGCGCAATACGGCGGGCGACGCCCTGGCCATGGGCCTGACCTGCCTGGCGGGGACGCTGCCGGGGGCCACGGGGAGGGAGGGCCGGGCCCCGGCCGGAACGCCTGTGCCCGGTGTCCGTGCCCAGGGCGGCGAGGGAGACCCCCCACCGACCGCCCCTCACCAGCGGATCGGCACCGGCAGCGCCGTCAGGAGGCCCGACACCGCCACCACCAGGGCCAGAACGTACGCCTCTGCCCGCGCGGGGGCACGGGCGCTCAGCGGATCGGCCGCGCGGGCCAGCCGGATCCTGGCCCACAGGGCGAGGGCCGCGACCCCGGTCATCAGGATCACCTTGGCGAGCAGGACACGCCCGTACGCCGTGTCCGTCAGCTGCTCCAGGATCGACTCCGGCGGCATCCGGCGCAGCGAACTGCATACCCCGGTCGCCGTGAGGGCGACGAGCAGAAGGGCCGCCACGCGCGCGTACAGCCCCAGCAGCACGGCGCCCGCCGCCGAGCCCCGCCACGCGCGCATCGTGCGCAGCGCGTACAGCAGGCCGCCCGCCCAGAGCGAGGCGCAGACCAGATGGATCAACGTCAGCCCGGAGCCGATCAGCGGGGTGTACTCGGTCTCGGGGTGCGCGCGCAGGGCCTCGGCGGCGACGACCGCGGCCAGCGGCCAGACCTGCGAACCCGGACGGCCGGAGGCGGCGCACAGGGCCGCGGCGAGGAACGCGTTGACCTCCAGGAGGGCGAGCTTGCCCTCCCGCGAGTCGTACAGGCTGCCCACGTCGATGGCGGCGAGGCTGTCGGGAACCAGGTTCCCGGTGGCCACGACGCAGGCGAGCCCGAGAGCGGCCACGAAACCGACGGAGTTCGCGACGGTGGACCAGTTGCGCGGCACGGCCGGGGGAGCGTGGGGCACGGAACGCAGCAGCCGTCTCACGAACAGCTCGCCGACGGGTACGGCCAGCGCCGCGAACAGCACCGTCCGGAGCAGGGCTATGCCGCCGGTGCCGGGCGCGGCGGCCTCACCGGTGTCGTGCAGGGCCGGGGACGGGCCGAGGAGCGGTATCAGCGCGGCCAGCGCCACCAGCACGATGACGGCGACGGCCGGGCCGGTGCCAGGACGCCGCGCGCCCCTGTGCGCACCGGTCGTCCCGGACGTGGGGTTTGTCAGAGTCACCCCAGGATCTTCACAAGGGCTCACAGAACGGGCAAGCGCGGGGTGGAAGGGGTGGGGTGCATTTCCTGGCAAGGCCGCATTTACTGCCCCGGTCGACTGTCCGTCGCCGTCTCCCTCACCCCCACCGGGCCGCGTCGGCCCCCCATGGCCCGGGCGGACGGGTCCAGTCACGGGGGCCGTCGGCGAACGACACCGGGGACCGGGCGTACCGCAGTCTCCCCAGGGCGCTGTCCGTCTCCGCGAGCCAGTCGTCGGCGGACCCGCCCGCGGCCGGGACGGGGGCCGGGGCGGAGGTGGGGCCGAGGGCTGCCGCGGTCCGATCGCCGCCCGGCGCACGCGTGGGCGCTCCCTCCAGCAGCCAGGCCGCCGTCCGCGCCAGCGCCAGTCGTACGAACCGGCTGCCGCCCTCGTCCGCCTGCTCGGTCAGCGCCCGCAGCACCGCCGCCGCCAGCAGGTACCCGGTGCCGTGGTCGAGGGCCTGCGCCGGGAGCGCCCCCGGACGCCCGGCCGACCCCTCGCTCACCGCGATCCCCGTGGCCGCCTGCACCAGGCTGTCGAAGCCGCGCCGGTCGCCCCACGGCCCGTGCGTCCCCCACGCCGACAGCTGGGCCACGACCACCCCGGGCCGGCGCTCGGCCAGTGCCCCGGCGCTCAGCCCGAGGCGGTCCAGGGACCGCGGCCGGTACCCGGTGACCACCACGTCCGCCGCCGCGAGCAGTTCCTCGAACGTGTCCCGGCCGGCCGGCAGATCCAGCAGGGCCGAGCGCTTCCCGAACCCCGTGTCGGTGTGCTGGTCGGGGAGTTCGGGCAGCCCCGGCGGGTCCAGGCGCAGCACGTCCGCGCCGAGCAGGGCGAGCGTGCGGGTGGCGACGGGGCCCGCGACGACCCGGGTCAGATCCAGCACCCGCAGTCCCGCGGCGGGCAGCAGGGGATCACGGTCCACGGGGGTGAGTGTCCGCGCGGGGGCGGAATCCAGCCGCCCGCACTCCACCAGCGGGCGCCGCGCCACCGCCGCCGCCTGCTCGTGTGCCGTCCACTCGGCGGGCGTCCGCAGTGCGACGGCGAGGCCCCCGGCGGCGTACACGGTCGCCTCGACCTCTGCGGCCGACCACCCGGCCAGTGCAGCCGCCACCGCCTCCGGGTCGTCGGACGCACCCAGCGCGGCGAGCAACCGGGCCCGGTGGTGCGGGTAGTTGGCGTGCGTACGCACCCATCCGTCCGCCGTGCGCCAGAAACGCGACAGCGGGGCGAAGGCCGTCGGGGCCCGCCCGTCGACCAGCAGATGCCGCTCACTGACGAACGCCGCCGCCACCGCTCCGTCGTCCACCCGCACGGCGGGCACTGCGAGGTCCGGTGGATGACCGGGACGAACAGATCCCGCCCGCCGCGCACCCAGTTCGGCCGCGGCCAGCGCGCACGCGCCCACACAGGCGCGCGCCAACTCCCGTACCGGCAGCCGCGCGGGAAGCGCCTCGGGCCGCTCGACGGTCGTCACGCGCGCGAGGAGAGCGGGGTCTCCGCCCAACGACGACCAGGCGGCGGCGAGCCCGGGGCCGGAACCGATGCAGGAGCCGGGGGAGGGGCGGTCGGTGTCGGTCATGGGTGCACTATGCGCTATCGGTCGGCAGGCAGCGAGGGGGCCGGACGAATGATCGCCCGGCCCCCTCTCACTCACCCACAGGCCCCGCAGGACGAATAACGCGTCACCGCGTCACCGCGTCACCGCGTCACCGCTTCACCGCGCGCAGCGCGTCGACGATGCCGGAGCCGTAGAAGCCGTTGACCCGGCTGCCGCCCTCGCACGTCGCGTCCTGCACGCCGTCGCCGTCCTGGTCGTACGACGCCGGGCAGCCCGGGTTGTTCGCCTGCGCCTTCAGCAGCGCCTGCAGCTGGGCCGGGGTCGCCCCCGGGTGCCTGGACTTCAGCAGCGCGGCGACACCGGCGGCGTGCGGCGCGGCCATCGACGTGCCCTGCAGGAAGGCGTACGCGCCGTTCGGCATGGTGGACAGGATGCGGCCGTTCTTCGACGGGGTGTCGGGCGTCTGGTAGCGTCCGTCGCCGCCGGGTGCGGCCACGTCGACGACGCCCTTGCCGTACGTGGAGTAGTACGACTTGAGGTTCTGCACGCCCGTCGCGCTGACCGTGACCACGCCCGGGAGCTGGGTCGGCAGGTCGAAGCACTCGGACGGGTCGATGGTGCGCTCGACCGGTGTGGTGTCGTTGGGGCTGGAGGCGTCGTCGATCGCGTGCGACGCCAGGTCGTGGTTGGAGTTGCCGGCCGAGGAGACGTGCAGGGTGCCCTTGCGCTGCGCGTACAGCTGGGCCCGGTTGACCGCGTCGACGATCGCCCGCTGGTCCGGGTCGTCCATGCAGTTGTAGAGCCACGGGTCGACGTAGTAGCTGTTGTTCGTGATCTCCACGCCGTGGTCGGCGGCGAACACGAAGGCGCAGACGACGTTCTCCGGGTAGAACAGCCCGTTGTCCGGGTCGCTCACCTTGATGGACGCGACCTTGACGCCGGGCGCGACACCGGCGACGCCGATGCCGTTGCGGGCCGCGGCGATCTCACCGGCCACATGGGTGCCGTGGTAGTCCTCGTCCGTGTACGGGCGCCAGGCGCCCTTACGGGTGTCCGCCTTGCCGCCGACGCAGTTGGCCGACTGTGCGGCGGAGAAGTTCGGCGCGAGGTCGGGGTGGGAGTCGTCAACGCCGGTGTCGATCACGGCGACGGTCACCTTGCGGCTGCCCGGGTTGATCCGCGCGGCCTTGTCGGCGCCGATCGCGCGCAGGTCCCACTGGTCGGCCTCGAGCGGCTCGCTGCCGGGGGTCCGCGCGGAGGCGGCCCGCGTCCTGGCGGCCTCCTCGGCCGTCACGTAGTCCGCCGCGCCCACGTCCGTCGTCCCCGCGGGGACCAGCGGTGCGGTGCGGGTCGCTCCGGCCGTCTGCACCCCGCGCACGGTGCGCATCTTCTGGGCGAAGCCGGGGTTCGCCGAGTGGGCGACGATCACACCGATCCGGTCGTGCGTGACCACGACGGTCCCGCCGGCCGCGGCGACCGCCTTCTTCACCGACGCGATCGTGTGGCGGTCCGTCCTGGTGTTGACGACGTACGCCAGACCGGGGGCGTTTGTCGCCCGCTCCGTCGCCTGCTCGTTCGCCCGGTCAGCTGCCGTCGATGCCGCCTGCGGAGCCGCCGAGGCCGCCGCCGGCAGGAAGCCGAGCGAGACGGTCAGGGACAGCGCGACGGGCACGGCGAGGGCGAGTCGGCGTCTGGAACGCAGATGAGCCATGGGATCTCCACATCATCCGGAAACAAAACCGGCCCGAGGCACAGATGGTGCTCGGGCAGGTACATGACGGGTGGTGCAGGGCGAAGCTATCCCGCGCGCCCGCCGGCCAGCAACGTTTTCTCGGTTGTGTCTTCGGTAAACGTCCGCGCAAAAGAAGCACGCAGGGTTGAACCGGTCCTCGCGCGGCGCCGTGACGTTGTGCAGGGAGCGCGAGGACACTCGCCCCCGTCCCCATCCGAACGCACCCGCAATGCGAGGAGACTTCGTGGCCGCCGAAGCACCGCCCCCCTCAGCAGAGGAACACAAACTCCCCACACCCGAGGAGTTCACCGAGGTGCAGGAGAGCGCTGAGTTCGGTGAACTGCGCCGCTCCTACCGCTCCTTCGCCTTCCCCGTGACCGTCGGCTTCATCGTCTGGTACCTGCTGTACGTGCTGCTCTCGAACTACGCGGGCGACTTCATGGGCACCAAGCTGTTCGGCAACATCAACGTCGCCCTCGTCTTCGGCATCCTGCAGTTCGTCACCACGTTCCTCATCGCGTGGTGGTACTCCCGGCACGCCGCCACCCATCTCGACCCCAAGGCCGAGGCCATCAAGACGCGTATGGAGGGCGGCGCATGAGCCCCTCGATCACCACCGTCCAGCTCGCCGCGAACGAGGCGAGCGAGCACCGCCCGCTCATCATCACCCTGTTCGCGCTGTTCGTCCTCGCGACCCTCGGCATCACCGTGTGGGCCGGCCGGCAGACCAAGGACGCCGCCGACTTCTACGCGGGCGGACGCCAGTTCAGTGCCTTCCAGAACGGACTCGCGGTCTCCGGCGACTACATGTCGGCCGCGTCCTTCCTCGGCATCGCGGGCGCCATCGCCCTCTTCGGCTACGACGGCTTCCTCTACTCCATCGGATTCCTCGTCGCCTGGCTGGTCGCCCTGCTCCTGGTCGCCGAGCCCCTGCGCAACTCCGGCCGCTACACGATGGGCGACGTCCTCGCCTACCGCATGCGCCAACGTCCCGTGCGCACCGCCGCCGGCACCTCCACCATCGTCGTCTCGATCTTCTACCTGCTGGCCCAGATGGCGGGCGCCGGCGTGCTCGTCTCGCTGCTGCTCGGCATCACCTCCGACGCCGGCAAGATCCTGATCGTCGCCCTCGTCGGCGTCCTGATGGTCGTGTACGTCTCCATCGGCGGCATGAAGGGCACCACCTGGGTGCAGATGGTCAAGGCCGTGCTCCTCATCGGCGGCACCATCCTGATCACCTTCCTGGTGCTGCTGAAGTTCAACTTCAACATCTCCGACCTGCTGGGCAAGGCCGCCGACAACAGCGGTGCGGGTGCGTCCTTCCTGGAGCCCGGCCTGCAGTACGGTGCGAGCGGCACCACCAAGCTGGACTTCATCTCCCTCGGCATCGCCCTGGTGCTCGGCACCGCCGGCCTGCCGCACATCCTGATCCGCTTCTACACGGTGCCCAACGCCAAGGCCGCCCGTAAGTCCGTGAACTGGGCCATCGGCATCATCGGCGGCTTCTACCTGATGACCATCGCGCTCGGCTTCGGTGCCGCGGCGCTCATCTCGCGGGACGAGATCATCGCCTCGAACCCGTCCGGCAACACGGCCGCCCCGCTGCTCGCTCTGCACCTGGGCGGCGTCGACTCGACCTGGGGCGCGATCCTGCTCGCCACCATCTCGGCGGTCGCCTTCGCCACGATCCTTGCCGTGGTCGCGGGCCTCACCCTCGCCTCGTCGTCCTCCTTCGCGCACGACATCTACGCCAACGTCATCCGCAAGGGGAAGGCCACCGGTGCGGAGGAGGTCCGCGCGGCCCGCTGGGCGACCATCTTCATCGGCGTCGTCTCCATCGGTCTGGGCGCCCTCGCCCGCGACCTGAACGTGGCCGGTCTGGTCGCGCTGGCCTTCGCGGTCGCCGCCTCCGCCAACCTGCCGACGATCCTCTACAGCCTGTTCTGGAAGCGGTTCACCACCCAGGGCGCGCTGTGGTCGATCTACGGCGGTCTCATCGTGGCCGTCGGCCTGGTGCTGTTCTCACCCGTCGTCTCCGGCGACCCCAAGGCGATGTTCCCCGATGTCGACTTCGCGTGGTTCCCGCTGAAGAACCCGGGCATCATCTCCATCCCGTTCGGCTTCCTGATGGGCTGGCTCGGCACCGTCCTGTCGAAGGAGGAGCCCGACGTCAAGAAGTTCGCGGAGCTGGAGGTCCGGTCGCTGACCGGCACCGGCGCCCACTGACCGACCCGGTCGACACCCTTTCCGGCCGCGTCGCAGGGACCCCGCAGGTCCCTGCGACGCGGCCGTCGTGCATCTCGTGGCATCGGGGCGCTGCGGCTTGTCGGTGGCGTCACGTAGGCTCACAGGTACGGAGCATGAGTGATCCGAGTGGAGGGAGGGGGGCCGCGTGCTCATCGACACGTACGGCCGGGTGGCCACCGACCTGAGGGTGTCACTGACCGACCGGTGCAATCTGCGGTGCACCTACTGCATGCCCGAGGAGGGCCTGCAGTGGCTGGCCAAGCCCGACCTGCTGACGGACGACGAGATCGTCCGCCTCGTCGGCATCGCCGTCACCTCCCTCGGCATCGAGGAGGTCCGCTTCACCGGCGGTGAGCCCCTGCTCCGCCCCGGCCTGGTCGGCATCGTCGAGCGCGTCGCCGCCCTGGAGCCCCGCCCCCAGATGTCCCTCACCACCAACGGCATCGGCCTGCGGCGCACGGCGGAGGCCCTGAAGAAGGCCGGCCTGGACCGGGTCAACGTCTCCCTGGACACGCTCCGCCCGGACGTCTTCAAGACCCTCACCCGCCGCAACCGCCACCAGGACGTGCTCGACGGCCTGTACGCGGCCCGCGAGGCCGGTCTGACCCCGGTGAAGGTCAACTCGGTCCTGATGCCGGGGCTCAACGACGACGAGGCCCCCGACCTGCTCGCCTGGGCCGTGGAACACGACTACGAGCTGCGCTTCATCGAGCAGATGCCGCTGGACGCCCAGCACGGCTGGAAGCGCGACGGCATGATCACCGCCGGCGACATCCTCACCTCCCTGCGCACCCGCTTCGAGCTGACCCCCGAGGGCGACGAGGCCCGGGGCTCGGCCCCGGCCGAGCGCTGGCTGGTCGACGGCGGCCCGCATCGCGTCGGCGTCATCGCTACCGTCACCCGGCCGTTCTGCGCGGCCTGCGACCGCACCCGCCTCACCGCCGACGGACAGATCCGCACGTGCCTGTTCGCCTCCGAGGAGACGGACCTGCGCACCGCCCTGCGCTCCGACGCCCCCGACGAGGAGATCGCCCGGATCTGGAAGCTGGCGATGTGGGGCAAGAAGGCGGGCGCCGGCCTCGACGACCCGGCCTTCGTCCAGCCGGACCGCCCGATGTCGGCGATCGGCGGCTGAGCTCCGCCCAGAGAATCCGAGAGCCCGCCGGAGCGGCCTCAGGCCCTACGCCCCTTCGGGCGCCTCCCACTCCTCGAAGCGCACGACGTCCTTCAGGAACCCGCGCACGCCGAGGAACTGCGACAGATGCTCCCGGTGCTCCTCGCACGCGAGCCAGGTCTTGCGGCGCTCCGGCGTGTGCAGCTTCGGGTTGTTCCAGGCGAGCACCCACACGGCGGCGGCACGGCAGCCCTTCGCGGAACAGATCGGCGTCTCGGGATCAGGGTCCATCACACCGCCGACCCTAACCCGAGCGGCGCAGTGCGACGGCCCGCGCGAAAGGGCGGAAGCGGGAGAAGAAGGCGAGGGAAGAGGCAGGGAAAGAAGAGGGGGAAAAGGCGACGCCGAGCAGCCACGGGGGGAGCTGCCCGGCGTCGGTCCGTCGCTCCGACGGGGGATGCGGAGCGCGTACGAAGTATGTCACGGGTCCCCCCGCCCCCGGCACCGGAACAACACGATTGATCTGAGCATTTCTTGAGCTTGGCGGGTTAGTGTCTTCCGCTTGCGGCTGGTCATGGTCATGTCCCAAAGGTCATGACGACTCGGGCCGCTCCGTTCGTGCGCCCGGAGTGGGCTCGGGCGCCACATCTTCCGTCCTGGATTCCGCCGGACCGTCATTCGTCCGTGAAGATGTGATCATCGGCCGCATCTGCGGCGTCAGATAAGCCGACGGCAGCGACGGCGCGTTTTCGCGTCCGGCGTTGGCGATCACCACTGCGACGTACGGCAGCAGCATGCCGAGAGCCAGCGCCACGATCGCGACGGGCCGTTCCACGTTCCAGAGTGTGGCCGCGAGGACGACCGAAATCGTACGAACGATCATCGAGATCACATACCGGCGCTGCCGCCCGCGTACATCTTCCTGGAGACCCGTTCTGGCGCCGGTGATCCGGAACACCTGGACGCCGCCGCTGCCATGCTGCTTCCACATCGCGTTCCACCATCCGCCCGAATCGGACTTTCCCTGCCTCCGGCCGTCCTGCGACAGGCCGGGACCCGGGCCCGCACGTCACCACGTTACGCCGCGTCCCCACCGCCCACGAGACCGGGGCGCCCGGCCCGTGCCCCCGTCCGTGTCCCGGGCCCGGACCCCGGCGTGTCCGTCCAGCCTGCGCCGCGGTGCGTACGGTACGGCCGACATGCGGCGTAAAGGATCCGGGCCGACACTGGCCGTAATGTTCGTGTCAAGGCGCACCAGGAGGCAGCCATGGGCTGGTTGTGGGCGATCATCGTGGGGTTCGTGCTCGGTCTGATCGCGAAGGCGATCATCCCGGGGAAGCAGCACAGCCCGCTGTGGCTGACCACCATCTGCGGCATCCTCGGCGCCATCGCGGGCAACGCCATCGCGCGGGGCTTCGGGATCGCGGAGACGCCGGGCATCGACTGGGGCCGGCACATCTTCCAGCTGGTGGCGGCGGTCGTCATCGTCTTCTTCGTCGACATGCTGTACATGCAGATGAGGGGCAAGCGCACACAGCGGACCTGACGTACGCCGGGCACACCGCGTCCACCGTGTAGGTCGGAGTACGACGCACCGGGCCCCGGCGACGCAACGACGGGAGACAGCCTCCGGAAACGCGGGGCGCCCCACACCCCCGGAGACCGCCCCGTCATGTCGCGTGAGGACGTTCACATGCTGCGCCCGAGCGGTGTGCTCAGGCGGCCGTGAGCTCCACCGCCGCCAGGTTCTTCTTGCCCCGGCGCAGCACCAGCCAGCGGCCGTGCAGCAGATCCTCCTTCGCGGGCACGGCGTCCTCGGCGGTGACCTTGACGTTGTTCACGTAGGCGCCGCCCTCCTTCACCGTGCGCCGCGCGGCCGACTTGCTGGGCACCAGGCCGACCTCGGCGAACAGGTCGACGACCGGACCGAGCTCGGCGACCCGGACGTGCGGCACCTCCGAGAGGGCCGCCGTCAGCGTCCGCTCGTCCAGCTCCGCCAGCTCACCCTGACCGAACAGCGCCTTCGACGCGGCGATCACGGCGGCCGTCTGACCGGCGCCGTGCACCAGCGTCGTCAGCTCCTCCGCCAGGGCACGCTGCGCGGCGCGCGCCTGCGGACGCTCCGCCGTCTGCTGCTCCAGCGCCTCCAGCTCCTCGCGGGACTTGAAGGACAGTATGCGCAGGTAGGTCGAGATGTCCCGGTCATCCACATTCAGCCAGAACTGGTAGAACGCGTACGGCGTGGTCATCTCCGGGTCGAGCCAGACGGCTCCGCCCTCGGTCTTGCCGAACTTGGTGCCGTCCGCCTTCGTCATCAGCGGCGTCGCCAGCGCGTGCGCCTCGGCGTCCGGCTCCAGGCGGTGGATCAGGTCGAGCCCGGCCGTGAGGTTGCCCCACTGGTCGCTGCCGCCCTGCTGGAGCGTGCAGCCGTAGCGCCGGTACAGCTGGAGGAAGTCCATGCCCTGCAGAATCTGGTAGCTGAACTCCGTGTAGCTGATGCCCTCGGAGGACTCCAGCCGCCGCGCGACGGAGTCCTTCGTCAGCATCTTGTTGACGCGGAAGTGCTTGCCGATGTCCCGCAGGAACTCGATCGCGGACAGGTTCTGCGTCCAGTCGAGGTTGTTGACCATCGTGGCCGCGTTCTCGCCCTCGAAGGACAGGAACGGCTCGATCTGGCCACGCAGCCGCTCCACCCAGCCGGACACCGTCTCCGGGTCGTTCAGCGTGCGCTCCGCCGTCGGGCGGGGGTCGCCGATCTGTCCTGTGGCCCCGCCCACCAGCGCCAGCGGCCGGAGCCCGGCCTGCTGGAGCCGGCGCATCGTGAGCACCTGCACCAGATGTCCCACGTGCAGTGACGGCGCGGTCGGGTCGAAGCCGCAATAGAACGTGACAGGACCGTCCGCGAGCGCCTTGCGCAAGGCGTCCTCGTCGGTGGACAGGGCGAACAGCCCGCGCCACTTCAGCTCGTCGACGATGTCCGTCACGGTTCTCGCGTCTCCTCGGTGCTTCTTCGGTTTCCGAACGCCTACGAGGTTATACGCCCTGGCTGACAGAACTCATATTGAAATCGGGGACCCGCATCGCGGGCATCGCGGCCCTGGTGAACCAGTCGCCCCACTCCCTGGGCAGCGTCTTCTCCGTACGCCCCGCCTCCGTGGCCCGGCCCAGCAGGTCCACCGGCGACTCGTTGAACCGGAAGTTGTTGACCTCGCCGACGACCTCGCCGTTCTCGACGAGGTAGACGCCGTCCCGGGTCAGACCGGTGAGCAGCAGGGTCGCCGGGTCCACCTCGCGGATGTACCACAGGCAGGTCAGCAGCAGGCAGGGCCCACCATGGCCTGTGGCCGCGACCATCTCCTCCAGAGAGCGGTCGCCGCCGCCGTCCAGGATCAGGTTGTCGATCGCCGGCGCCACCGGCAGCCCGCTGAGGGCCGCGCTGTGCCTGCTGGTGGTCAGCCGGTTCAGCTTGCCCTCCCGCACCCAGTCGGTGGCCGCCAGCGGCAGCCCGTTGTCGAACACCGACTGGTCGCCCCCGGAGGAGTGCGCGATCACGAACGGCGCCGACTCCAGCCCCGGCTCGTTCGGGTCGCTGCGCAGGCTCAGCGGCAGTTCGGCCAGCCGCTCACCGACCCGGGTGCCGCCGCCCGGCTTGGAGAACACCGTGCGGCCCTCGGTCGCGTCCCGGCCGGAGGCCGACCACAGCTGGTAGATCAGCAGGTCCGCGACGGCGGTCGGCGGCAGCAGCGTCTCGTACCGGCCGGCGGGCAGCTCGAGCCGCCGCTCGGCCCAGCCCAGCCGCACCGCCAGCTCGGCGTCGAGCGCCGCGGGGTCGACGTCCTTGAAGTCCCGTGTGGAGCGGCCCGCCCACGCCGAGCGGGTACGGTCCGGCGACTTGGCGTTGAGCTCCAGCGTCCCGTTGGGCTGGTCGTGCCGCAGCCGCAAGCCCGTGGACGTGCCGAGATAGCTGGACACCAGCTCGTGGTTGGCGAAGCCGTACAGCTCCCGGCCACCGGCACGCGCGCGTGCGAACGCCTCTCCGAGCGCCGGCGCGAAGTCGGCGAACACGGCGGACGAGGTCTCCGCGGGCGCCTCGGTGAAATCGGGAGACCCAGTCGTCCCCGCCACTCCCGTGACCAGCGGCTGGGCGTCCTCGGCGGGACCGGCACCCCGCGCGGCGGCCTCGGCGGCCCGCACCAGAGGCTCCAGCTCCTCGACGGTCACCGCGGACCGGGACACCACGCCGGACGCGGTGCCCTCCACGCCGTCCACGGTGGCGATGACGGTGAGCGTGCGCCCGCGCGTGACACCGTTCGTGGTGAGCGAGTTGCCCGCCCAGCGCAGGTTGGCGGTCGACTGCTCGTCGGCGATCACGACACAGCCGTCGGCCCGGGACAGTGCGAGAGCGCGCTCGACGATCTCGTGCGGCTTGGTGGTACGCGCGCTCATCGGCCCGCCTCCTGCGTGGCGTTGAGGCTGTGCTGTCCCGGGAGGCGACCCCCGGACCCCCGGCCGAATGCGACGCTGCCCCTCATCGACCCGCCTCCTGCGTGGCGTTGAGGCTGTGCTGTCCCGGGAGGCGACCCCCGGACCCCCGGCCGAATGCGACGCTGCCCCTCATCGGCCCGCCTCCTGCGTGGTGTTGAGAATGTTGACGCCCTTGAAGAGGGCGGACGGGCAGCCGTGCGAGACCGCCGCGATCTGCCCCGGCTGGGCCTTGCCGCAGTTGAAGGCGCCCCCGAGGACATACGTCTGCGGGCCGCCGACCGCTGCCATGGAGCCCCAGAAGTCGGTGGTCGTGGCCTGGTAGGCGACGTCCCGCAGCTGCCCCGTGAGCCGCCCGTTCTCGATCCGGTAGAAACGCTGCCCGGTGAACTGGAAGTTGTACCGCTGCATGTCGATGCTCCACGACCGGTCACCGACGACATAGATGCCCCGGTCCACGCCCCCGATCAGATCCTCGGTCGACATCCCGGCCGGATCCGGCCGCAACGACACATTGGCCATGCGCTGCACCGGAACATGCCCGGGGGAGTCCGCGAACGCGCACCCGTTGGACCGCTCGAACCCGGTCAGCCTCGCGATCCGCCGGTCCAGCTGGTAGCCGACCAGCGTGCCGTCCTTCACCAGGTCCCAGGACTGCGCCTCGACGCCCTCGTCGTCGTACCCGACGGTCGCCAGGCCGTGCTCGGCGGTGCGGTCGCCGGTGACGTTCATCAGCTTGGAGCCGTAGCGCAGCTTGCCGAGCTGGTCGAAGGTGGCGAAGGAGGTGCCGGCGTAGGCGGCCTCGTAGCCGAGGGCCCGGTCCAGCTCGGTGGCGTGCCCGATGGACTCGTGGATGGTCAGCCACAGGTTGGACGGGTCCACGACCAGGTCGTACAGGCCCGGCTCGACGCTCGGCGCGCGCATCTTCTCGGCCAGCAGCCCGGGAATCCGCTCCAGCTCGTCGTCCCAGTCCCAGCCGGTGCCCGTCAGGTACTCCCAGCCACGCCCGACGGGCGGCGCGAGGGTGCGCATGGAGTCGAACTCACCGCTCGACTCGTCGACGGAAACGGCCGTGAACACGGGGTGCAGTCGCACCCGCTGCTGCGTGGTGACGGTCCCCGCGGTGTCCGCGTAGAACTTGTTCTCGTGCACGGTGAGCAGCGAGGCGTCCACATGGTCCACCCCGCGCGCCGCCAGCAGCCGCGCGCTCCACTCGGCCAGCAGCCCGGCCTTCTCCGTGTCGGGCACGGTGAACGGATCGATCTCGTACGCCGACACCCAGGTCCGCTCGGAGTGCACCGGCTCGTCGGCCAGCTCGACCTTCTCCTCCGACCCGGCCGCACTGATCACCTGGGCGGACAGCTTCGCCATGGCCACGGCCTGCGAGGCGACCTTGGCGGCGGCGTCGAGGGTGAGATCCACCCCGGACGCGAACCCCCACGTCCCGCCGTGCACCACGCGCACCGCGTACCCGAGGTCGGTGGTGTCCGACGACCCGGAGGGCTTGGCGTCCCGGAACCGCCAGGAGGCGCTGCGCACCCGCTCCAGCCGGAAGTCCGCGTGCTCCGCACCGAGCGCACGCGCGCGTGCGAGCGCGGCGTCGGCGAGGGGGCGTAGGGGCAGGGCCAGGAACGTCTGATCAACTTCGTGGGGCACGAGTGGGAATTCCCTTCGAACGCTCGCCGACGGACCGTCGAGGGCAGTGAATCACGCGTGCGCCGTCAGGCCGAGGCGGCAGGCTCCCTCGCGTCCGCCACCGCTCAGAGTTCCCCGGATATCACTCCGGTGCGAAACGCCGCCCACTCCGAGGCGGTGAACCGTAGTGGTTCCCGGCCGGGGTTCTTGGAGTCACGCACGGCCCGCCCACCACCGGGCAGTGCGGCGATCTCCACGCAGTCGTTCTCCGCCCCGCTCACGGAGGACTTGCGCCAGACAGCGCCCGTGAGGTCCATGGCGTACAGGTCGGTCTTGCGATCGGTCACTGTCTCAGGCCTTCTTCCAACTCGGAGATGCGGACGAGCGAGTCCTCCACCGAGAGCGCTGTGGCCCGAATGCGCTCGTACGCCCTGTCGAAGGGTGCCGCGTCGTCGCCCTCAACGTATGTCGCACTCCCGGCGTTCTCCAAGAGCACGACATTCGGAAGGGGTGACCTGAACTTGGTGAGGCTGAAGCCTCCTTCGAGCCCCGGGTGCGCAGTGGAACTCAAGGGCATGATCTGGACGGTGACGTTGGGAAGTTCGGCGGTGTCGAGCAGTTTGCGCAACTGCTCGCGCATGGTGGCCGGGCGGGCGGCGAACCGCTGGTGCAGTGCTGCTTCGTGGATGATGGCCCACAGCTCCAGCGGCGTACCGGGTCGCGTCAGTACGGACTGCCGAGCCATCCGTACTTCTGCGAGTGCGGCGACTTCTTCCGGCGTACGGGTCGTCGTGATGCCCGCGATCGTTTCCCGGGCGTACGCGGTGGTCTGGAGCAGCCCGGGGACCAGGAGCGGAGTCCAGACACAGATCTGCTCGGCGTCCGACTCCAGGGAGATGTAGTCGGCGTACGCGGGCTGCACGATGCCTGAGTAGGCCTGCCACCAGCCCCTCTTGAGGGCGTCGCTGCGCAGCGTCTCCAGGACTGCGCCGACGTCCGGGTCTGTCACTCCGTAGACCTTGAGCAGTTCGGTGAGATCGCCGGGCTTGATGCCCTGAACGGCGTTCTCGATCTTCGACAGCTTCGGGGCCGCCCAGCCCATGGCCTCGGCGGCCTGGTCGAGACTGAGCCCTGCCTCATTGCGGAAGCTGCGCAGGGTCGTGCCGAGACGACGACGCCGGACTGTGGGAGCCATGGGGGAGTTGGGCATACCGACAGCCTGCACCCGACCGCCCTCGCCGAACCGAGCGAAAAAGAAAATGTCACTCGATCGGGTCGAAAGGTTGCGATTCTCCTGTGAATGGGCCCACGCTCAACCTGGCCGCAACCGAGCCAAATTGGAGCGCACCCCTCAAGGAGCCTCATGTCCGTCACACCCGACTTCCTCGCGAATTCCCTCACCTCGACCCGTTCCCTGGGCCACTACCTCACCCCCACCCCCGCCGGCTTCACCCTCCACATGTCCGCCTCCCCGGGAAACCTTCGGGCCGTCCGAGGCCTCACCGCCCGCTCCCTGCGGGACAGCGGCGCCGGGGCGGATCTGGTCGACGCGGCGCAACTGGTCCTGTGCGAGCTGTACGGGAACGCCGTGCGTGCCTGCGGTGATCACGCACCGCTGGTCGCCGAGGTGGAGACGGGCCCGGCCGGGGTGTGGGTACGGCTGCACGACCCGGACGGGAGCCGTCGTCCGCGCCGCGCGCCCGGGGCCCGACTCGACGACGGGGAGGCCGAGTCGGGGCGCGGACTCCCGCTGATGGACCTTTTGGCGCCCGGCTGGGACGTGGTGGCCACGCCCGTCGGGAAGCAGGTTCGGTGCCTGGTCTCGCACGATCTCGACGGAATCAACTGACCGGCCAGGCAGCCGGATGGCCCGTCAGGGCGACTACCGGTGGCCGGGGGTGGTCTTTTCGGTGGGCGGAGCCGAAGGTCGGCTCCGGACGGAGGGAACCGGTGACCACACCTTTCGAGGTCAGTGCGAGAGCGGTCCACCAGGCGGCGACGATTCTGGTCGACCACACTCGGGACGGTCTTCGGTTCAGGAGGCTGTGGCCGCTCGTCAAGGCGGCCGACCGGACCTCGAATCCGATCCGGATCTCGAATCCGAAGCGGCCTTCCGGGTCTATGAACAGGAGAGGGGGCGTACTGAAACTGACCGGCAGGGTGACCGCACAGCCATCGAGGGCCGCACCGGCCCCCTGGCGGTCATCGACGCCCGCGGCCGGGTCACCGAACGCCGTGATAGGGCGGCCCTGTCCCGGCCGGCAGCGACTGCACCCGCACCCTGTACGAGTGCACCCCCGGTAGTCCTTCAGCTCAGGTCGGCCAGAACGGCGGCCATGACGTCGTAGGTGTTCTTCACCTCGGCGTCGCCCAGCCGGTGGCGCTCCAGACGGACGGTGCCGAGGTGTCGGGCCTCGTAGGTCAGTGAACGCCGTACCGCAGCGGGACAGCGCCCGCTTTACGAGTAGTCGACGATCATCTTCCGCAATGACCGTCTGGTAGAGGTCAGTTGTGATTTCGGTAGTTGTCGGTGGTGCCGGGTAGGCTTGTCGGCTACTTGGAGTTGACGGTCAACTCTTCGGCGGGCGACGGCTTGTGGAGGCGTACGTGGTCGGACGCGAGGTCGCTGCAGCGGACCATCCGAGCAAGGAGATCAGGGAGGTCCTCAAGCGGCTCGTCGCCGACGGGTGGGTGCTCAGGTCGGAGGCCCACTGGGGCACGCTCTACTGCCCCTGCGAGGACCAGTGCACGGTGATCCGTGTCGGAGGTACGCCGAAGAACCCCGGTCAGGAGGCTCGGCGTATCCGGCGCAAGGCGAAGTGGTGCCCGTTGCCTCCGGACGACCCTCGCGCGGCTTTGCGCGGCGGCGTCGTCAAGTGACCTCGTGTTGTCAATTGACAACACTGCCGGACTCGGCGAAGCTGGCGTCTGGGGGCGTTCCCTGGAGCGAGAGGCGCAGGAGTACAGGACCAGGGACGAGAGGCACACGCATGGGGGGCTGGGGTGTCATGGAGTACGAGTTCCACTTCGTCGTGGACGGGATCAGCGTGGACGACGACGAGGCCGTCGGGATGGTCCACGACACGTTCGGCGGGTTGCTGACCTACCACCGAGGCCGGCACTTCCTGGATATCGCCGAGAGTGGGGCCAACGCGATCGATGCGGCCCACCGTATTGTCGTGCGGCTGCGGAAGTCCCTGCCCGGCCTGCGCCTGCTGCGCACCGACCCCGACCTCGTCGGCGTCTCCGATATCGCAGAGCGTGTGGAGCGCTCGCGGCAGAATGTCCAGCAGTGGGTGAACGGTGAGCGGCGGCAGGACAAACTGCCGTTCCCGGACCCCGAGGGTGTCGCGGGTCGTTCACCGGTGTGGCGCTGGGGGGATGTCAATGCCTGGCTCGCCCAGTTCGGCGAGGGGGACGGTGTGCACACCCCCACCAGGGAGGAGGCCCTGACCATCGACTTCATGCTGCCGAAGTGGCAGCGCACCCTCGATGACGGCCTCCCCTTGGTCCACTTTGCCGCAGCCGGTGCCGGAGACGGCCGGGACCGAGAGCGGGAGGCCCTCCAACGGCTGTTGGAGGGCACTCTGGCCTTCCCTGGTGTCCTGGAGCGGATTGCGGCGATCCCGCGGACGGAACAACAGAGGCTCACGGTCGTCTGCGCGGTTCTTCCCGACCGGCTGAGTAGCGTTGTGGCCCGAATCGGCCATGACGAGGTATGGGCGGTACTCGCCTACCAGGGTGCGGAGGGTGAACTGCGACTCCAACCCGTCGGCACGGCCAAGGCCTCGGGTGCGATCCCGGTCGCCAGCCTCGGTCTCGGTCCCGACGCAACGGTCGGCGATCTTCTGCTCGTCCAGACCAATGGCCCGGACGACACCCCTGTCACACCGATCACGCCGGTCGGCCTGGACTGAAAAGGGCGACGAACCAGATCACCAGGCACGGCAACCTGATCGCCACGCCGTCACCGGCCGGTCGGCCCATGGAGCGGTACACGCATGTGGTAGCGCAGGAAAAGATCAAGCTGAAACCGGTCACCGCCGCCGACCGGCACAGCATGCCGCACTACGAGGTACCGGAGGATGCCGATCCCTTGGCGCTGCTGTCGTCCGAGCGCGAGGAGGGCGACTGCCGATCTCAAGGGCTCATCGCGGATTGCCACGCGGACGACACGACGTAGCCACCGGACGTCTTGGAAGCCTTCCTGCCGCAGCGGGACGCAGGGGACACGGAGCCGCTTGCCTCCGGCACGACAGCGGATGAGCCCCATCGGTCGGCGCACTCTCCCCGCGGGACGACCTGACCGCCCTGGTGACCTACGACCGCAGGATGCTCGAGACCGCTCGCACCGAAGGGCCGGCCGCGCACGCGCCGGGAATGGCGGACTGACCCCGTCTGCCTGCGGGGTCGCCGACTGTAGGGATCCGACAGTTGCTCCCGTGTGTCACTGTCGGTGCCCGATTGCTCCGGGGAGCGTCCCGACCGATAAGTTTTCGGGGAAGGCGCCTGCCTCGCGCAGGGGCTCCAGACCGCTATCGAAAGGGTGATCCGTTGAGCCGCTCGGTTCTCGTCACCGGAGGTAACCGTGGCATCGGCCTCGCCATCGCCCGCGCGTTCGCCGATGCCGGTGACAAGGTCGCGATCACGTACCGCTCGGGTGAGCCCCCCGAGGGCTTCCTCGCCGTCAAGTGCGACATCACCGACTCCGAGCAGGTGGAGCAGGCCTACAAGGAGATCGAGGCCCAGCACGGCCCGGTCGAGGTGCTCGTCGCCAATGCCGGCATCACCAAGGACCAGCTCCTGATGCGCATGTCCGAGGAGGACTTCACCTCGGTCGTCGACACCAACCTCACCGGTACCTTCCGGATCGTCAAGCGCGCCAACCGCGCCATGCTGCGCGCCCGTAAGGGCCGGGTCGTGCTGATCTCCTCGGTGGTGGGCCTGGCCGGCCAGGCGGGGCAGGCGAACTACGCGGCCTCCAAGGCCGGCCTGGTCGGCTTCGCGCGCTCCCTCGCCCGTGAGCTGGGCTCGCGCAACATCACCTTCAACGTCGTCGCGCCCGGCTTCGTCGACACCGACATGACCAAGGTGCTCACCGACGAGCAGCGGGCGGGCATCGTGTCGCAGGTGCCGCTCGGCCGGTATGCGCAGCCCGAGGAGATCGCCGCCGCGGTGCGGTTCCTCGCCTCGGACGACGCCTCGTACATCACTGGAGCCGTCATTCCCGTTGACGGCGGACTGGGAATGGGTCACTGAACGACATGAGCGGAATTCTCGAGGGCAAGCGCGTCCTGATCACCGGTGTGCTGATGGAGTCCTCCATCGCCTTCCACACGGCCAGGCTGGCCCAGGAACAGGGCGCCGAGATCATCCTGACCGCGTTCCCGCGGCCCACGCTGACCGAGCGCATCGCCAAGAAGCTGCCCAAGCCCACCAAGGTCATCGAGCTCGACGTGACCAACGACGAGCACCTGGGCCGGCTCGCGGACGTCGTGGGGGAGGAGCTCGGCGGCCTCGACGGCGTCGTGCACTCCATCGGCTTCGCGCCGCAGGACGCGCTCGGCGGCAACTTCCTCAACACGCCGTTCGATTCGGTCTCCACGGCCATGCACGTCTCGGCGTTCTCCCTGAAGTCGCTGACCATGGCCTGCCTGCCGCTGATGCAGAACGGCGGTTCCGTCGTCGGCTTCACCTTCGACGCGCAGTACGCCTGGCCGCAGTACGACTGGATGGGCCCGGCCAAGGCCGCCCTGGAGGCGACCAGCCGTTACGTGGCCCGTGACCTGGGCAAGCAGAACGTCCGCTGCAACCTGATCTCGGCGGGCCCGATCGGCTCCATGGCCGCCAAGTCCATCCCGGGCTTCAGCGAACTGGCCTCCGTGTGGGACACCCGTGCCCCGCTGGAGTGGGACCTGAAGGACCCGGAGCCGGCCGGCCGCGGCGCCGTCGCCCTGCTGAGCGACTGGTTCCCGAAGACCACCGGCGAGATCGTCCACGTGGACGGCGGTCTGCACGCCATCGGCGCCTAGGCGCCGCGGGCTCCTGCCCGCGGCAGTCGTCGAGGGCCCGTACCCCATGAGGGTGCGGGCCCTCGGCCATGTCACCCGATCGGCTCAGCAGAGCAGGCGGGGCCCGGCGTCGAAAGGGGACTGTGGAGTACGCGTTCGCCGCGTGATCCCCCTCCCCAGCACGGCCGAGGAGGTCCTCTTGTGCGCTTCTACCGCCTGGCCTCGATGACCGTCGCCGTTGTTGCCGGTGTCGGCCTCGTGCCGATCCTGTCGTACGACGCGATGCCGTACGACGCGATGCCGCACGCGAGCGTGCACCCCGCCGACGCGGGATCGGGCGACGCCGGGTCGGACGGTGCGGCGGCCGACGATCCGTTCGGGGCCGCCTGCCGGATCGGGGTCGACGGGTCCTGGGTGACCGCGTACTGCCACAACCCCTACCCGGACGCCGACCACGTGCGCCTGCACATCGAATGCGTCCGATGGTGGGACCTCGATAGTGACAGCGCTCCGGTGGCCGCCGGACCCGCACAGACCGTGCGGCTCGCCGGACGCTGCTGGGATGCGGTCGGGGCGGCGTGGATCAGCCACCGGAAGGCGGGTTGACGCGCCCCGGACGGCACACGAGCGGATAGGCGGCGGCCTCCTCGGCCGCCGTCGCCGCGTCACCCGCGCGGATCGCGTCCACCAACCGCGCGTGGTCCATGTGCGTCTCCGGGGTCAGCTCCTGGCCCACGTCGTCGCGCAGCCAGTCCCGCAGGACCTCGCTCAGGTCCGCGTACAGCGCGGTCAGTACGTCGTTGTGCGACGCGGCCACGACGGCGAGGTGGAAGGTGGCGTCCGCCGCCACGAACGGTTCCGCCTCACCCGACTCCCAGGCCTCCTCGCGGCGCAGCAGCAGCGTGTCGAGCTGTTTGAGGTCCTTCTCGGTGCGCCGTCGGGCGGCCAGCCGCGCCGCGGACGCCTCCAGGGTGGAGCGCAGTTCCGCGATGTGCCCGGGGTCGGCGTCGGCGAAACGGCGGTGCATCACACCCGCCAGCTCGCTCGTGGTGACGACATACGTGCCCGATCCCTGGCGAATGTCCAGCAGCCCGTTGTGCGCCAGCGCGCGGACGGCCTCGCGGACCGTGTTACGGGCCACCCCCAGCTGTTCGACCAGCTCCGGCTCGGTCGGGATACGGGAGTCGACCGGCCACTCGCCCGAGGTGATCTGGGCGCGCAGAGCGGCGATGACCTGCTCGGACAGGACGGAACGACGGGGATGGCTCAGGGGCATGACACACCTTCGCACGACGGAGGCGCCGGGCGGCGTTCCCAGCGTGGACAACCAATCATCCTATGATTTTATGATGGACTTCATAGCTGGTGAGGAATCCCGGACGACCGCGTCCACGACCGCGTGCGCGGCGGCTCCGGCATCCGACAGCACAGGGACCCGGGAGAGACGGACCGGGGGGACCGACGGCCCGGAGCCGGGTCACCGGGAGGCCGGTGACCCGGGGGCCAGACGGTCCGCCGCGCGCGCGTGGACGGTGCGCCTGCTCGTCGTCGGCATCGTCCTGGCGGCGTTGAACCTCCGACCCGCGATCGTCAGCCTCGGCGCGCTGCTCGAGGAGGTCCGTACCGGGCTCGGTATGAGCGGCACCGTGGCCGGGCTGCTCACCTCCCTGCCCTCGCTGTGCTTCGCCGCCTTCGGTGTCACCGCCCCGCGGCTGGCCCGCCGCTTCGGACCGGGTGCGGTGGTGTGCGCCGCCATGGCCGCCATCGGCTCCGGTCTGCTGATCCGTCCGTTCACGGGGAGCACGGCGGGTTTCCTCGCGGTCAGTGCCCTCGCACTCATGGGCATCGCCGTCGGCAACGTCCTGATGCCGGTCATCGTCAAGCAGTGGTTCCCGGACCGGGTCGGTTCCATGACCGGCCTGTACTCCATGGCACTCGCCCTCGGTACGGCCCTGGCCGCCGCGGTGACCGTGCCGGTGACCGAGGCGCTGGGCGGGAACTGGAAGTCGGGACTCGGCCTGTGGGCGGCGCTCGCCGTGGCTGCCGTCCTGTCCTGGCTCCCGTTCGCGGGGGAGCGGGGCAGGGCACCGGCGGAGCGGACGCCCGCGCGGGAGCGGCACAGGCCAGGGGAGGGAACGACGGAGAAGGCAACGCCGGGGGAGCAGACGTCCGGTCGGCGCCCGTCACAGGAGCAGGCGCCCGCACCCGAGCTGCGGATCACCCGCAGCCGGACGGCCTGGGCGCTGGCCGTCTTCTTCGGGCTCCAGGCGACCGCCGCCTACATCACCATGGGCTGGATGGCGCAGATCTTCCGGGATGCGGGTGTGTCCGCGAGCACGGCCGGGCTGTTGCTCGCTCTCACCATGGCGATGGGCGTGCCGCTCGCCTTCGTCATCCCGCGCGTCGCCGCGCGGCTGCCCCGGCAGGGCCCGATCGTGGTCGTGCTCGGCACGAGCGGCCTGGCCGGATACGCCGGGCTGTACTTCGCGCCCGCCACCGGTGCCCTGCTCTGGGCGCTGCTGCTGGGCATCGCCAACTGCGCCTTCCCGCTCGCGCTCACCATGGTCGGGATGCGGGCGAGGTCCGGCGCGGGTGTGGCCAAGCTGTCGGCCTTCGCGCAGAGCACCGGCTATCTGATCTCCATTCCGGGTCCCCTCCTGGTGGGCGTCCTCTACCAGCACAGCGGCGGCTGGGGCCTGCCGCTGGCGCTCATGTCCGCCCTGCTGATCCCGCAGATGGTCGCGGGCGTGCTGGCGGGCCGCGCCCGCACGGTGGAGGAAGAGGCGGCGGCCGGCCGCTGAGCCCGCGGTCTTTCGGGGTTTCCGACCCGTGAGCCCGCGGCCTTCCGGTTTTCCGACCCGACCCGACCCGCCCCGGGGCGGGCCGGACCGGTGGCGAGTGCGAGACTTGCCCCATGCCAGTCCTCGACCCGAACCCCCAAAACGGCCAGAAGAAGATGCTGCTCGTCTTCGGCGCGTTCTTCGCCATCTTCATCGTCATCGGTGTGATCGCGAGCATTCTGGCGCCGTGACACTCCCGCCGCCGCCCAGGTCCGGGGCCCATGGTGGTGCTGGCACCCCCATCCCCTAGGGGGCCAGGCTCAGGGTCAAGTGGGTGGGTCACCGGATGGGTTGAGAGCCCGGGAGTACATACCTTCGAGATGTGGCCGCGAGACGCGGACACGGACCACTCGAAGAGCGGAGGCCCCCATGGCGGCGCGCACGCACACCCGGCCCCACCCGGTCCCCCGGGGCGGCGTCGACATCCGGCTGCCGTGGTGGGCCCTCGCCCTGCCCGCACTCGCCTTCGTCACGCTGCTCACCCTGCTCCTGAACCCCGCGGATACGCACGCGGTGACCGCCGAGCCCGGGATCACCCACCTCATCGAGCGGGCACAGCAGCTCATAGCCCGCTGAGCACCCCGGAAGTGGCCGTCAACTACCTGCGCCTCATGGCCTGTTTCATGCGAAGCTGGGTCACATGAGCGTCGCAGAACCTCGCAGGATTGTCCTTTTCCGGCATGCGAAGGCCGACTGGCCGCCGGTGACCGACCATGAGCGCCCGCTCGCCGAGCGTGGCAGGACGGACGCCGCAGTCGCCGGACGCAAGCTCGCCGACTCCGCCATCGCCTTCGATCTGGCCCTGTGTTCCACCGCGACCCGGACCCGGGAGACGTGGAAACTCGCGGTTCACGAGTTCCCGCAGCGACCGAAGACGGTGTACGAGGAGCGGATCTACGAGGCATCGCCCGGTGAGCTGATCGCCTTGCTGAACGAAACCCCGGACGACGCGCAGAACGTGCTCCTGGTCGGCCACAATCCCGGGATCCAGGGACTCGCCGAGATCCTCGCCGGATCGGCCGAGGGGGACGCGGGCGAGCGGATGAGCCGCCGCGGCTATCCGGCAGCCGCGTTCGCCGTGCTGTCCTTCACCGGCTCCTGGAAGTCTCTGGAGCCGGGCCTCGCCACCCTGCTCGACTACTGGGCTCCCAGCGAATGACCTGCACGGCATGACGGCGGGGTCGGGCACCGGCGGCGTGGACCAGGTGCCGGGCCCCGCTCCCGCAAGGACACCGGCGGCCGCGCACAGGACGGCTGTGGACCGGACGGCTGTGGACCGGACGGATCGGGTGCGGTACGGCCGGTGCGCCCGCGAACCCTCCGCGCGGCTCAGTCCGGGTCGAGGATGTCCGCCGCCTCGACCTCTTCACGCGTGATGCCCAGCAGATACAGGACCGTGTCCAGGAAGGGGAAGTTCACGGCCGTGTGAGCGGCCTGACGTACCACCGGCTTGGCGTTGAAGGCGACACCGAGACCCGCCGCGTTGAGCATGTCCAGGTCATTCGCGCCGTCGCCGATCGCCACGGTCTGCGACAGCGGAACCCCCGCTTCGGCGGCGAACCGGCGCAGCAGCCGCGCCTTGCCCGCCCGGTCCACGATCTCGCCCGTGACCCTGCCGGTCAGCTTCCCGTCGACGATCTCCAGGGTGTTGGCGTGGGCGAAGTCCAGCGCGAGCCGCTCCTTCAGATCGTCCGTGACCTGGGTGAACCCCCCGGAGACCACACCCACCTGGTAGCCGAGCCGCTTCAGCGTGCGGACCAGGGTACGGGCGCCCGGTGTCAGCCGTACCTCGCTGCGCACCTTGTCCACCACGGAGGCGTCCAGCCCCGCCAGCAACTGCACGCGTGCGTGCAGCGACTGCTCGAAGTCCAGTTCCCCGCGCATCGCCGCCTCGGTCACCTCAGCGACCTTGTCCTGGCACCCGGCATGGGCGGCGAAGAGCTCGATCACCTCGTCCTGGATGAGCGTGGAGTCCACATCCATGACGACCAGACGCTGGGCGCGCCGGTGCAGTCCGGCCGCGACGACGGCGACATCGACGCCGAGCTTCGCCGCATCGGTCACCAGGGCGGTGCGCAGCGGCTCCGTCTCCGTGCCGGACACCGCGAACTCCACCGCGGTCACCGGATACTTGGCGAGCCGGAAGACACGGTCGATGTTGGCGCCGGACCGGGTGATCCGCGCGGCGATCGCCGCCGCCGTCTCGGCGGTGAGCGGGCGGCCCAGCACGGTGACCAGGGAACGGCCGAGGCCGCGCGGACGGTTGTCGCCGATGCCGGAGATGATCTCCGCCTGCAGTTTCATGGACTCCGCCCAGCTGTGGACGGTCGCCCGCAGATTGCCCTCCAGGCCCTGCGCCGGCTCGGTCACGAGCGCGCACAGCACGATTCGGCCACGGGTGACGACCTGCTCGATGTCGACCACATCGACGGAGTAGGCGGCGAGGGTGTCGAAGAGACCGGCTGTGATGCCCGGCCTGTCCTTGCCGAAGATCTTGACAAGGAGCGTGGGAACGTCCGAAGTCTGCGATGCGCTCATGGTGTTCCCACCGTATCCGGCACGCAGTGCCCCGCGCGCCCGAGGTCCGTCTGGCGGACAGCGAAATCTTGGCGTCACGGAGGTGTCCCGGACCTTACGTGCCCCGGGTACCGCCCCCTCACTGCGCCTCCCTCACCACGCCTTTCTCACCGTCCGCCGCCGGGCCCGCGCGGCGCCGGGGGAGGCGGCGGCGGGGGCGGTGGCCCCTCGTCCGGCCACAACGGGGACCGCCTCCCGGCCGACGGCCCGGAACCGTGCCCGGGGCCCCGCCCGGACCCGCCACCCCCGGACCGCCCGCCTCGGGGCCGGTCGCGCGAAGGCGGTTCGACGGGACGGATCACGGTAGGAGCGTCGGAGAGGTCGCCCGCGCCCGGTTCGCCCGGCCCGCCGTCATCCCGGAAAGGCTCGTCCGCCGCTCGGCCGGGCGGCCGTATGTCACCGAGTGCCGGTGACGGACCGGGCCGCTGCTGCCGCTCCTCGGCCGGGCGTGCGTCCTGCGGTCCCCACAGCTCCTCGGGCACGATCAGATACGGGTTGGTGCCCGGATTCGGTGGCCGGTACGGCACCCCCGGCGCATACGGCCCGGCTCCCGCCCCGGACGACGGTCCGCCCTCCGGAGGGCCGACAGACCCGGCATCCCGTACGACCCCCGCACTGCCGGCACCCGCCGCGTCCTTCCCGGCCCGGACCCCTTCCCGCGCCGAGGCCTCCGCTTGCGCCAGCGGGGCCGCCCGCCGTCCCGCGGCCCCGCTCGCCCACGCCAGCATTGCCCCCGCGGCACCCGCGCCCGCACCCCAGACGGCACCCAGGAGCAGCGCCATGCCGAGGTTCCCGCGCAGCTCGATGCCCGCGCCGAACGCGTCGAAGCCGAGCACGGACAGCGAGGCGTTCGCCGACACCTCCGTCAGCCAGGCCAGCAGAGGCAGGGCCAACGCCGTCGTGACCCCCAGCCGCAGCGCACACCGCCCGGCGAACCCCGCGGCACCCCCTCCCCGCACGGCACCCGCACCACCGATGCCGCGCCCACCCGGCACCCCGCCACCCGGAAGACCCGGATCACCCGGACCGGCCGCTACCCCCAACGGCGTCCGTACCGCGACCAGCACACCGGCCAGCAGCATCATCACCGCGGCCGCCACCCCCAGCAGCCACACCCGCCCGTCGAGTTCGGCCAGCCGGGTCAGCGTGACCGGCCGACCGGAGCTCATGCGCAGCAGGTCGTCCACGGGGTGCGGCAGAGCACCGAGCAGCGCACCCGTCGCCCGCCCGTCCCAGGGCACGAACAGCCCGATCGGGACGCCGAGCCACACGCCGTTCGGCGCGCCCAGCAGAGCCGCTCCGGCGATCCGCCGGGGGTGGTCGTCGCCGATCGCCGCGTACCCCGCCGCCGCGTACCCCGCTGCCACCGCCACCAGACCCACCATGACCAGGGCGGACACGGCAGGCCGTACGACCCGGTGCACGGCGTCCCAGCCGCGTGGCAGCGGAGTGCGCCGGGACGCCAGCAACGCGACGGCCAGGACGACGGCCGGCCAGACCAGGCCGCCGAGCAGCGTCGGCACCGTGTCGACGGTGAACCCGACCGCCGCCTGAGCCTCGACGAGGTCACCGACCCGGTCCGGCAGCAGACCCTCGATGTCCCCGAGGTCCCCCAGCCCCGGAATCTCCAGCCCGCCGCCTCCACCGCCCGGCAGGTCGTCCAGCCCCAGCGCGCCCCCGTCGATCGTCACGACATCGTGGCCCGCCCACACCAGCCCGCCCGACATCCCCACGAAGAGCGCTATGACCGTGCCCGCGCGGGCGACAAGTTCGGCCGGCGACAACACGGCGCCCGCGGCCCGCAGGGACCGTAGGAAGAAATACGACAACAGCAGCGCACCGACCAGACTCACCCCCAGTGGCGTGATCTCGACGGCCGTACTCGCCTCCGCGCCCGACAGCCCGAACACCGACACGTCGCCGGACGGGGTGACCGAGCCACCGGCCGCCAGCGCCACCACCGCGGCCGTCATCGGCCCCAGCGAACCCGCCGCGTCCGCGTCCAGCAGACGCAGCCCGAGCGCCGCCGTCCCGGCCATCCCGATCAGCGCCCAGCTCACCCCGGCGACCGCGGACATCACGACGTCCACCCACGGCACACGCGTGCCGTGCCCCGCGGTACCGACGCCCGTGGCAGTACTCATGGCAGACCCCCCGATCCGCTCCGCGGCGAGGTGGCCGCGCATGTCCCCCTCGCGTGGTTTACCACTCTCCGGCCCGGTTTCAACACCGTCAACGGCGTCACTTGAAGCGTCGGGCGCCCGCTTCGCAAGGCCCGACTTTCAGTCGGAGGGCCGAGCCTGAAATAGTTCCCACCGATGTTCGACATCCCTAGACTCCCTGCGATGGGGGAAATTCGGGGGACAACTCAGTGGGGCATGGAGTGCCGGAACTCGTACTGGAATCAAACGGACGGACCTGGACGCTCGATCCGTCCAGGTCGTACACCCTGGGGCGTGATCCACAGGGGGACGTCGTGGTGGACGATGCCAGGGTGTCCTGGCGTCACGCCACGATCAGCTTCAACGGCCACAATTGGGTCGTCGTGGACCATGGCAGCACCAACGGCACGTTCGCGCAGGGCCAGCGGATCCATCATCTGGAGATCAGCTCCGACACAGCGCTGAACCTGGGCAACGCGAACGACGGGCCGCGCGTGACGCTCTCCGGCGCCGCGGCCCCGGCCGTCTCGCCGCAGGCGCAGCCGCAGCAGCCGTATGCCGCGCAGGGAGTGCAGGGGGCCACCCCGGGCTGGGTCCAGGAGGGGCAGCAGCAGGCGCAGGCCCAGGGCGGCCGGCCGCAGCAACCGCCGCAGCAGCCCGGGTCGTACCAGTCCGCGCCGCACCAGTCCGCGCCGTACGTCCCGCAGCAGCAGGGTCCCGGGGGCGCCGCGGGGGCGGCGCCGATGTACGGCGACCGCAGTCCGACCACGTTCCACCAGTTCTCGCTCGGCCGCGTGATGCGGATCGGCCGTGCCCTGGAGAACGACCTGGTCGTCTCCGACCTGCAGGTCTCCCGCAACCACGCCGAGTTCCACTCGACGCCCGACGGTCGCATGGAGATCCGCGACCTGGGCTCGCACAACGGCACCTACGTCAACGGTATGCCGATCGCCAAGGGCGGGACGCAGCTGCTCGGCCCGGCCGACATCGTCGGCGTCGGCCACTCGACGTTCCGGATCGTCGATGACCGGCTCGAGGAGTTCGTCGACACCGGTGAGGTGTCCTTCTCCGCCCGGCACCTGACCGTCACGGTCGACGGCGGCAAGCAGATCCTCAAGGACGTCTCCTTCGGCGTGCCCGAGAAGTCGCTGATCGCGGTCATCGGCCCGTCCGGCTCCGGCAAGTCGACCCTGCTCAAGGCGCTCACCGGCTACCGGCCCGCCGACCGGGGCGAGGTCCTCTACGACAGCCGGAACCTCTACAAGCAGTTCGCCGAGCTGCGCCAGCGCATCGGTCTGGTCCCGCAGGACGACATCCTGCACAAGGAGCTGACCGTCAAGAAGGCCCTCAAATACGCGGCCAAGCTCCGCTTCCCGGCCGACACCACGGCCGCCGAGCGCGATGCCCGCATCGACGAAGTGCTGCGCGAGCTGAAGCTCGACATCCACAAGGACAAGAAGGTCACGTCCCTCTCCGGCGGCCAGCGCAAGAGGGTCTCGGTGGCACTGGAGCTGCTCACCAAGCCGTCGCTGATCTTCCTGGACGAGCCGACCTCAGGCCTCGACCCGGGCATGGACCGCGATGTCATGCAGCTGCTGCGCGGACTGGCCGACGACGGGCGCACCGTCCTCGTCGTCACCCACTCCGTGGCCGAGCTGGCGATCTGCGACAAGCTCCTGGTGATGGCGCCCGGTGGCTCGGTCGCCTACTTCGGCCCGCCCGACGAGGCGCTGAACTTCTTCGGCTACGACACCTGGGCCGACGTCTTCTCCGCATTCGAGAACTACCGCGACTACGACTGGGCGGGCCGCTGGAAGGGCTCGCAGCACTACCAGATGTACGCCGCGGACATCGACGCGGTCGCACCGCAGTCCGTACAGGTCCCTCAGATGCAGGCGATGCGGCCACCGAAGCCGCAGGGCTGGATGTCACAGTTCGTCACACTGGTACGCCGCTACGTCTCGGTGATCGTCTCCGACAAGGGCTTCCTCGCCCTGACGGTGATCCTGCCGGCCGTTCTCGGCGCGGTCAGCCTGCTCATCGACGCCGACAGGGGGCTCCTGCCGAACGAGCCCAACCAGGCCGGCCGGATCGTCCCGAACGGCACGGCGACCACGGTCCTGCTGATCCTCGCGGTCGGCGCCTGCTTCGCCGGCGCCGCGAACTCCGTACGTGAGCTGATCAAGGAACGGGTCATCTACGAGCGGGAACGCGCGACCGGCCTGTCCCGCTCGGCGTATCTGATGTCCAAGGTGTTCGTGCTCGGCATGGTCACCGTGCTGCAGGGCCTGATGGTCGGTGTCATCGGCTTCTCCAGCCGGGAGATCCCCGAGGAGGGGCTGGTCCTCGGCGGTTTCACCCTGCTCGAGCTGTCCATCCCGATCATGGCGCTGGGCTTCACCTCGATGATGTTCGGCCTGATCATCTCCGCGCTGGTGAAGACCGCGGAGAAGACCATGCCGCTGCTGGTGATGTTCGCGATCGTCCAGGTCGTGTTCACCGGCTGCCTGTTCGCGCTGCACGGCGCGGTCGGCGTCAACCAGTTCTCGTTCCTGATGCCGTCGCGCTGGGCGGTCGCCGCCGCCGGCGCCACGCTGGACTTCAACAGGATCAGCCCGCCGGAGACACCGGGCGACCCCGATCCGCTGTGGGAGCACGCGGCCGGGACCTGGCTCATGGACATGGGCGCGCTCATCGCCCTCGGCGTGATCTGCGGCTTCTTCGTGGCCCGCTTCCTGCGCCGGCACGAGCCCGAGGTCATGCGCAAGTGACCGGTGCGGTGACGCGCGGGCGGTGACCCGCGCGGTGACCCCGCCCCACGCGCGCCGTACGTACGCCGAAGGGCGGCACCCCTGTCAGCAGGGGTGCCGCCCTTCGGCGTACGTGTTCGCGAGAAGAGGTCCGCGCCGACCTCAGTACGCGCTGTTGACGTTGTCGATGGTGCCGTAGCGGTCGGCCGCGTAGTTGGCGGCGGCGGTGATGTTGGCGATCGGGTCGTAGATGTCCCAGGACGTGCCGGGCACGTGGTACGCCTGGAAGGTCGGCGGGATCACCTGGAGCAGGCCCTTGGACGGGATGCCGTTGATGGCGTTGATGTCCCAGTCGTTGATCGCGTTCGGGTCGCCCGAGGACTCACGGATGATGTTCTTGTGCAGGCCGTGGTACGAGCCCGGGATGCCCTTGGCCTCCATGATGTCCAGCGACTCACGGATCCAGCCGTCGAGGGTGTTGGCGTAGCTCTTCTGGGCGGGCTTGCCGGCGTCGGCGCTCTTGCCGGTCTCGCCACCCCAGTGGCGGTCGCCGGAGCGGCTGGCCGCTTCCTCGGCCTGGCGCTCCCGCTCGGCCTTCTTCTTCGCGTCGGCCGCGTCGGCCTTCTTCTTGGCCGCGGCGTCGGCGTCGGCCTGCTTCTTCGCCGCGATCAGCTCGGTCTTCACACTGACGCCGGCCAGCTGGTCGGTGACGGTGCCCTTGACGTCCTTGATCGGTTCGGTGCTGTACGAGATCCGCGCGGCGGGGACCGCCTCGCTCGTGGTGGTCGTCGACGCGTCGCTCGGCGTGGCCGAGAAGCCGATGGCGGCGATGCCGAGGGCGGCGACACCGGCGACGGCGATCTTGTGATGGCGGTTCAACGCATGGGCATGACCACGGGTGAGGAAGTTCTTCGACATGAGTAGGAGACCTCTTCGACTAGCGCGGAGGTCGCTCAACGTCCGGCGGGGACAGTGGTTCTTCCGGCACGAACGCCGTGGGGGGACACCCCACGGCGCTGAGCGACGGGAGCCATTCTTAGCGGCCGCAAAATAGCGGGGCAAAGGTGTGACGTACGAAGGCGGATAGTGGATCAGGGTAGGACGTGAGGGGCGAATCGGGCCATACGCCCCGCCGAAATGCCCGTTTTTTCTCTCCTATCCACCTTCGTATGTGACGTGCGCCCTATGCCTGGCTTCACACCGGGCACCCGCAATCCTCACTGGGAGTTGCTGAAGCAAGCCGCTCAGTGAGAGGCCTCGGCCGGTGCTCCGGCAGGCGTCGGAGGGCTCCCGGTAGGCCCGAGGTCCTACGACCTCCGGTCCAGGTCACCGCCGTCACCGGACGGATCCGCGGCGGCGGGACCCGCCGGTACCGTGAGGACATGAGCCACGGTCCCCCGTCCGGCCTCGCCGCGGTGAGCACCGCGCTGCTGGCCATGAGCAGGCACCTCGAAGTGCGCGACGTCCTCAAGACGATCGTCGCCTCGGCGCGTGAGCTGCTTGACGCGCAGTACGCCGCGCTCGGAGTCCCCGACGACCACGGCGGCTTCGCCCAGTTCGTGGTCGACGGCGTCAGCGACGGACAGTGGAAGGCCATCGGCCCCCTCCCGCGCCAGCACGGCATCCTCGCCGCGATGCTCCGCGAGGACAGACCCCAGCGCCTCGCCGACGTGCGCAAGGACCCCCGCTTCGAGGGATGGCCCAGCGCCCACCCCGAGATGGTCGACTTCCTGGGCCTGCCCATCCGCGACGGCGACGAGGTCATCGGCGCCCTCTTCCTCGCCAACAAACTGAGGCCCGTGGGAGGACACCCTCCACAGGCCCCGGGCGGTCCCGAGCCGGAAGGCGTCTGCGGATTCACCCAGGACGACGAGGACGTCCTCGGCATCCTGGCCCAGCACGCCGCGATCGCCCTCACCAACGCCCGGCTCTACGAGCGCAGCCGCGAACTGACCATCGCCGAGGAGCGCTCTCGTCTCGCCCACGAGCTCCACGACGCCGTCAGCCAGAAACTGTTCTCCCTGCGCCTCACCGCCCAGGCGGCCGCCCGCCTCGTGGACCGCGACCCGTCCCGGGCCAAGGGAGAACTCCAGCAGGTCGCCGCACTCGCGGCCGAAGCCGCCGAGGAGCTGCGCGCCGCGGTCGTCGAGCTGCGCCCCGCCGCCCTCGACGAGGACGGCCTCGTCGCCACCCTCCGCACCCAGGTCCAAGTCCTCGACCGCGCGCACAGCGCGCGCGTGACCTTCACCGGCCACGGTGTGCGCGCCCTGCCCGCCACCCAGGAGGAAGCGGTACTGCGCGTGGCCCAGGAGGCGCTGCACAACGCGCTGCGGCACGCGGAGGCCGGCCAGGTCGACGTCACCCTGGAACGCAGGGGCAACGGCGCCGTCCTGCGGGTCGCCGACGACGGCAAGGGCTTCGATCCGGGGATCATCCGCCGCGCGGGACGCCATCTCGGACTGGTCTCCATGCGCGACCGGGCGAGTGGGGTCGGCGGCAGCCTGACCGTGGAATCGGCGCCCGGCAAGGGAGCCACGATCGAGATGGAGGTTCCCGGTGGCTGACGCGATCAGGGTGCTGCTGGTCGACGACCACCAGGTGGTCCGCCGGGGCCTGCGCACCTTCCTGGAGGTGCAGGACGACATCGAGGTCGTCGGCGAGGCCGCGGACGGCGCCGAAGGGGTCGCCCTCGCCGACGAACTGCGGCCCGACGTGATCCTGATGGACGTCAAGATGCCGGGCATGGACGGCGTGGACGCCCTGCGCCGGCTCCGCGAACTGGACCACCCCGCGCGCGTGCTGGTCGTCACCAGCTTCACCGAGCAGCGCACCGTGGTCCCGGCCCTGCGCGCGGGCGCCGCCGGATACGTGTACAAGGACATCGACCCCGACGCGCTCGCCGGGGCCATCCGCTCCGTGCACGCCGGGCACGTCCTCCTCCAGGCCGAGGTCGCCGGTGCCCTGCTGGCTCAGGAGGAGACCCACTCCGGCCAGGGCCGCGCCGGTTCGCTCACGGAGCGGGAACGCGAGGTGCTCGGCCTCATAGCGGACGGACGCTCCAACCGGGAGATCGCCCGCGCCCTTGTGCTCTCCGAGAAGACCGTGAAGACACACGTCTCGAACATCCTGATGAAACTCGACCTGTCGGACCGCACCCAGGCCGCCCTGTGGGCCGTACGCCACGGGCTGAGCACCTGAGCCCTCGGGTGCTCCCTGACGCCCGGGGCCCTGACGCCCGGGGCCCTGACGCCCGGGGCCCTGACGCCCGGGGCCCCGACGCCCGGGCCGGGCGGATGGTTCCCCTCCGGTCCGAGATTCATACCGTCGTGGGAATGTCACCCGTATGGCGCATCCTTCTTCGGCCCCCGCAGTTGTCCCGTACGTACCGCGGCGCCTGCCGCGGCGACCGCGAGGAGGGCTCGGAAAGTGAAGAACCTGAAGAAGGCAGCGGCCGTGACGATGGTGGCCGGCGGACTGCTCGCCGCCGGTACGGGCATGGCCTCCGCCACCGACGGCGCGCACGCCGACGGCACGGCCGTGGGCTCCCCGGGCGTCGTCTCGGGCAACGTCATCCAGGTCCCGGTCGACGTCCCGGTCAACGTGTCCGGTAACAGCGTCAACGTGATCGGCCTGCTGAACCCCGCCTTCGGCAACGTGGCGGTCAACGGCTGACGCCTGTCACCGAACCGGTGACGACCCCGGCCTCCCGGCCCCACCCGGGGGGCCGGTCGGCGTTGTCGTCGCCGGCCGGGGCTCCGGAGTCATAAGGATCGTTCCCCCGGCCACCGACGAACCGACACTCATCCGACGCCCCGCTCCCGCTCCTCCACCATGGAGTTGTACGCCGCGACCTGCGCCCGCCGGGCCGTCCGCTCCACCGGACGCAGAGCCTCCCCGCGGGCCGCCATCTCCGACGCGCTCACCGCGCCCCCGTGCCCGTTCGTGCGGGCCAGCGAGACCAGCGCCCCGACCCGCTGCGCCAGCTCCAGCACCCGTACCGCCCGCGGCGGATATCCCGGCGCCAGCACCTGGCGCCCCGGCTCCGCCCGCGCCCGGTAGGCGTCGATCGCCGCCTCGGCCACCGGCCCCGACCCGGCCACGTCCAGCCGCGTCAGGACCTCGATCGCCTCCCGCAGCGCCTCCGCCAGCTCCCGCTCCGCCTCGCCGAGCGAGGGCACATCGGCGGGCGGCGCCTCCCGTACCGGCAGGCAGTGCCAGACGACCTCCACATGCACATCACCCTCGGGTCCGGCCTCCCGCACCCGGGGCACCAACCCCAAGGCGACCCCGTGACCGACCACCGCCTCCCCGGCCTCCAGCGCCCGCGCGTTGAACTCCGGCGGCCCGCTCAGCCCCAGCGGATGCCCCGACGTGGGCAGCGCGACCCGCAGCCCGGTCAGCCCGAGCGCCCGCAGCCGGCCCAGCGCCAGCGTGAGGCCCACCGGCGCGGACTCACCCGGCAACCCCTCCACCCGGTGCACCGCGTCGTCGCCGACGATGGCGAGCACGGCGTCGTCCGGTGAGGCAAAACCGGCAACAAGGGCATTTCCCCATGAGGTGAGACGTCCTGAACGTGGTTCCGAGAGCATGCCCCCACCCTAAGGACCGGACCGATGGGATGTCCGGGTCAACCGGTGGCGTAGATTTCATGAAGGGCTGCGCCCACGGGCGCGGCGGACCGACCACAGGCGTACGACACAGCCGAGACCCGGCCACACTGCAAGGGGAGACAACGCGCTCATGAGCGATGTTCTGGAGCTTCAGGACGTATCCGTGGTCCGCGAGGGCCGGGCTCTGGTGGACCAGGTCTCCTGGTCGGTCAAGGAGGGCGAGCGCTGGGTCATCCTCGGCCCCAACGGCGCCGGCAAGACCACTCTCCTCAATATCGCCTCCAGCTACCTGTTCCCCAGCAACGGCACCGCCACCATCCTCGGCGAGACCCTCGGCACCCCCGGCACCGACGTCTTCGAACTGCGCCCGCGCATCGGCATCGCCGGGAACGGCATGGCCGACAAGCTCCCCGGGAACCAGACAGTCCTGCAGACCGTACTGACCGCCGCCTACGGCATGACCGCCGGCTGGCAGGAGGAGTACGAGGAGATCGACGAACAGCGCGCCCGCGCCTTCCTCGACCGTCTGGGCATGTCCGAGTTCGTGGACCGCACCTTCGGCACCCTCTCCGAGGGCGAGCGCAAGCGCACCCTCATCGCCCGCGCGCTGATGACCGACCCCGAACTGCTGCTCCTCGACGAGCCCGCCGCCGGCCTGGACCTCGGAGGCCGCGAGGACCTCGTACGCCGCCTCGGCCGTCTCGCCCGCGACCCGATCGCCCCCTCCATGGTCATGGTCACGCACCACGTCGAGGAGATCGCCCCCGGCTTCACCCACGTGCTGATGATCCGCCAGGGCAAGGTCCTCGCCGCCGGCCCGCTGGAACTCGAGCTCACCTCCCGCAACCTCTCGCTCTGCTTCGGCCTTCCGCTGGTCGTGGAGCAGGTAGGCGACCGCTGGACCGCGCAGGGCCTCCCGATGGCCTGAGGCCGTCGGCCCGAACCCGGCCTGCCCGGGGGAGGATTCAGGGAGCAGGTCCGGGGGCCCCGGGACGCACCGAGACTCGTCCCCCTCAAGAACCGGGCCAAGAAGGCCCGTTCACACCCCGGGCGCTCTGTCGGTGACCGGGTGCGCGGTCCTACCATGACCATGTGGACATCGATGCATGGCTCTGGTGGCTGATCGGCGCGGCTGTACTCGGCATTGCGCTGGTGATCACCGCGATGCCCGAACTCGGCATGCTCGCGGTGGGCGCCGTCGCCGCCGCGGTGGTCTCCGGAATCCTCGGTGCCGGCGCCGTGGTCCAGGTCGTGGTCTTCGCCGTCGTCTCGACCGCTCTCATCGCCGTCGTACGGCCCATCGCGAAGCGGCAACGCGCACAGCGCCCCCAACACGCCACCGGCGTGGACGCCTTGAAGGGCAGACAGGCGGTCGTACTGGAGCGGGTCGACGGCTCCGGCGGCCGGATCAAACTGGCCGGCGAGGTCTGGTCGGCACGCGCCCTCGACTCCGGCCATGTCTTTGAAGTCGGCCAGGAAGTGGACGTCGTGGAGATCGAGGGAGCCACGGCAATCGTCATGTGACCGCACGACCGACCGCACGACCTGTGCGACCGATCTCGTACGACGTGCTCCCACGGGACAACAACTGAACCGAACGGCCAGCGAGTTGCACTACGGTCTGGCAGACTCGACCAGCAAGATCTTCAACAGGCATAAGGTCTTTCGAAGGCGCCGAGGCGAAGAAGGGTACGGGGAACCGACGATGGAACCGGTCATCATCGTTCTGATCATCCTGGTGGTGTTGGTCTTCATCGCCCTGATCAAGACGATCCAAGTCATCCCGCAGGCAAGCGCGGCCATCGTCGAGCGCTTCGGCCGCTACACACGCACACTCAACGCGGGCCTCAACATCGTCGTCCCGTTCATAGACACCATTCGCAACCGGATCGACCTGCGCGAACAGGTCGTCCCGTTCCCGCCGCAGCCGGTGATCACCCAGGACAACCTGGTCGTCAACATCGACACCGTCATCTACTACCAGGTGACCGACGCGCGGGCGGCCACCTACGAGGTCGCCAGCTACATCCAGGCGATCGAGCAGCTCACCGTCACCACCCTGCGCAACATCATCGGCGGCATGGACCTCGAGCGCACCCTGACCTCCCGCGAGGAGATCAACGCGGCCCTGCGCGGCGTCCTCGACGAAGCCACCGGCAAGTGGGGCATCCGCGTCAACCGCGTCGAGCTCAAGGCGATCGAGCCGCCCACCTCCATCCAGGACTCGATGGAGAAGCAGATGCGCGCCGACCGTGACAAGCGAGCGGCGATCCTTCAGGCCGAAGGTGTCCGGCAGTCCGAGATCCTGCGCGCCGAGGGCGAGAAGCAGTCCCAGATCCTGCGGGCCGAGGGTGAGGCCAAGGCAGCGGCCCTCAGGGCCGAGGGCGAGGCCCAGGCCGTCCGGACGGTCTTCGAGGCGATCCACGCGGGCGACCCCGACCAGAAGCTGCTCTCCTACCAGTACCTCCAGATGCTCCCGAAGATCGCCGAGGGCGACGCCAACAAGCTCTGGATCGTCCCCAGCGAGATCGGCGACGCTCTCAAGGGCCTGTCCGGCGCCATGGGCAACTTCGGTGGCTTCGGCGGTGGCGGCAACGGCGGCGGCAACGGCAACTCGGGCGCCACCACGGAGCGCCGGGAGAAGCCCTCCATCGACTGACCGGATGACCGGCAGAACCCGATCGCCAGTACGGCGGGGCCCGCTTCCCCCGGGAAGCGGGCCCCGCCGTACTGGTACGAGAAGCAGGTTCTAGGCCGCGGGCTGGGCCAGCCACTCCGGCAGCGCGTCCAAGTCCTCCCGCCCCAGCGCCAGCAGCATCGCGTCCGCCGGAGTCGGCTCGAACGGCTGCCGCAGCAGTGGCATCCCCGCCTGCTCCGGAGTCCGGTTCGCCTTGCGGTGGTTGTCCTCCGCGCACGAGGCCACCGTGTTCAGCCAGGTGTCCTGACCACCGTGCGACCGCGGCACCACGTGGTCCACGGTGGTGGCCCGCCGCCCGCAGTACGCGCACCGGTTCCGGTCGCGCACCAGGACACCCCGCCTCGACCATGGCGCCCGTCTTCGGAACGGCACCCTGACGTATTGGCAGAGCCTGATCACCCGCGGCGCCGGTATGTCGACCTCGGCTCCCCGCATCCGCAGTTCGGGGTGGGCCTGCTCGACGACCGCCTTGTCCTGGAGCACCAGAACGACGGCCCGGTTCAGCGTCACCGTCGACAACGGCTCGAAGCTCGCGTTCAGTACCAGCGTGTCCCGCATACCAGCCCACCTTCCGTGTGCACCGGCCCACCCTTCGGCGGACTGGGATCAACTCTGGCCGGGCACGCCGGGATGGACAACGCAATATCCGCTGCTGCAACGGGAGGGGTGGCCCCCGCGCCCCCCGGCAACAAAAATGCCCGCCCCTGATCAATTCCGCGACCAGGGGCGGGCAAACGTTCCGTGAACGCCGGAACCGGGTCAGGAGCCGGCGGGCACCTCGTACTCACCGATCAGCTGGGCCCGCGCGAGCGTGTGGAACCGCAGGTTGAAGCCCACGACCGCAGGGGACGCACCCGAGTCCGGACCGAGCTTCTCCTGATCCACCGCGTACACCGTGAACACATACCGGTGCGGTCCGTCCCCGGGCGGCGGCGCCGCACCGCCGAAGTTCTTGGTTCCGTAGTCGTTGCGCGCCTGAATCGCGTCCTCGGGCAGCCCCTCGAACCCGCCGCTGCCCGCACCGGTCGGCAGCTCGGTCACCGAGGCCGGGATGTCGAACACCACCCAGTGCCAGAACCCGCTGCCCGTCGGGGCGTCCGGGTCGTAGCAGGTCACCGCGAAGCTCTTGGTCTCCGAGGGGAAACCCGTCCAGCGCAGCTGCGGCGAAGTGTTGCCGCCCGCGTGGACCTGGGCTTCCTGAAGTGTCGCACCCTCCGTGACCTCCTCACTCGTCACCGTGAACGACGGCACGGGCGGGTGGAAGTCATGGGGGAGCGGACGCCGCTCGAGTTCGGTCACCTCGGTACCTCCTGCTGATCGCCTGGGTTCGGTGGAACCGAGCCTAGAACCAGTTCCGCTTGCTGCCGACCTCGGACAGCCATTGGTTGAGGTAGGCGGCCCAGTCGGTGCCCTGGTAGTCGTTCAGCCCCACCTTGAAGGACCGGAAGGTGTCGCTGCCCTCACTGAACAGACCGGACTTCTTGTCCATCTCCAGCACGACGTCCATCGCCTGGTCGTCGGCCACGAAGGTCAGCTCGACCTGCTGCAGCCCGTGGTACTGCTGCGGCGGGAAGAACTCGATCTCCTGGTAGAACGGCAGCCGCTGACGCGTCCCCCGGACATGTCCGCGCTCCATGTCCGCGCTCTTGAACCGGAAGCCCAGATGGATGAACGCGTCCAGGATCGCCTTCTGCGCCGGCAGCGGGTGCACATTGATCGGGTCCAGGTCACCGGAGTCCACGGCCCGCGCGATCGCCAGCTCCGTGGTCACACCGATGTTCATCCCGCGCAGCGACTGCCCGTCGATCATCGTGATCGGCGTCTCCCAGGGGATTTCCAGCCCGAACGGGACCGCGTGGACGGCACCCGCCTCGAGTTCGAAGGCGCCACCGAGCCGCGACGTGGTGAACTCGATGTTCTGCTTGTACTCCTCGTCACCGCTCTCGACCTCGACCTTGGCCTGCAGACCGACCGACAGCCCCTCGATCTGCTGGTTCACGGACCCGCCCTGGATCCGCACCTCGCCCTGGACGACCCCACCCGGAACGACGTTGACCTCGTGCAGCTCCGTCTCGACCGAAGCCCCACCGGCTCCCAGGCTCGCGAGCAGCTTCTTGAACGCCATATCTCTCCCCTTGTCGTTCTTTACCGCGTCGTTGCACGTGTGGACCTTCGGTCCCTAACAACGCGATCAGGCCCTGGCCGGTTCCGTGTCCGTCACCCTTGCGAGTGCGGAACCCTGTGACCACCCCGTGGTGGCACCCGCCTGGAGTACTCTCGGACGCCATGATCGCGACCCCCGACCGTACGCTCCTGCTCAGGGAGTTCTTCGACCGCCCCGTCCTCGAGGTCGCCCCCGACCTGCTCGGCCGGCTCGTCGTGCGCACCGCCCCGGACGGTCCGATCACCCTCCGCCTGACGGAGGTCGAGGCCTACGACGGCCCCAACGATCCCGGCTCCCGCGCTTATCGAGGCCCCACCGCCCGCAACGGCGTGATGTTCGGTCCGCCCGGCCATGCGTACGTCTACTTCACCTATGGCATGTCAAGGCGGTCGGCATGAACGCCATGGATCTCGCCCACCCCGCTGAAGAAGCCGCCCCCAAGCTGCTCGGTGCCCTCCTCACCCACGAGACCCCCGAGGGAACCGTGAGCATCACCATCACGGAGACCGAGGCGTACTCCGGTACGGCCGACCCCGCCTCCCACGCCTACCGAGGCAGGACACCCCGCAACGCCGTCATGTTCGGACCCGCAGGACACCTGTACGTCTACCGGTCTCACGGTCTCCACTGGTGCGCCAACATCGTCACCGGGGCAGACGGCATCGCCTCAGCCGTCCTCGTCCGGGCAGGCAGGGTCATCGAAGGGGAAGACCTGGCACGCAAGCGGCGAGGGGGCAAGGTCGAGAGTCCACGTCTCGCGCGGGGTCCGGGGAACTTCTGCCAGGCGCTCGGCATCACGGCAGAGCACAACGGCACAGCCCTGCTGACGGGTGCCTCGGTCGTGCTGTCCGAGGGCGAGCCGGTACCCGCTGCGCTCATCCGGGTTGGCCCTCGGGTGGGCGTGAGCAGAGCTCACGACTGGCAGCACCGCTTCTACCTCGCCGGTGATCCGACAGTCTCGGCGTACCGACTGAGCCCGAGAGCCAAGCCGTCCGCCGGAGCCTGAGCCGCTGTGCGCCTCGCTCGCGGCTCGCCGGTGGGGCCCGAAGATGCGTGATCGCTCGTGAGCATGGCGCGTGACGTGTTCCTGGCCGGTCGGGTGACCGTCGACGTGCGCCGAATCGGGCCGGAGGGGTGGGGGCCCGAGTACCAGGCGAGCGGGGTGCTCCTGAGGGCAGGCGAGATCGTCGAGGGTGCCGAGCTCGCCCGTACCCGTCGCCTCTCGGCCCGTCATGACAAGGAACTGGCCACAGGCTCGGCCCGCCTGACAATGGCCCTGGAGGTGGACCGTTCCCTGGACGGTACGGACGCCTGTACCTCGGGCGACACCCCGCTGCGGGTCCTCGCCGGCGCCCCTGTCCCCTCCGGCCCGGTACGCAACGGCCCGCGCACCGGAGTCTCCGGCGACGGAGCCGCGCACCCCTGGCGCTTCCGGGTCGCCGACGACCCGACGGTGAGCCCGTATCGGGCCCATGTCCCGAAGCGCCGACGGAGTTGACTCGACCTTGGAAGGTGCGTAACGTAGTCCGAGCCGCTGAACCGGGTACGGCGTTCGCCTGCAGCCGGAAGCGGCCAACCCACTACTTAAGATCGCCCTCAAAAGGGTCGAGTTCTTCATGCTCGCATGCCTGAATTTCGAACCGATGAAGCCCGATTATGAATCGAGCGAGGGAATCGGTTAACGTAGTGAATGTCGAAAGGCCGACGGGCGAAAGCCCAAAGCGTGCCGACAACCCCACCGACTGGGAATCAGGCCCGAAAGAGTCTGATAGAGTCGGACACGCAAGACCGAAGGGAAGCGCCCGGAGGAAAGCCCGCAGGGGCGAGTACGAAGGAAGCGTCCGTTTCTTGAGAACTCAACAGCGTGCCAAAAATCAACGCCAGATATGTTGATACCCCGTCTTCGGCCCTAGCGGCCGGGACGCGGTTCCTTTGAAAAAACACAGCGAGGACGCTGTGAACGGCCGGGCTCATTCCGCCCGACCGTTCCGCTCTCGTGTGTGTCCTT
>NZ_JBHSPC010000033.1:0-28777 GCF_042656345.1 Streptomyces incanus
GCGCAAATCACTCAAACCGACCTTGCTCCAGCGGCTTGACAAGCATAGGAGCATCCGCGAGCCGCTGGCTCGACAACCAGAACCGCACCGCCGCCTACCTGCGGTTCGTGGACGTCGACCGGCTGCTGTACAACTTCCGCGCCAACCACCGCCTCTCCACGGCCGGCGCCGCCGCGACCGGCGGCTGGGAGGCGCCGGACTTCCCCTTCCGCAGCCACGTCCAAGGCCACTTCCTCACGGCCTGGGCGCAGTTGTACGCCGTGACCGGGGACACCGTCTGCCGGGACAAGGCCACGTACATGGTCGCGGAGCTGGCCAAGTGCCAGGCCAACAACAGCGCCGCCGGATTCACCGCCGGGTACCTGTCCGGCTACCCCGAGGCCGACTTCACCGCCCTCGAAGCCCGCACCCTCAACAACGGCAACGTGCCCTACTACACGATCCACAAGACCCTCACCGGTCTGCTCGACGTGTGGCGCCACCTCGGCAGCACCCAGGCCCGCGACGTCCTGCTGGCGCTGGCCGGATGGGTCGACACCCGCACCGGCCGGCTGACCGCGGCACAGACACAGGCCATGCTGGGCACCGAGTTCGGCGGCATGAACACCGTGCTCACCGACCTGTACCAGCAGACCGGTGACGCGCGCTGGCTCACCGTCGCCCGCCGCTTCGACCACGCCGCCGTCTTCGACCCCCTGGCCGCCGGCCAGGACCGGCTCGACGGTCTGCACGCCAACACCCAGGTACCGAAGTGGATCGGCGCGGTGCGGGAGTACAAGGCCACCGGTACCACCCGCTACCGCGACATCGCCGCCAACGCCTGGAACATCTGCGTGGGCACCCACACCTACGCCATCGGCGGCAACAGCCAGGCCGAGCACTTCCACGCCCCGAAAGCCATCGCCGCGTACCTGCGCCAGGACACCTGCGAGAGCTGCAACACCGTCAACATGCTCACCCTCACCCGCGAACTGTTCGCCCTGGACCCGAACCGGGCCGCGCTCTTCGACTTCTACGAACAGGCGTGGCTCAACCACATGACCGGCCAGCAGAACCCGGCCGACCCCCACGGCCACGTCACCTACTTCACCCCCCTCAACCCCGGCGGCCGGCGCGGTGCCGGCCCGGCCTGGGGAGGCGGCACCTGGAGCACCGACTACACCACCTTCTGGTGCTGCCAGGGCACCGGCCTGGAGATACACACCCGGCTGATGGACTCCCTCTACTACCACGCCGGCACCACCCTGACAGTGAACCTGTTCGTCCCCTCGGTCCTCACCTGGACCGAACGCGGCATCACCGTCACCCAGACCACCTCCTACCCGACGAGCGACACCACGACCCTGCGCGTCACCGGCAGCGCGGCCGGCACCTGGACGATGCGCATCCGCATCCCCGGCTGGACCACCGGCGCCACCATCGCCGTCAACGGGGTCACTCAGAACGTCACCACCACGCCCGGCGGCTACGCCGCCCTCACCCGCGCCTGGACCTCCGGCGACACGGTCACCGCCCGCCTGCCCATGCGGGTCGTCATGCGGCCGGCCAACGACAACCCGAACGTCGCCGCGATCACCTACGGCCCGGTCGTCCTGTCCGGCAATTACGGCAACACGGCGCTCAGCGCCCTGCCGTCCCTGGACACCTCCTCGATCAGGCGGACCAGCACCAGTACGCTCGCCTTCACCGCCACCGCGGCCGGCGCCACCGTGAACCTGGGCCCGTTCCACGACGCCCACGGCCACAACTACACCGTCTACTGGAACACCGGCGCCGTCCCCGAGGTCCGCCTGGTCAACGCGGCCGGCGGCCTGGTCCTCGGCGTCCAGGACATGTCCACCGCCGACGGCGGCCGGGCCCTGCAATGGACCGACTCCGGCACCGCCGATCACAACTGGGAGATGCTCACCGACGGCGGCGCCTTCCGCTTCCGCAACGCCCACAGCGGCAAGGTCCTCGGCGTCCAGGACATGTCCACCGCCGACGGCGCGGCCGTCCTGCAGTGGGCCGACAACGGCACCGCCGACCACCGCTGGACCCTGCTCGACCAGAACGACGGCACCTACAAGATCCGCAACGAGCACAGCGGCAAACTCCTCGCCATCGCGGGCGACTCCACCGCCGTCGGCGCCTTCGCCGTCCAGGACTCCGACGACGGCACGGCCGACAACCGGTGGCGCGTCGTACGCAACTAGCCGCAAGGCCGTGAATTTCGGGACCGGGGCAGGTCGTCGAAGGTCCGGGTAGGCGAGGATGCTGACGCCGGTGGCGGCCTTGTAGCCGGTGCGGTCGATGCGGGGGCCTCGGGCCTGGTACTGGGAGAGGGCGCCTTTGACGATGCGGGGGCTGACCCGTAGTCGCCGCTGGGGCAGCAGGCCGGCCAGGACGTGCCGGCCGACGGTGCCGGCGAGGTCGATGAGGGTGCGGGTGCCGCGGGCGACCAGGGCCACGAGGCGGACCTGGGGGTATCCGGTCCCACCGTGGTTGCCCGCCTGCTCGGTGCACCCGGTCAGGACGGCGGGGGTGTCGGGGACCGTCAGGGTGGTGCCGTCGAGTGCGACCACCAGCAGACCGCGCCGACGGGTTCCTGGGCCGTGCCGGGTGGCGGCCGGGCCGCGCAGCAGGGCGAACAGCCACCGCAGCGGCTTGCTGCCGACGCGGCGGCGGGCCTGGGCCGGCGCGCTCGCCGTCGAGGCCTCGGCACGAGATGCCCTCGAACCACCCAGGTGTCCACCTACTGAGACATGTGTGTCAAACAGGTACGTTTGTAGGACACCTCGGCGTTTCGCCGGGAGCCGTAAGAATGCGAGAAAAGGAAACACACATGTCTCACCCCCTGCTGGTGGATCCGGCCTGGTTGCACGAGCGCCTCGGGGACCCCGCGATCCGGATCCTGGACGCGACCACCTTCCTCACCCAGCCCGAAGGCGACGGCTACTACGACGTGGAGTCTGGCCGCCAGGCGTACGAGAAGGCCCACATCCCCGGCGCCGTCTTCGCCGACCTGCTGAACGACCTCGCGGACCCCGACGCGGCCACCACCTTCACCGTGCTCGACAGTGAGACGTTCGCCGCCCGGCTCGGCGCCCTCGGCGTCGGCCCCGGCGCGCACGTGGTCATCTACGACCAGGGCGCGAACATCTGGGCCACCCGGCTGTGGTGGAACCTGCGCTACGAGGGCTTCGACGACGTCTCGGTGCTGAACGGCGGCCTCCCCGCCTGGATCCGAGCGGGCCACGAGGTCAAGAGCGGTGTGGAGTCCAACGAGCCCGCCGTGTTCACCGCGAACCGCCGTCCCGAGCTGTACGCCGACAAGGACGCGGTCCTCGCCGCGATCGAGGACCCCGGCACCCGGCTGGTGAACTCCCTCGACCGGCCGACCTTCGCCGGCACCCGCCAGACCTACGCGCGCCCGGGCCGCATCCCGTCCAGCACGAACGTGCCGTTCCCCGAACTCGCCGACTCCGACGGTCTCTTCCGCGGCCCGGACGAAGTCCGCGGGCTCTTCGACGACGCCGGCGCCCTGGACGAGTCCAAGAAGGTCATCACGTACTGCGGCAGCGGTATCGCCGCCACCGGCCTGGCCTTCCAGCTGGCCGTCCTCGGCCGCCCCGACGTCGCGATCTACGACGGCTCCCTCACCGAGTGGGCCGCCGACCCGGCCCTGCCCCTTGAAGTCGACTGACGGTCCCGGCTCACCCGCACACCCCCGGATCCGCGCTGTCCGGGGGGTCCTGCCGGGGGGCGGGTGCTCATCACGGATCCGCCGCCGACACGGGTCTGTCTTCTGGCTGGTTGAGAGTGCATGAGCGATTCGGTGGGGAGGCGCGGGGTGAACCAAGTGCCGGACGATGCTGAGCAGGAACCTAGATGATCGATTCCAAGGGGTCAGCGGTCGTAAGCGGTCAGTGAGCGTAGGACGGGCTGGCTGGTGTGGTCGTTGTGCCAGATCGCGGCCGTCAGTGCGAGGATGCGTTGCGTGACGCGGACGACCACGCCGCCCGGTGTGCGGCCTCGATGCTGTCCGAGGTCAAGCTGGCCCTTGAAGGTCTCGTTGACCGACTCGATGACCTGCCGCAACGGCTTGAACAGGGGTGCCCCGGCCCGCTCCGGCTCGCCCTTGCGGGCCGGCCTCAGCAGCCGGATGTCCTGCTCGGCCAACTGGTGCTCGAAGGCGCGGCCGAAGTAGTTCTTGTCGCCGATCAGCGTCTGCCCGGCCCGGGCGGCGACCAGTTCCGGTTCGGCAGCGAGCAGGTCCAGCAGGGTCTCGCGTTCGTCGGCCTTGGCCCCGGTCAGGGCGAAGGCGATGGGCAGGCCCTGCAGGGTGCACACCAGGTGCAGGCGCAGGTCCCAGAAGAAGTGGCTGTGGCTGGCGCAGTACCCGTACTCGGCCCATCCGGCCAGGCCGGAGCGTTTGACGGTCTCGCGGGAGCGTCCGCACTCCACCGGCGTGGGATCCACGATCCACACGTCGTCGCTCCATACGGAGGTGTCGGTGGCCGGCAGCCGGGCCACTCTCCGCAGCAGCTCGGGGGCCTTGCGCAGGCGCTTGTTGTAGCCGGGCTGCTTGGGCAGGCAGGGGAAGAGATGTCGCAGGTGAGAGCGGGCGTAGCGAAGCCACTTGGCTTCGGAGGTGAAGTCCAGCATGGCCTGCATCATCGCGAGCGTGACCGGTTCGGCATCGGTCAGTTGCGGGGCGATCCCGACCGCCGGACGCCAAGGCGCCAGGTGCGGTGAGTCCTTCAGCAGGTCGTCGGTCTTCACATAGAGTGCGGCGGCCAGGGAGTCCAACTCTGTCTTCACGCAATGACGTTGGACTCCCTCCTTCCAACCCCGCGGGCGATTCTCTGGAACGGATCAGCTTGTGGAGATCGATGGCTCCTGCGGACTCAGGCGCCCACGGTCCCGTCGACACCTTCACGCAGAAAGTCCGCGTGCCCGTTGTGGCGGCTGTACTCCAGAAGCACGTGCACCATCACCATCCGCAGCGACACCTCCTCGCCCCATCGTGGCTGATACCCGGCCTGGTCCAGGGACTCAGCCTCCCGCTCGATACGGCGCGAGTTCTCCACCTCGGCATCCCAGGCCACGAACGCCTCGTCCCTGGTCGACGCGCTCGCGTCGTACGCTGCCTGAAAGTCGATCTTGTCGGACCAGACCATGGGGGCGTCGTTGTCCTCGAACACTCGACGGAACCAGGCACGCTCCACCTCCGCCATGTGCCGCACCAGACCGAGCAGCGAAAGCGTGGACGGCGGCATCGACTGCTGCCGCAGTTCCTCGTCGGTGAGCCCTTCGCACTTCATGGCGAGGGTTGCGCGGTGGTAGTCGAGGAAAGCCCGCAGCATGTCGCGTTCGCTGCCAAAACTGGGCGGACCTATGCGATGGTCGCTGGTCATCGGTCGTGCTCCTCATCCGTGCCTGCGTTGAGGGCCAGTATCTAATTCCCGTCGACTGTCCCCATACGAGGGCCGTCAACCGGACCTGATTGCTCCCACAGAGGTCGCCGAACACAGGAATCAGAAAGGTTCATTGGACCCCGCCGCAACTACCCCTTGGAATCGACCATCTAAGCAGGGCAGCCGCCTGAAGACCTGTCAGCAAATGTGCTGGACGGCAGTGGCCCGTGCCGCGGAGTAGGCAGCGATGGGGCCGGCTCTGAAGGCGACGGGGCGCAGCTGCGGTCCCAAGGGGCGGTGATACGGCGAACAGTAGAGCCGCGGAAGCTGCAGGGATAGGTGCGTCGCACTGGAATCGGACGAACTTGGTACACATTGAGAGCAGAACGATTCCATTGTTGCTGCTGTCAACAGACCTTCTTATAGGGTAGTGGGTTTGCAGTCCGTGTACGCTGGGGGTATGACGGACAATGCCGCCCCACCGGTAGGCCCTCTTGTCACCGGTTCTGAGATTGCCCGGTTGGCCGGTGTCACTCGGGCTGCCGTCTCCAACTGGCGACGGCGGTACGACGACTTCCCCGCTGCGGTGGGAGGTGCCGCGAACAGTCCGCTCTACGCGCTCACCGAGGTCCAGGAATGGCTGGACAAGCAGCGCAAGGGCCAAGAGGTTTCACCCGAGGTCGAGTTGTGGCAGGCCATGCGAGCCGCGTACGGGGAACAGATGGTCGCGGGGCTGGCAGAGGTGGCCTCGGTGCTGGCCGGGGAAAGTGAGCCGGGCCTGCCGGACGACGTCGCCACCCGTGTGCAGGAACTCGCCCGGACCGAAGCGCCCGTCGACCTGGTGAAGGCACTGACGGAACGCTTCATGGACTCCGCCCGGCGTGCGGGATCGGACCAGGTGACGTCCGAGCGCGTGGTGCGTGCCATGCGCCACTTCGCTCCCGAACTGCGGACCGACGCCACAGTGTTCGATCCCGCCTGCGGCATCGGGGTGCTGCTCCTGTCCCTCGCCTCCGACGCGGGAATGCGCTGCTGCGGCCAGGAGACGGATGCCGACAGCGCTCGCTTCGCGCAGCTCCGCGCCGACCTCCTGGGTCGATCGGGCGTGCGCATCGCGGCAGGTGACTCCCTGCGCGCGGACGAATGGCCGGACCTCAAGGCGGACCTGGTCGTCTGCGACCCGCCGACCGGCGTGACCGAGTGGGGGCGGGAGGAACTGCTGCTCGACTCCCGCTGGGAACTCGGTACCCCGTCCAAGGCCGAAGGGGAGCTGGCGTGGCTCCAGCACGCCTATGCGCACACCGAGCCCGGCGGCCAGGTCCTCATGGTCATGCCTGCCTCGGTCGCCTACCGCAGGGCAGGCCGTCGCATCCGGGCGGAGCTCGTACGTCGGGGGATCGTGCGCCAAGTGGTCGCCCTGCCGCCGGGCACGGCGACGTCTCACGCCCTGCCCGTTCATCTGTGGTGCCTGAGGCGCCCCGAGAACGCGGGAACCGCGGACACGAACCAGACCGTGCGCATGGTCGACCTGACCGGCAACAGTCCCGACGGGAGCCTGGAACCACGCCCCGACCAGGTCGCCGACGTGCCGCTGATCGAACTCCTCGACGAGACCGTCGACCTGACCCCCGGTAACCACCTCCGGTCCCGGCATCGCGACTATCCCGGTGAATACGCCGCTCTGCGCAAGGAACTGGAGGACCAGGTCCGTCGGCTCGCCACCCTTCTGCCCGCACTCGCGCCGGGCGGCGAACCGGGCTCACTGGACGGTGCCACCACCAGCGTCGCGGATCTGACCCGCGCCGGACTCGTCACGTACGACGGTCCGGAGCCGGTCTCGGCCAGCGAGCAGCTCGACACGGACTATCTGCAGGGATTCCTGCGCAGCTCCGTCAACGCCCGCCGGTCCACAAGTGCCAGCGGTACCTACCGACTCGATGGCAGGGGTTCACGCATCCCCCGCATGGGCATCGACGAGCAGCGCCGGTATGGCACCGCCTTCCGGGCCCTGTCCGCGTTCGAGGAAGGCATGCGCAAGGTCGACGAGCTGAGCCGGCAGCTCGCCGAAGTCGCCCGCGACGGCCTCGCCGCGGGTGCTCTGGTACCGGAGGAGTGATGAGGCCGGTGCGGCACCCCCCCCGGTGGGTGCCCCGCACCGGCCCGCAACCGCTCGCATCAGCGCGCGCGTCGGCCGGCCGGTCAGGCGGCGGGTGGCAGATACGGGCTCGGAGTTCCGCTCCACGTCACACTCAGCGCTTCGCGAGCGCGCGTGCGGGCGACGAAGAGCAGGCAGCGTTCCCGGAGCAGGTCGGCGTCGTGCTGCAGGGGGTCCGCCTCGCGCGGGGTGATCTCACGGGCGAACGGGACGGCGCCTTCCTTACATGGGGTGACCGTACGGCGGCGGAGAGGAGTCGGTGCGCTTGCGGAACGGGCATGTGCTAGGCGTTGGGGGCCGGGCCATGAACCGAGCGGGCCGCACCCCGGAGTGGGGTGCGGCCGGGTGTGCGCTTTTGGTGTCAGTTGGCCGAGGACCCGGGGTTCCTCGGCTCTTGGCTGGGGACTGCGATGTGCTCCGGGCTCTGGGCGGGGGCGGGGACGCGGTCCGTGGCGGAGGGCCTGGCGAAGATCTCGTCGAGGGTGGTGGCGTCGATGGCGCGGTCGAACCAGAGATCCAGGAGCGGCATGTCCGTGCAGGTGATGACGCGCTGTCGGGTCTCTTCCGTCATCGAGAAGCCGCGGCGCTCCATCAGGCGCAGTAGTTGCTCGGCCTTTCCGGCCACGCGTCCTTCCTCGCGTCCTTCTTCCTGTCCTGCGAGGCGGGCGTCGCCCACGATGGTGCCTTGCCTGGGGGTGAAGAGGGTTTCCATCAGGTTCCTCCAGATTTTCCGGGCGTGTTCGCTGCCCAAGCCGTCCTCGATCAGTCCCGCCAGGTCGTCCCGCGCTTCGCGGTCCGTGTCCTGGGCCAACGCCTCGCCCATTACCGTCAGTATGCCCTCGATGTCCGGGTCGTTGCTGTGGATCCACAGACAGAAGGCGGCGAAGTCCAGGTCGGCTGAGGCATCCTGGATCCGGCTGATACGCGGAACGTTGGCCGGGCCCAGCACGTGAGGCACTGTCACCTGGATGGGGCGCCCCAGGCCGGTGCGCAGAGGTCTGACCGCCCATGCCGCTGTTGCCCTGTCCACGCACAGGACCAGCAGGACGACCTCGAGTTTGTACCGGTCACGCAAGTACGCGACGTAGTACGGCCATGAGGTCTCCTTCTTCGTTTCGATGCCGCTCTGTGCCTCGACCAGCAGGATGAACGGATCGCGCCCGTCGGGACGGACCACCCGCAGCACGGAGTCCATCTGCCGGGTGAACATCTTCGGGGCGCTGGATGCGTCCGTCGCAAGGGTCTCGGTGGTGACACCGGGCGGGATTCCGAGGTCCAGGAGGTCCAGCGCACGGTTCAGCGCTTTCGGACGTCCCGGCAGGAAGCCGTGCAGGGTGTCGTGACTGACGTTGGGCATGACGTGAAACTATGCGCGAAGCAAGAACATTCGTTGGTTTTTGAGGTGTGATCACCCGTTTGGTGGCATTCTCTGGGGTTGGCGCCGAGGCGTGCGGTCAGGGCGGGGGCGAGTGCCGAGCCTGCTCTACGCGCACGGGCAGGCCAGTCCGGGGGCCGCGCGGTTGGGGGAGCACGTGACCACGGCCAGGGAGAGGTACGAGGGGCGTTCGAGGTAGCAGCCGTACGACACGTCGGCGCCCGAGTGCAGGCGTTCGGCGGTGGCGTCCACCAGCAGGGCCAGTCGCAGGGTGTCCCGGTCACCCTCCGACGCGAACCGGTGGGCGTACTCGGCCAGTCGCTCACCCAGCCAGGCCGCCGCCTCCTTCGCCTCGTCCCAGGTGCCCCGCACCAGTGAGCGGGGCTTGACGAGCCAGTACGCCGTCTCCAGGGGCGGGAGGTCCGACGAGGTGAACTCCGCGGCCACCTGGCGGTAGCGCTCGATCAGTTCCGGCCTGCTCCCGGCCGGGGGCGGGTCGGGGTGCGGGGGCCGCCGCAGGGCCTCGTCGTCGAAGCGTGCCTTCGGGCCGGTCCACAGATAAGCGTGGTGGTGCACGAGCCGTTCCCGTTTCGAGAAGCGCCGGCCGGACACGGGGAGGGGCCCGGTCCGGCCGACGGGAGGGAGGGGAGGGGAGGATCAGGCGCCGAGGCCGAAGCGCGCCGGGTCGATACCGGCCGCCTCCAGTTCCTCGGTGGTGAACCGCAGCGGCTGTGCGTCCGGCCGCTTGCTGTCGCCCAGGGCCCAGGCGTCCTCGCCGATCCGGGCCAGCGTCACGCACCCCTCGGTGCAAGGGCCGCCGCACGCCTTCACGAACGAGGCCCCGTCGATGTCGAGCGCGTACAGGTTGGTTCCGTTCCGCATCAGTGCACCTTCCGACTCGTCTGAACGCGGCCAGGACCGGCCGCCGCCGCCCACAGCGGGCGGGAGTTCACGGGAGGGGCGACGGCCGCCCGAGTGTTTCCGCAGGTGAACGGCGGACACGGACGGTTTTTCCTCGCTCTCCGTGACTTCAGAGTGGCGGTCGGACGGGGCGGGGACGAGTGTGGCATTCCGTACGCTGAGTCAGCGTACGGACACGAAGAGTAGACGGTACGTGCGATTTTCCGTCACGCTGGACGGTGAACGCGGGGCGGCGTGAGGAGCCGTCGCGGTGCGGCACGGAGGAAAGGGGCGGCGGATGGAGAGCGTGGGAGTCGAGGGGGAGACGGCCGGGGCCGGGAACGCCGGTGTGCGGGCGGTTCCGGTGGGGGAGTGGGAGCGGGAGCCGCATCCGTCGGACAGCCTGCGCACGTTCGGCGCCTTCGTCCAGGCGCTGCGCGAGCACGCGGGGCTCAGCCGGGTCGACCTCGGCGCCCGGGTCCAGTACTCCAAACACACGGTCGAGTCGGTGGAGTTGGGGCGGCGGATGCCGGACGAGGCGTTCGTGGAGCGGGCGGAGGAAGCGCTGGGCAACACGGGTGCGCTGCGGAAGGCCGCACGGCATCTCACGCGGGGGGAAGCAGGGCTGGCTGCGTGGTTCCGGCGGTGGGCTCGGCTGGAGCGGGAGGCGGTGAGCCTGTGCACGTACGAGTGCAGGCTGGTACCGGGGTTGTTGCAGTCGGAGGCTTACGCGCGGGCGGTGTTCGAGGGCACGATCCCGGTGCGGACCGACGAGGAGCTGGAGGTACAGCTCGCCGTGCGGATGGAACGGCAGGCGGTGATGCGGGAGCGGCCGAAGGTGCCGTTCAGCTTTATCGTCGAGGAGCACGTGTTCCGGCGGGGGTTCGGGGATGTGGGGGCGATGCGCGGGTTGGTGGGTCATGTCCTTGAACTCACCGCCCCGCGTAACGTGACGCTTCAGGTGGTACCGGTGGAGGCTCGGTTGCACGCGTGCCTGGATGGCCCCCTACAGATTCTGGAGACCTCGGAGGGGCGGCGGCTCGGGTACTCCGAGGGGCAGCAGAACGGTCGGCTGATCTCCGACCCGAAAGAGATGATTCTGCTCTGCCAACGCTATGACACACTGCGCTCGCAGGCCCTGAACCCGACAGAATCCCGGGACCTGCTGGAGCGACTGCGAGGAGAGCTATGAACAGCGGTACGTCGGAACTCGCCTGGTTCAAGTCCAGCTACAGCGGCAGCCAGGGCGACAGCTGTGTGGAGGTCGCGATCGCCGAACAGGCCGTCCACGTACGGGACTCCAAGGACGTGACCCGCCCGGCCTTCGCCGTCGGCTGTGAGGGCTGGGGGCAGTTCGTGCGGTTCGCGTCGGAGTGCTGAGCGACTCGAGGGCGTGCCGTCCGCTGGAACAGCGGACGGCACGCCCTCACCGCGTTCAGGTGCCCTTGGTCTCGTCCCTGGGGTCGTAGCCGAGGGCCGCACGGTTGATGAAACGGTCACCGAGGTCGCGCACAGGCGCGGGCTTCGGCTCCTGTACGGCCTTCTTCGCCGTGAGCTTTTTCTGGGTGGTCTTCTTGCCGCCCGCGCCCTTGGCCGGTGTCGCCTTCGCCTGCTTGGCGTTCTTCGCGGCCGGCGTGTTGCGCGCCGCGTACTTCTTCCGGATCGCTGAGAGTTGCTCGCGTTCTTGCAGGGCCACGTGGGTGGAGAGGGCGTTGGTGAGGGCCCGAGCCCGGCTGAGTGCGTAACGCGCCTCGTTCCAGTGCTTCGTGTTGATCGCCAGGCGGGCCACCCTGATGGTCTGCTGCAAGGCCTTGATCTTCGCGGGCTGCCGCTTGGGTATGGGGGACTCGGCTCCGCTGCTCCGCCGCTGCCCGGCGGCACGGGTGCCCCAGTCCGTACCCGAGGTCAGGACGACGACCGAACGAGGATTGCTGCTCTGGCTTCGACGTACCACGTGCGTTGGTTCCTTGGTTGAGCGGTGGGGCATGCCCGGGGGTGGCCACCGGGCGGGGCCACCCCAGGGGCAGGCTAGTAGTGGCGGGGGCCTGGCCGGGGGGCGGGGTGAGGGTGGAGCGGTAGGTACCGGACTCGCCCTCGGTGAGCGGGGTCTCCAGGGTCAGACCGGCGGCGGCCATGCGGTCGTACTCGGCGAGGACCAGGCGCTTGGTGCGGTACTCGCCGGACTTGGCGATTTCGTTGTTCTTCAGGCCGCCCGACTCCGACTGGAAGGTCTCCAGGATGTAGTCGGTGTCTTCACGGGAGATCCCGTAGAGGCGGAAGAAGTACGCGTCCAGCTCGGCGCGCAGTTGAGCGCGACGGTCCTCGGCCCACTGGAATGGTTCGTCCTCGTCGCCCAGGTCGCGGGCGAGTGGAGTCATGTCGTAGGCGGTGTAGACGAGTTCGAGGGCGCGGGGGAGGAGGGAGGGGGGGAGGTTCGAGGGCGGCGGGGGTGGGGACGGGGAGCTGCTTCCAGGTGAAGGGCTTCATGCCTCTCCCCCGTTTCGCTGCCGCGTGTAAGGCGGTATGTCCCGCGGGGAGTGCACACCTTCACCGAGTTGACGTGGATGCTGTCGTTGCGTTGACGGCGTCAACGGGAAAATGTGAGGTTCAGTCAGGTCCCGGGCGGCGCTCTGGGGAGCCGGGCAGCGGATCCCGGTTCGTCGGTTACCTTTCCGGCGTTGTCGGAGAGCCGGCGTTCGACGACCCCGCCGCGCCCGCAGGGCCACTGCGTCCGAACGTGGTGTACCGCATCGCCCGTAGCGCGAGGAGCTGACGTCCTCCGCCGGGGTGGTTCGATCAGGCTGCGGGTGCGAGGGGGTTTCCGTCCCCGGCGCAGGTAGTGGTGCAGAGCCGGCTCTGTGCGGGGTGGCTGCGATGGGGGAGTCGGCTACAGCCGTACGCGATGTTCTTCGAAGCCTATGGGGAAACCGGTGGTCCGGTGTCGTTCATTCCGTATCAACTAAGCACGATGCGCAGGACGTTGAAGTCTCCGGGGCCTGCCTAAGGTGGGCTTCGCCCGATGAGGATCATGCCGCTGCGGAGCTGAAGTGCCGCGCCCGGCAGCAACACAGTGTGAAGGATGCCATGAAGACAGGTTTCGCCCTCCCCCAGTTCCACCACCAGGCGTACGGCGTCGCCGAGACGGGCACGTTCGCCTCCGCGATCGAGGAGGCCGGGGGTGCCAGCCTGTGGGTGGGGGACCGCAACCTGGCCGCGGTCCGTCCCGTCGTGGGCTACGGCGGGCAGGGCAACACCATCCCGGAGGAACTGAACCCCGCGGCGGACCCGTTCGTCCTCCTCGGTGTCGCCGCCGCCGTGACCAGCAGGGTGCTGCTGGGCTCCCATGTCCTCGTCGCCCCGCTCTACCCGCCCGTCCAGCTGGCCCGGTCGCTGACGACGATCGACCTGATCAGCGGCGGACGTCTGCTGCCCGGCTTCGGGGTCGGCTGGTCTCCCGAGGAGTACCGGGCGGCCGGCCTGGACTTCACCCGCCGCGGCGCCCGCATGGAGGAACTGCTCGACGCCCTCGACGCCATCTGGACCACCGACCCGGCGCGGTACGAGGGTGCGCAACTCTCCGTACCCGAGCACCACTCACCGCTGAAGCCGGCGCGGAAACCGCGGCCACCCTTCTATCTGGGCGCGATGTCCGAGCGCGCCCTGCGCCGTGTCGCCCGACGCGGTGACGGCTGGCTGCCGCTGATCGTCGTCCCGAGTTACGTGGACATCGACGGGCTTGTCGCACAGCGCGCGCAGCTCGACGAGCTGGCCCGGCAGGCCGATCGTGATCCCCGGGCGATCGACACCGTGCTGCGGGTGAACATCGACGCCGGCACGAGCGTGGAGCGGGTCGTCGACACCGTCAAGGAGGTCCACGAGGGGACGGGTATCGACCACTTCATGATCGACTCGATGTACGACGTGGACACCGTCGACGGGTCCCTCGAGCACGCTCGGCAGATCCTCCAGCTCGTGGCGAAGGGCTGAGCCCTCGTCGGCCCGGCTGCCGCGACGGTGTCACCTGCCCGTATTCCGCCCCGTGCCGTCCGGACGTGCCGCACATGGCGGAGGCGGCGGCCCGGAGCCGCTCGATCACGAAGCGGTATGCGCCCGAGGAGGAGCGCGTACGGCCAGTTGCTCGCGCCGGGGTGACATATGCGATCAGCAGCGCACGAGCAGCATCCCCACCCCCGACAGCACCATCGCGTAGTGGCGTTGCGCAGCGGCTACCAGGCGCTCGGGCCATCGGCACACCCGGAGGCCAACCAATGTCACTCATTGAGTGGTCGGCTCGTCATCCAGAGAACGGCTCCCACAACGGAGCACCCGGCAACACCGTCCCTGCAGAGCGGAGAGAACGTGTTCGTCGCCTTCGTCACAGTCACCATCCTCGGCGCGGTCTTCAACGGCGCCGCCGCCGTCACGTACCTGATCGGCCATGAATACCCCAAGAGCCAGGCGGACATGAAGGGCATTCCCCGGAAGTACGTACCGGTACTGGGCACGTTACTGGCAGCGGGCACCGTGGGGCTGCTGGCCGGGCTCGCCGTGCCGATCCTGGGAACCCTTGCCGCCTCAGGCCTTGTGCTGTACTTCATCGGCGCGATCATCGCCCACCTGCGGGTGGGCTCCCGCGACATCGTGGGCGGGATCGTGTTCCTGGCCACCGCGGTGGCCGCCCTCACCCTGGGCCTGCTCCACCACGGCCTCTGGTGACCCCGCACTTGCTGCCTCGCGCGGGTGCGCGTGGCGGCGTCGCAGTCGGTGCGGTCCTCGCGTAGCCGCCGGCCGCCGGCCGCCCGGGAACAACTGGCTCCCGGCCGAAGTCCCAGAGGTCCCAGAGAAGTCCCAGGGACGTCGCCGCCCTCTTCCAGACCCGCACCAACACGGGCCAGAAGAGGGGGCGACGTCCCCCGCCCCTCAGGTGTCCCGGAAGGGACCAGCTGACGCCGTGACCTGGTGCGATGGGAGGCCACGGGGGTGCTGACCGGCGGCAATGGCCTTTCGGGCGTTTCACGCTCATGCCCGTTGGTGGTGCCGAAAGTCCCAGATGAGTCCCATGAGATCACCTCACAAACCTGCCGGGCGCCTCTGGGAGATCATCGGTAAGGCCATCCCTGACGCCTTGGGGCCCGGCATGGCCCGCGTCGAGACCACAGTGATGGAGCTCCGCTCCACCGCCTTGCTACGGCCGGATGCTGAGGTGGGCGGACTGCCCACGTCCGGCAGGTGCGCGTGCGTTGGCGTCGACGAAGGTGTGGAGATGCCGTTGTTTTCACGAACCCCTCGAACACGACCTCGCTCAGATGGGCAATCAGATGACATTCCCGGACATGTGGGTCGGGGCGGGCGAGGGCACGTGCGCGGGCCGGGGCATGTAGTGCCATGTGGGGTTGCCGCGTGCTTGGAAGGGCTGGGCCGGTGACCCCACCGACCCAGGGCATCCCCTTCACCGGGGGCGACACTCATGCCGGGCCCGGAGGCCGGCGGCCCGCTTGCAGGCTCGCGAAAGGACAAGGGGGTACCCCCGGCCAGGTGGCTCGGCCATCGGGGCGTGGGCGAGACCTTCATCGAAGGCTCCGGCGATGACATCGATGTCTCTATGGTGACCCACTCCGAAGCCGGGCACGGCCGGTTCCTGCACCGGCGCACGAGCTCCCGCGGAACCCGTGACGCCACACGGTGACCCGCACACGGCGCACCGCCATCAGCCGGTTCCCACGCCTTCTTGACGCCGTGGCGCGTTCCGTACGCCCGCTCCGGGAGGGATGCTGTGGGCAGGTGGCAGCGTTCACCGGCCTCCTTGTGCGACGGGGCACGACAGGAAATGTGGCGGAGGGACATCGGAGGTTGCTGGTGGCGGTGGGTACGACTTGGGCCCGGTGGTCTCGGCTGGTCGTCCATCCCACCCGTGGCATCGTCCTGGCCTTCGCGTTCGTCGTCGTGCTGGGTGCGGCCCTGCTGATGCTGCCGGCCGCCACCGAGCCCGGCAGGGAGACCGGCGTACTGACTGCCCTGTTCACCTCCACGGGGGCGGCCAGCGGCGGGCTGCCCATCGTGGGGACCGGCAGCCACTGGAGCGCGTTCGGCGAGGGCGTGGTCCTGGCTCTGATCCAGATCGGCGGGTTCGGCATCATGACGCTCGCGTCGCTGCTGGCCCTGCTCGTCTCCGGTCGGCTGCGACTGCGGACACAGCTCGCCACGCAGGCGGAGAGGAGCCTCAACGTCGGTGACATCCGGCGGGTGGTCCTGGGAGTCGCGGGCATCACGCTGGCCATCGAACTGGCCACGGCCGCCGTGCTCACGGTCCGTTTCCACATCGGCCATGGCCTGACGGCCGGAAACGCCGTCTACCACGGGATCTTCTACGGGATCTCCGCCTTCAGCAACGCCGGGTTCGGGCTGCGCGACGACAACCTCGTCGGCTATGCGCACGATCCCTGGATCGTCCTGCCGATCGCCGCCGCCTGTGTGCTCGGTGCCCTCGGCTTCCCCGTACTGTTCGAACTGCTGCGCAGCCGCCCGGGCGCCCGCGGCGGCACCCGGCGCCGCTGGTCCCTGCACACCCGGCTCACCCTCCTCACCTCCGCGGTCCTGCTCATCGTCGGCACCGTCATGACCTGCGCGCTGGAGTGGGGCAACCCGAGGACTCTCGGATCCCTGGAATGGGTGGACAAGCTGCTGAACGGGTTCTTCACCGCTGCCAGCGCGCGTACCGCCGGCTTCAACACCGTCGACACCGGTGCCATGGAACCGGCCACCCTCCTGGGCATCTGCGTGCTGATGTTCATCGGCGGCGGCAGCGCGGGTACCGCGGGCGGCATCAAGGTCACCACGTTCGCGGTTCTGGGAGCGGCGATCCTGGCCGAGATCCGCGGGCGCACCGAAGCGGACATCATGGGCCGCCGGCTCTCCGCGGCCACGCTGCGCCAGGCGCTCACCGTGGCGCTGCTGGGTGTGGGTCTCGTCATGGCGGGCACGTTGGTGCTGCTCGCCGTCACCAAGGAAAGAGCTGACGCGGTCCTGGCGGTCCTGTTCGAGGCCGTCTCTGCTTTCGGCACGGTCGGCCTGAGTACCGGCATCACCGGGAACCTTCCCGCAGCGGGCCAACTCACCGTCATCGTCATGATGTTCGTCGGGCGCGTCGGCCCGATCACTCTCGCCAGCGCGCTCGCACTGCGTCAGCGCGACCGCCGGTACACCCTGCCCGAGGAGCGACCCGTCATTGGCTGACCACTTCAAGTCACTGCGTCCACACCGACGTCGGCGTTCCGCCGACCGTCGCCCGGCCCGCGATTCCAGAGTGGCGGTGATCGGTCTCGGCCGTTTCGGACAGTCCGTGGCGGCGGAGCTGATGCGGCGTGGCTGGGACGTGCTGGGCGTCGACGCCGACGCCGGCGTCGTCCAGAAGGTCGGCGAAGAGCTGACCCAAGCCGCCGCCGCGGACTGCACCGACCCCGCTGCGCTGGCGCAGCTCGGCGTCGGCGAGTTCTCCCGCGTGGTGGTCGGTATCGGCACCGACCTGGAGGCCAGCATCCTGGCCACCTCCAACCTCGTCGACGCCGGCGTGGCCGCCATCTGGGTCCGGGCCACCACCCGACAGCACGGCCAGATCCTGGAACGCATCGGTGCCCACCACATCGTCCTGCCCGAGCACGACATGGGCGAGCGCGTGGCCCACCTGGTCACTGGCCGGATGCTGGACTTCATCGCCTTCGACAGCGATTACGCGCTGATCAAGACGCTCGCCCCGAAGGTCGTCGGCGGGATCCCGCTGGGCGAGAGCCGGGTGCGCAGTACGCACGGCGTCACCGTCGTCGGCATCAAACGCCCCGGCGCCGACTTCACCCACGCCACCGCCGAGACGGTCGTCCATCCCGGCGACGTCATCATCGTCACAGGCAGGACCCGGGCGGTGGAGATGTTCGCGGAGCTGGACCGGTGAGACGCACCGTCAACGCAGGCACTACGGCCTCAGACATCAACGGAATGACGGTCCAGGTCGGCCGAGCAGCATCGTGAGCCGCGGCTGCCGCCACACCCAGTACAGGGTCAGCACCAGCACGACGGCTGTCCCGAGGCCCAGCCAGTCGGTGCCGCACGGGTCGGCGGACGTGCAGGGGGCGTCGGGAGCCGCCGCGATGTCCCACCCCAGCGAGGCGATCAACGCCGGCAGCGCCCACAGAGGGCGCGCCCACCGGGCGGGCACGGCGGCGAGCCGGCGCTGGGCGTCGGCAGTCCGCCAGGCGGCGGTGCCGGGCGGTATGCGTTCGCCGGGCAACGGCACAGGACGTCTGGTCACCCGCGCATGATGGCCAACCACGCGCGATGTCCGGACGGCTCAGCCCGGCGTGCGCGGTACCTGTCCTGCTCCATGCCCGCCAGCGGGGGCGTGTCCGAGGGCGGCACGATTGATTCGGCTCTGTCCCGTAATCGGCGGTGATGACGGGTGACGGGCATCGTCGGCATGGTGTGCGAGATGTCAACGAGCTGGTGAGCATGGTGTTTTCGAGGCTGCCGGCGCTGGTCATCCAGGGTGTGGCGGACGAGGGCGGTCTGATCCGGGTGGCGGCGCGGACCCGGGACGATCCAGTGCCGTGCCCCGAGTGCGGGACGCCGACAGGGCGGGTGCACGGTTTCCACGGGCGGAGGGCCGCGGACGTGCCGGTGGACGGACGGCGGGCCGTCGTCTCGGTGAGGTTGCCGCGGCTGGTGTGCCCGCTGCTCGGCTGCCCGCGGCAGACGTTCCGTGAGCAGGTTCCCGGCGTCGTGGAGCGCCACCAGCGCCGGACCGACCGCCTGGCCGACCAACTCGAGCTCCGTGGTGCCGGAGCTCGACGGGAACCGGAACACCTCGGCGCCGTTCTGCGTGCGTAACCAGTGGGCCGAGGTGTCGTTGAGCTGGTGCCGGGGCTGCCGCCGCACGTCGGGGTGGGAAGGGGGGAGTGGTTCGAACGTGGCCAGGACAAGGCACCGGGCAAGGGCCGTCAATGGGTGCCCGTCGCGGCCGGGGGGTGCCGTCGTCGAAGGGCCGACTCAGCGCATCGTCCGCCAGGCCCAGCTGCGGGACCACGTGTGTCAAGCGTCGTGGGGTCGGTGACCGCGTCGAACCGATGCGTCTGCGTACCGCAACGACACCTACGAACAACGGACCGGGTCGGCACGGGCAGGGCGGCCGATGCGGCCGCCCTGCGGCCGCCCTGCGGCCGCCCTGCGACCGCCCTGCGACCGCCCTGCGACCGCCCTGCGACCGCCCTGCGACCGCCCTGCGACCGCCCTGCGACCGCCACTGCGGTCGTACTCGCCCCATCCGGCATGACCGGGGACCGTCATCCCCGAAGCAACCCATCGGGCCGACGCCCCCCACAGAGGAAAGCGATGTCGTATGAGCTCTGGAGAAACCCCGGGCCTGCCCCGTCCGTCACGGCCCCCAGGACGGTACGTGCCCGCCCGGGGGCTTTACACGGAGGCGGCGCGACTTCAGCGGCTGAACTGGCTCCGCTCCATGACCCGGTCGGCGCTGGACTCCCTGCAGCACACACGGCTTGACGCCGACAAGCTGACCGGCAATATCGAGGGACTCGTCGGCACCGTCGAAATCCCGGTCGGCGTGGCCGGACCCCTGCTGTTCTGCGGGACGAACGTCCAGGGTGAGGTCTACGCTCCCATGGCCACCACGGAAGGTGCCCTGGTCTCGTCGGCGACGCGGGGAGCCCTGGCCGTCACCATGGCGGGCGGCGTCAGCACACGCGCCGCCCTGCAAGCGATGACGCGTGCTCCTGTCTTCGCGTTCTCCCGACTGGCCGGCGCCGGCCGCTTCGCCTCGGCGATCCTCCGGCACCTCGGCGACCTCCGCACGATCATCCGGCAGGTGTCCCACCACGCCACGCTCATCTCGATCGAGCCCGTGGTCCTGGGCAGGACCGTTCACCTGAGGTTCAGGTACACCACCGGGGACGCGGCAGGACAGAACATGACGACTGCCTGCACCTGGCACGCGTGTCAGTGGATCCTGCGACAGCCGCACCTGGTCGCAGACGAGGAGCTCGAATCCTTCATCATCGAAGGGAACACATCCGGAGACAAGAAGGCGTCAGCCCAGGCCGTGGCGGAAGGCCGCGGAATCAGGGTGGCCGCTGACTGCCTTCTGCCGGCAGGGGTCGTCCAACGGGTCCTGAGAACCACCCCCGACGAGCTGGTCACGGGGTACCAGCACATCACGGCCGGAGCAGTGCACAGCGGGGTCCTGGGGTCCAACGCGAACACCGCCAACATCGTGGCGGCGATCTTCACGGCGACGGGCCAGGACATCGCCTGCGTTCACGAGTCGGGTGTGGGGCAGTTCATCCTCGAACGCACGCGGGACGGCGTCTACGCGAGTATGACCCTGCCCGGCCTGGCAGTCGGCACGGTCGGGGGCGGCACCCACCTGCCCACGCAGCACGAGCTCTTGAAAGCGATGGGGTGTACCGGCCGGGGAAGCGCCGTCCGGCTGGCGGAGATCATCGCCGGCTTCGCCTTGGCCCTGGACCTCTCGACAGTCTCCGCGGCCGTTTCCGGGCACTTCGCCGACGCTCACGAACGCCTCGGGCGTAACAGGCCGCCCCGCCGGAACAGCACCGAACACCGGATCGGCATCCCTTCGACGCCGACGGCCGGCGAACCCCAACCCGTACCGGTGCCTCGCCCGGCCTCGGAAGCCGGGCCTTGACCCCGGTTCCGGCCAGGGCCTTCATCTCGTGGCGGCGTGGGCAGGACGGTCGGACGGCCTCGGTCGCCCCGGAGTCGGCGAACCAGTCGATGAACCGCAGGGCGGCCCGGGCAGGGGCTTCGTCACCGGCGCCGGTCAACAGGTCGGTGCGGGTGACGAAGCCCGGGCCAGATGGTGCCGGCCGCCGGCTGACCGGACGGTGACTCGCTCGAGTGCGGTCAGGACCGTGGCGTCGCCGAGGGCGGGGGCGAGGGTCGTGACGGGTTCGGTGCGTTCCTGCAGCGGATCGCCGGCCGTGGCGGGCCCGTTCGGCGCAGCGGGGCCCCGCCCTGACGGTCCCGGCTGTTGACGCGTCGCTCGTCGTGGCCTCCCACGCAGACGGCGGGCTTGTCGAGGCAGGGCGAACAGCACCACTGCTCGCTCTTACCGCTGCCGACACAGCGGCATGCGCGTCCGCACTCGCCGCAGCGGGGCACGCACGCGTCCGGTCGCACCGCCCGGTCGTGCAGAGACGTCGCCCCGCCCCCCCGCATTTATGCAGGCCAGGACGGGTGTGGCGGCGCTCGTTCCGAAGGTTTTCAGATGTCCCGGAAGAGACCAGGCGGCCCCATGACCTGTCGTGATGGGTGGCTGCGGGGACTGACCTGTGCAGATGGTCTTTCGGCTGTTTCACGGTCATGCCCGTCGATGCGGCCGGAAGTCCCGGAAAAGTCCCAGGGGATCCCAAAGGAGATGGCCCCTCTTTCGGCTCTATGCGGGTTAGGGGAGGGGGTGTGCACCGGGGCTCGTGCGTCGGTGGTCCATCCTGAACGAACAGCGGCGCGTGCTTCTTGAACTTGGGCGACACCCCCGTCACGGCGATACCCGCCGTGGCCGCGGAAGTGAGTGATCCGGCGCCTGCGGCAGCCGTTCCTCCCGCTGGCCTATCTTGGCGCGTATGCAGGCATACACGATTGGCCAGGCCGCACGGCTGCTCGGCGTGAGCCCGGACACCGCGCGACGGTGGGCGGACGCGGGCCGGGTGGCGACCCATCGCGACGAGGGCGGGAAGCGGCTCATCGACGGGAAGGACCTGGCCGCCTTCTCCGTAGAGCTCGCGCAGAGCGGAAGCGGTGAGGAAGACGCCTCCTTCACGTCGGTTCGCAACGCCTTTCCCGGGATCGTCACCGCGATCAAGCTCGGTGACGTGGCGGCCCAGGTGGAGATCCAGGCCGGACCGCACCGGCTGGTGTCGCTGCTGACGCGGGAGGCCGTGGAGGAGCTGGGACTGGAGGTGGGGATGGAGGCCACCGCCCGGGTGAAGTCGACGAACGTGCACGTCGACCGGGCCTGAGCGGGCCTGCGACCTCACTCGGTATCTGGACGGGACTAGGGTTCGAGCGTGCCGACGTACAGCATTGGCCAGGCCGCGCGCCTGTTGAGGGTGAGTCCGGAAACCGTGCGCCGGTGGGCGGACACGGGGCGGTTGCCGATGGGGCGGGACGGCTCCGGGAACCGGGTGATCGACGGAGTGGGGCTGGCGCGGTTCGTGAGTGCGCGGGCCGATGAGGACAAGATCCTGGCTGGGGCGGGTCACGAGGCGGTGCGCCCGCACGGCGTACCCACCGGTGAGGACCAGGGGATACGGGGAGCCGAGGGCGATCACATCTGCCAGGAGCCGCGTGTGCAGCTCCGGCATGTCCGTCACGCGGCTGCCTGGGTGCGGGAGGCGAGCTGGGGGAAGGCGTCCTCCCACACGGTGCGCACGGTGCGGCCGACGAGTGTGCGCAGCACCGGCCACAGCTGGAGGAGCAGGCCCTGGTTGAGGTAGCAGGGCAGGTCGTCGTGCAGGCCCTCGTGCAGGACGGTGCGGTACAGGCCCATGCGCTGGCGCGGCTTGCCCAGGTCGTACGACGTCATCCCGGACCAGGCCATGTGCAGCGGCAGTTCCACGATCCCCTGGGCGGGGCCGTGCAACTCGTCCAACGACTCCGGCAGACGCCGCCGGAACTTCTCCCGGTACAGCGCGAGGTCCTCGACGTCCGCGCCAGAGAGGTCCATCGGCGCGGGGGCGGGGTGCTGTGGGCTGGAGGACATGACTCCATTATGACGGCCGGGATGTGGTGCGGGCCGTGATGTGCGAGCCGGTGTCTGGAGTGAGTAGCGCGGGCCCGTGCCGGGTGAGCATGGTTGTGGCAGCGTGTTCTGCCCCATGCAGAGGCGTGGGCTGTCGGTCATGACGCTCGTCTGACGCTCTGGGCGCCCGCACGCGGGAAGTGAGCCGGAGAAGGCCCTGACCTGGCCCTTTCCCGGACTCGCCCCGGCCCACAAGATGACGCCTTCGGTCCCGGCCAAAAGTCCCAGAAAAGTCCCAGAGGCGTCGCCACCTCCCCTCTCGCCTCGCGTTCCTACAGGTCGAGAGGGGCGTGGTGGCACTTTTTCCGAAGACCTTCAGATGTCCCGGAAGATCTCGATCTGGGCCCCGACCGAGTTGAGGCGTTCGGCCAGGTCCTCGTAGCCGCGGTTGATGACGTAGACGTTGCGGAGCACCGACGTGCCCTCGGCGGCCATCATCGCCAACAGGACGACCACGGCCGGGCGCAGGGCCGGGGGGCACATCATTTCGGCGGCGCGCCAGCGGGTGGGGCCCTCGACCAGGACGCGGTGGGGGTCCAGGAGCTGGAGGCGTCCGCCGAGGCGGTTGAGGTCGGTCAGGTAGATGGCACGGTTGTCGTAGACCCAGTCGTGGATGAGGGTCTGGCCCTGCGCCACCGCCGCGATCGCCGCGAAGAACGGGACGTTGTCGATGTTCAGGCCGGGGAACGGCATCGGGTGGATCTTGTCGATCGGCGCCTCCAGTTTGGAGGGCCGGACCGTGAGGTCGACCAGCCGGGTGCGGCCGTTGTCCGCGACGTACTCGGCGGTGCGATCGTGGTCGAGGCCCATCTCCTCCAGGACCGCGAGCTCGATCTCCAGGAACTCGATCGGCACCCGGCGCACCGTCAGCTCGGACTCCGTGACGACGGCGGCGGCGAGCAGGCTCATCGCCTCGACCGGGTCCTCGGAGGGGGAGTAGTCCACGTCGACGTCTATGGTCTCCATGCCGTGCACGGTGAGGGTGGTGGTGCCGATGCCCTCGACCTTGACGCCCAGGGCCTCCAGGAAGAAGCACAGGTCCTGGACCATGTAGTTGGACGAGGCGTTGCGGATGACGGTGACGCCGTCGTGCCGGGCGGCGGCCAGCAGCGCGTTCTCGGTGACCGTGTCCCCGCGTTCGGTCAGCACGATCGGGCGGTCCGGGTGCACGGAGCGGTTCACCACCGCGTGGTACTGGCCCTCCGTCGCGGCGATTTCCAGGCCGAACCGGCGCAGCGCGATCATGTGCGGCTCGACGGTGCGCGTACCGAGGTCGCAGCCGCCGGCGTACGGCAGCATGAAGCGGTCCATGCGGTGCAGCAGCGGGCCGAGGAACATGATGATGGAGCGGGTGCGGCGGGCCGCGTCCGCGTCGATGGAGTCGAGGTCCAGCGTGGCGGGCGGCACGATCTCCAGGTCCACGCCCTCATTGATCCACCGGGTGCGGACGCCGATCGAGCCCAGCACCTCCAGGAGGCGGTACACCTCCTCGATGCGGGCGACGCGGCGCAGCACCGTGCGGCCCTTGTTGAGCAGCGAGGCGCACAGCAGTGCCACGCACGCGTTCTTGCTCGTCTTCACGTCGATGGCGCCCGAGAGGCGGCGGCCGCCGACGACCCGCAGGTGCATGGGGCCGGCGTAGCCGAGAGAGACGATCTCGCTGTCGAGCGCCTCGCCTATGCGGGCGATCATCTCAAGGCTGATGTTCTGGTTGCCGCGTTCGATGCGGTTGACGGCGCTCTGGCTGGTGGCGAGTGCCTCCGCGAGCTGCGCCTGTGTCCAGCCACGATGTTGCCGGGCGTCACGGATGAGCTTGCCGATGCGTACGAGGTAGTCGTCTGACATGAGACTGAGGTTATCTCAGATATGAGATGGTGTCTCTTGGGGGGCCTCTTGGGTGGGCCGTTCGGGTGATGTGAAGTCAGTGTCCCCTGTCGTGCCGGGTGCTGCGCGTGCGCCGCCATCCGAAAGGTCCGGGCAAATCCATCGATGTCGTACGGCGTCCGGTGGTGCTCGTGGTGTGCCGCGGGCCGCGCTTGCCGCCGGTGGTGATGGACATGGAGCGCTTGTTGATGTTCAGCCGTACGCCCGGAAAAATCCTGAAGCTCTTGCGGAACGTGAGTGGCATCCCTGCCCCCCTCTGTGGCAGTGGAAACGCGGCGCCCGGGCCGGGCTCCGCGCGAACTGGCTTCGTCTCCGTGCGGTTACCCCGTCCGGGTGCGGTGATGGCAGTCGGTGGGGGCGAGTTTCGGGATCGCGGGGGATATGGGGGAAGTATCCCGGGATGCCTTCCGGGAGGCATCCCGGGGAGGGGTGCCCGGAGTGAGGGTCTGGGGCTGGTTTGTCCGGATCGGTATGCCCGCAGCGGGTACCCGGAGTCCGGGCGTGGGCTCTGTCCGGTGCGGCAGCCCACCGCACTGCCGCGGGCCGCTCAGGAGGGGGTGGCCGGTTCGCGAGGAGACGGGCCATGGCCCGTGCCCGGCGCGCGGTAACGGCGGGGAAAGGGCCCAGGGTGCGGACTTCCCGGGTCACGGATTCAGGTCTGCGGCCAGTGGGTTTGTCCGGTGTCGGTGTCGGTGTCGAGGAGCACCTTGCGGGCCAGGCTGCGGCGGGGCTGCTCGGGCAGCGCCTCACCCTTGACGGTCCGTTCCGTCCGTGACCTTCTTCACCTGGTAGTAGACAGCGACGCAGGAGGCAGGCCACGGGTGCTTGCCGTTGCCGCTGAACGGTTCCAGCATCTTGCTGATGGCGAGCGGCTTGTAGGGCAGCACCGTCGCCCCCGCCGCGGCCCGCTCCCGGAGCAGGCGGTCCTGGCTGTCCCAGGCCGTGGCCCGCACCCGCATGTCCGACCCCAGGTCGCGGAGGGACACGGCGAGTACGGCCGTGACGCACACGCACAGGAGCGCGGCGCCCGCGGCTACCGGCCACGTGCCACGGCGGTACCGCCGTACCGTCAGGTTCCCGAGGAGGCCGCCCGCGCCGACGAGCAGGAGGAGCAGCGGGAACAGGTAGTCGTTCCACAGCCTGTTGGCGGTCGCGACCGAGGGGCCGAACGCCGGATAGGCGATGACCGTGCATGCGTATCCGGAGAAGAGCAGAGCCGCTCCCCCGGATCCCAGGAGCAGGAGCGCCCTGCGGCCGGGGCGGGGGATGCCCCCGTCCGCGCGGCGAGCGAGGACGCCGATCAGCACGCCCACGGCGATCGCGCCGACGTACTGCCAGGTCGTCAGCAGGATATGGAGGACCTGCGTATATCCCCGCAGCGAAGCGTAGAGCGATTCGGGTGTGAACATGGAGTCCGCGTGGTGACGTGTGCGGCGGTTCCGTGAGCCGGGTGAGGTGAGGAGCACGGCGGTGCCGATGAGGATGCCCGCTCCGGCAGCGGCGCACCAGGCCCGTACGAAGGCGAGCTGTCCGGCCGGGAAGGCCCGGCGGCCCAGCAGCAGGGCCACGGCGAGGAGTGTCAGGGCGACCACGGAGGTCTCCTCCGACAGAGTGCCCAGGACGGCTCCGACGACGCACGCGAACGCGACGGCGAGGGCCCTTCCGCGCCGCGAGGTCGCGAGCAGGGCCGGGATCGTGGCGGCGGCCGCGAGCACGGGCGGGAAGGTGTGGGAAACCGACGAGGCCGGCCAGAAGAAGGTCTTGTACGTGTTCGTGGAGGCGAAGCAGAAGAGGGCCAGGACCGTGGCCGCGGAGAACAGAGGGACGCCCCGGGGCAGCCGTGACCCGGTGCGCCGCAGCAGTGCCGCCGCCCACGCCCACAGGAGGACCAGCATCACGGCCGCGCTGATCCCCGCGTACCACTGCTGGCCCGCCACGCCGAACGTGGCGTAGGAGGCGACGAGCACGCCGTTGGCGATCCGTCCGTTGCCCGTGGAATAGAACTGGTTCACCAGGGCCATGAAGCCTTCGTCACGTACGAGGGGCAGGAAGCACCACTCGTCGGCGCTCGGGCGTACCCAGCGTGCGAACCATGAGGCTCCGCCGAAAAGCGCCAGTGGAACGAGGGGCAGCAAGGCCATACCCGCCGGGACGAGGCGCAGGGACGGGAAGGCCGGGTTCCCCCCGCTTCCGCTCCCGTTTCCGCTCACCTCCGTATCGGTCTCCTCGACCGGCCGCGCGGGCACCGGGCGTCCCCCGGCGTCCGAGCGAACGGCGTCATTTGAGGGCGGGGTCTTCCTGTTCCGCCTCGGCTGGACCGTTCTGAGCCGTGCCCGCAGTGTCCGCCGGCCGCCGACCGGAGTTGATGGCCCAGCGGGCGAGCAGGAAGGTGACTGGCGTGACGAGGACTCCGGCGGCAAGGGCGGCGACATTTTTGTCCATTTCGAGTCGGCTGACAGCTACGTAGAGAAGCGCGCCAGAGGCCACCAGGTTGAAGCCGCTGGACAGCGGATACCGGAGAAACGCGCGCCACCTGGGACGGGTCCGGACGGTGAGGTAGGAATTGAGAAAGAAGGAGCCGACGGTACTGACCGAATACCCGATGACATGCGCCGCGAGATACGGGATCCATTGGTTCAGGGTGGCGTAGACGGCCAGGTATACGGCGGTATTGACGAATCCGATCATCACGAAGGTCGTGAACTGCCGTGCTGTTGCGGGACGGCCTTTCGGGCAAGTGGCCGATCCGTGCTGCGGAGGGCGGGGCCTCGGGGCGGGGCGCTCGTCGGTTTCCCGGACCACGAAGGAAGGGCGGCGTTTCACCTCGTAATAGATGCGGCCGACGTATTCACCGATGATCCCCAGGGTGATCAGCTGGATTCCCCCCAGCCCCACCACCGCCATCAGGAGTGTGGCGTAGCCCGGGACGGCGGTCCCGTGGAGCGCCACGTCGAAGGCCACCCACGCCGCGTAGACGAGTGCGGAGAGAAAGCACCAGAAGCCCGCGTAGATGGCCAGCCGCAGGGGCCGGTTGTTGAAGGACAGCAGCCCGTCGATGCCGTAGTTGAGCAGATGGCGACTTCCCCACTTCGAGCTGCCCGCGAACCGCTGGGTGTTCTGGTAGGTGAAGCTGGTCGTCGTGAAACCGATCCAGGAGAAGATCCCCTTCGAGAACCGGTTGGTCTCCGGCAGTGACAGCACCGTGTCCACCGCCTGGCGTGACAGCAGCCTGAAATCCCCGGCGCCGTCGAGCACCTCCACATCCATGAGGCGGCGCACCAGAGCGTAGTAGCCGCGGCTCAGCACGGTGCGCGCCGTGCCCTCCCCGTCGCGGTTCCGCCGGGGAATCACCTGGTCGTACCCCCGCCCGTGGAGTTCGAGCATCCGCGGGATGAGCTCCGGGGGGTGCTGCAGGTCCGCGTCCATGAGGACCACCGCCTGCCCCCGGGACATGCGCAGGCCGGCGAGCATCGCGGCCTCCTTGCCGAAGTTCCTGCTGAACACCGTGTACCTGACGCGCCGGTCGCCGGCACCGAGGTCGCCGATGATGTCCCGCGTGCGGTCGGTACTGCCGTCGTCCACGTAGCAGATCTCGTAGTCGAGGCCGGCCTGGCCGAGAACTTTCCGGACAGCCGCGTGGAATCTCTCGACGACGGCAGCCTCGTTGAAGCACGGTACGACCACGGAAAGCTGAGGACTCGTCAAACCAGTCTCCTGACCGAGCACGCCTGGGCGGTCCTTTCCGCCGCACGGTGGTGGGATGGTTGTCCCCGGCACGGGCAGGGGCCGCAATCCCAGAGGCATTCGACCCGTATTCATCGGCCCAGGAACGCAATCACACGACTACGCGCCTGCGGATGACCCGTTTGGCCTTGCCGGGCGGCGTGGTGGACAGGGTGTTGTCGCCGGCGGGGAACACACGCGTCGGATCGCACGGCCCTGCCGTGCCGGCGGCGCCACCGGCTCCCGACGACGGAGAACCGGACGCCGGCCGGACGGAGGGAAAACGAGTGGTAAGGGAGGGAACGACGGAGTGGTGAATGACGCGGCTGATCCCCAAAACGGGAAATCCAGCGGGCACCGATGGTCCCGGGCAGCTCTGGTCGCCCTGGGCGGTGCATTGGTCTTTCGTCGGCTCAGTGTGATCTCCGCGATCCCGAAGACCAGCAGTACCTGTGCCAGTGAGCCTTTCTCAGTAAGCGCCCGTCGCTCGCTGTGATCGCGATGCTCGCGCTGCG
>NZ_JBHSPC010000034.1:0-10384 GCF_042656345.1 Streptomyces incanus
GACGGCCCACCAGTACCGATCTCCCGCATCGCGTATCTGCCCTGGTGGCCACTGACCGAGGGATGCCCGGCCTTCCACGCCGTGATCACGGGCTCGACCAGGGCCCACTGCTCGTCGGAGACGTCACTCGAGTACGGCTTGCGATCACTCATTCCGCCACCCAAGCGAATCACGAACGCTTGACCGGCACCGATGCCCCAACGTCACCCCATCGAGTGATCACGAGCCGGGCATAAGATCACGTACCGCACTCTCAGCGCCCTGCCCTCCCTGGACACCTCCTCGGTCAGGCGGACCGGCACCAGCACGCTCGCCTTCACCGCCACCGCGGCCGGCGCCACCGTGAACCTGGGCCCGTTCCACGACGCCCACGGCCACAACTACACCGTCTACTGGAACACCGGCGCCGTCCCCGAGGTCCGCCTGGTCAACGCGGCCGGCGGCCTGGTCCTCGGCATCCAGGACATGTCCACCGCCGACGGCGGCCGGGCCCTGCAATGGAACGACTCCGGCACCGCCGATCACAACTGGGAGATGCTCACCGACGGCGGCGCCTTCCGCTTCCGCAACGCCCACAGCGGCAAGGTCCTCGGCGTCCAGGACATGTCCACCGCCGACGGCGCGGCCGTCCTGCAGTGGGCCGACAACGGCACCGCCGTCCACCGCTGGACCCTGCTCGACCAGAACGACGGCACATACAAGATCCGCAACGAGCACAGCGGCAAACTCCTCGCCATCGCGGGCAACTCCACCGCCGTCGGCGCCTTCGCCGTCCAGGACTCCGACGACGGCACGGCCGACAACCGGTGGCGCGTCGTACGCAACTAGTCCCGCATTTCGCGGGTCGCCGATTCGGCTGGAGAGCGGGGCCGGGCAGTATCCGGCACGGGCACGTCGACGTCGGTCCGGGTGTGTCGATGACTTCCCGGTCCCCGCGGCCACGGACGGAACGCCCCCGTACGGAGTGCGTGATCGAGTCCGTGGTGACCGGGCGTTCGGGCGCTCTGCCCGTCGCTGCCGAGGTTCTGCGCCGGCTGGATGGTGCGGGGACCGCCGGTGCCCTTTGCCCGCCCGATCCCCGGATGGAGCTGACGCACGGTCAGATGGCCGAGATGCTGGTGGCCGACCGGGAGCCGGCCCGCCAGGCCGCGACCGCCCGCGGCGAAAACAAGGGCCGGAAGACCCGCCGCTCCCGCTGGACGCTCGCCCGGTGATCCGTACGCGGTCGCGCCGGGGGACGACCACCGGGGGAGTCGTCGTCCGGCACGGCCGCGGGAGCTCGACGAGAGCTCGACGAGAGCCGCACGATGCGGCGATGAGTTTTCCCGGCCCGGCCGGTCTACCGTCCGTCAAGTGATCAGAAAGCGCGAAGCAGGAGGAGCGACGTGAGCCAGTTGCTGCGGGTCCAGAACTTCACCGTCTCGAGCGACGGGTTCGGCGCCGGCGAGGGCCAGAGCCTCGAGAAGCCGTTCGGCCATGCCGATCCGGGGAACATGTTCGCCTGGGCCATCGCCACCGACCACCCACCCGTCAACCGCTCCGAACCCGGTGGCAGCCGAGGTCTGGACGACTACATCACGCGGGACTACGCCCGCAACATCGGCGCCGAGATCATGGGCCGCAACAAGTTCGGGCCGCAGCGCGGGCCCTGGCAGGACCACGAGTGGCAGGGGTGGTGGGGTGACGAGCCCCCGTTCCACACGCCGGTGTTCGTCATGACACACCACAAGCGCCCGTCGTTCACGCTCTCCGACACCACGTTCCACTTCGTCGACGGTGACCCGGCCGCGGTGCTCGCCCGGGCGAAGGAGGCGGCGCGGGGCCAGGACGTCCGGCTTGGCGGTGGGGCCACGATCATCCGGCAGTTCCTCGAGGCCGACCTCGTCGACACCCTGCATGTGGCGGTCGTGCCGACGAAGCTCGGCTCCGGGGCCCGGCTGTGGGAGTCCCCCGATGAGCTGCTCGATCGGTTCCACCAGGACGTCGTGCCCAGCCCGAGCGGCGTGACGCACCACCTGTTCTGGCGGAAGTGAGGCCGGACCAGCCGGTCGGCGCGGGTTTTGTCACCGGCACCCGCGGCACGGCCGCCGCCCAGCGGCGTCCTGGCCCCGCATTTCGCGGGTCGCTGCGGGTGCTGTTCAGGTCTGCAGCCGGCGTGGACGCCGCACGTCGAGCCCCAGCAGACCGAGGAGGTCGACCTGGACGACCCGGCTGAGGCTGACGGCGGGCGGGTCGGTGGCCCCGCGGATGCGTAGCTGGAGCTCACCGAGGTGATGCGGAATCATCCGGCCCGTGGGCCGCGTTCGGCGGCGGCCCGGGTGGATCCCGGGCATCGCTCGGGCGGCAGGTGCTCCTCCCGCCCGGCGGTGTAGTTCACCGGCGCGGTCTGCTGGAGGTCCAGGCCGGCCCGGAACCCGTCGCCGATCCCGGACGCCGGTACCGGCGCGTTGAAGTCCACCTCGGCGGCCATCAGCGCACCGATGTCGCCCCAGCAGTACAGCTTGGAGTCCGCGACCATCAGCAGGCGTCGCTCGCCGGCGAGTACCTTGAGGGCCTGTATCGCGCCGACGACCTGGGAGACCTCCCTGGGGCCGCCGGAAAGGACGCGGGAGAAGACCGGGACGCCGCCGTCGGCGGCAACCCCGATGCCGGTCCGGATCTGCTTCAAGTCCACCCGCCGGTCCTCGGGATGCCCGAACTCGACCATCGGGTGGTCCTCGTCCTGTCCGGCCTTGGGGGAACTTCACCGGCCGCATCCCCCAGCACCCCACACCCCGCAGCCCGGAACCCAGCCCGCGCTGGACCCGGACACACCCACTGGAGGAGTCAGATGACCACGCCGCCCGACGACCCGAGGATCGAGACCGCACTCGCCCGCGTACGGAAGGGCGCCCAGGAGCGCGCCGCCGCGCTCGGGCCGGCGCCCTGGCAGCCGATCTGGAAGCGGCCCCGCAAGCCGCTGACGAAGGCGGAGCAGAAGAAGCGGCTGCTCCTGCAGTGCGAGCGGCTCCAGCAGGCGGGGCACCGGCGCTTCTTCACCGGGAGGTCCCGCCGGCCCCGCCAGAGACGGAACCGCATCGGCAGCGCGGCCAGCCGCAGCGACGCGCGCGCCCTGTCCCGGCTGCGGTACTCCAAGGCGTGGCTGTGGTGACGATGCAGTGCACCGTGCTTCCGCCAACTTGTCCTTCGGCTTCGATAGACGGTTGCGGCCATTTTCCTGGCGGATGGCCGCGTTCGACAGCGTCCCCGTGCCCTGTGATTTTTCAAACGCCGATGAAGGGGAGGAGGCGTGCCTCCTCCAGGAGGTCGGTCATCGAGAACTGCTGTGCTACAGCCTGCAAAGTGTTGTACTCCGCCGGTGTAATGCGTACGCCGAAATATCGAATGATGTGACACAAGTCGTCCAGAGCCAGTTCTGGTTCGGCGTTGTCGATCGCCTCGGCTGTGGACTGCAGGGCGTTGCGTGCTGGATGGGAGGGATCCAGCCGGGCGCGTACTGCTGCCACAACGGTGTCGAGACCGGTGTTCGAATCGTCTTCTCGCATGGCTTTTCTCCTTCTGCCTGCCGTCTTTTCAAGCGGTTCCCCTTATGGGCAGTGCCCCCGGAACGGTAGTAGGTTCCGGGGGCACTGCGTGAGGAAGGGAGGTCAGTCGCCTTGTGTCACTGACTGGGGTTGATGAAGGCGGACATCACGCCGACGGGCTTTCCGTCGGGTGCCGCAAAGGTGCGGTAATACACCGTGACGGTGTACTTCGTCTTTGTCCGGCTGCACACACACTTCTTCTTCCAGTATGTGTAATTGATGTCCCACTTACCGTTCTTGCTGTCGCCCCACTGCCACCGCCAGTTGCCGTTGTCCAGCGCCTTCTTGAGGTCGCTGACCATGGCGTCGTTGTTTCGCCAAGAGCTCGGCTTTCCCTTGCCGACGTGCCGGTCCCTGATGTGTTCCAGACCGAACTTTGTGTACTTCTTGCTGACGTTGGTGCGGCTTCCCTCGCGGATGGTACGCCAGTGGCTCATGCCTTGCCGGGACCACATCAGGATGCGCCACTTGTCGCACTTCTTGAAGGGGTTGCCCCATGCTCCGCAGCGGCCGTCAAGGTCGACGGCGTTCACCGGGTCGGCGCAACCGTAGTCGTAGGCGTTGCAGTTGCCGCCGAAGACCGGGTCCGACTGGAGGAAGCGGCCGGTGTTCGGGTCATAGAGGCGCACGCCCATGAGCGTGACGCCCGAAGGGGTCTCGCTCGAGCGCTGCTTGCCGCCCAGCCAGCCGTAGCGGGTGGACGTCTGTCCGTCGCGCGCCGCGCCGTTCTCGTCGCTGTCGAGGGCGACCGGTGCCTTGCCCGTGTCCAGCGGCAGCTGAAGCATCACGTCACCGTGGATGTTGGTCAGGTGCAGGACGGTGCCACCCGTCTTGGCGGTCGTGGCGCCCAGGCCACCGCCGGCAGCGGCGACGTTGCGGGTCACCGTGCCCGCCGTGGTGTCCTCGGTAACCCACCGCGGGCTGTCCTCGTCGTTGGCGTAGTGGTTGACCTTTGAGGCGGTCTGGGTCCAGGTGCCGCCGCTTTCGCTCTCCGTCTTCCACGAGCGGAAGCGCAGGTTGGCGTCGAGCTGCCAGGTCTGTCGCTTGCTGCCAGCGGTCTGCTGGTGGACGAGGTCGTTGGTGTAATAGCCGATCGACGTGCCCGGCAGGGCCGTGGTGCGTCCGAAGGCGTCGTAGACGTGACTGCCACCAGCGATCCGGTCTGCGCTGTCGTAGGTGGTCGTCTTCGACGTTGCGCCGGCGCTGGTGCACGCATTGCCCGGAGCGGCGGTGGCCGTCGTGGCCGTGGTGCGGTTGGACCGCTTGTCCAGGGTGTAGGTGCGCCGGGTGCAGACCGAGTCGACGGTGTCGTCCACACCGGTGAGGCGTCCTGCCGCGTCGTAGCTGTAGTCCTGGTACGACCAGCCCGCCGCCGAGGTCACTCGGCCGTGCACGGACTCCAGGACGGTGCTGTCGGCCAGGACGGTGCCGTCACTGTCGCGGGTGTAGGTGCGGCTGATGACGGCTCCCGTCGGGTCTTTCTCCTGCCGCAGTGTGTAGCCGCCGGGAAGGTGCTCGGAGGTCACCGCGCCGTCGGCGTCGTAGGTCGCGGTGAAGGCGCCTGCGATGGAGTCGGTGGACTTCGTCAGCATGCCGCGCGGCTCGAGGGCTGTGTCGTAGCTGTAGACGGTGGTGGAGGGGACGTTGTCCGTCGTCTTCGTCGGACGTCCCAGCAGGTCGTATTCCTTGGTGGTGACGCCGCCGTCGGAATCCGTGTAGCTCACCTGCCGGCCCAGCTTGTCGTACTGCCGGGTGATGGTGCCGCCGGTCGGGGAGACGGTCCGCACGGTCTCTCCGTTGGCGGGGTCGTACTCGGTGGTCCTTGTGGGGACTGCTTGCCCGAGACCTCCGGTGATCGCGACGGTGGCAGGGCGTCCGGCGCCGTCGAAGGTCTGCGTGGTGGTGCGGGTGACACCGCCCGCCGTTTCGGTGGTCTTGGCGGGGTTGCCCCACCAGTCGTATTCAATGGTGGTGGTGGGCAGTTGCGAAGGGTTCGTTCCGCCGCCCGACACCGGGCCGGCCGAGGCGACCGAACAGACCATGCCGTCCCACTCCGGACGACCCGAGCAGGCTCCGGTCCCGCTGGCGGACCAGTACGTGGTGATCTGGGTTCCGGCATCCGTGCTGCCGGCTCCGGGGTTGGTCAGCCGGGAGACCCGGCCCTGCGCGTCGTACTCGGTGGTGGTGGTGATCGCCAGGCCCGCCGGGTTCTGGATCACCTGGGTCGGAGACCCGGTGGTCCAGTCGTACCGCATGTCCGTGACGTCGGCATCCGCCAGCAGGTCCGGGTACTCGCGCACCTGGGCGCCGACCGTGGTGCGGGTCAGCAGATCCTCGGGCGCGAAAGGGTCGCCGGAGGGGCGCCCGGTGTCGTATTCATTTACCGTGCGGGCCCGGGCGACGACCGGGGAGCCTGCGGACAGTACGATAGTGCTGCCCGAGAGCAGGTTGCGCGTGAGCTCCACCCGGCTGAGGGGGCCGAACTGCTCGGTCCTGCGCTGTCCGCCGCTGTACGTGGTACGAGTGGACAGCAAGGAGGCACGCTCGGCGGAGGGCAGATCGGCGATGCCTAGATCCGTCTGGGCCGCGCGGTCGTCAGCGGTCAGCCCCATGGCCAGAGACCGGTTGCCCGCCGACAGATCGCTGACGGCATTGCCGAAGGTGTCGTACTCGGTGGCGGTGATGTGACCACCAGGCGCCGCGGTGTTGGTTTCCCGGCCGGAGACGTCCAGGTAGTGGACGGTACCCCGGGTGTAAGCGCCTGCGGTCAGGTCACTGCCCGCGTGGGAAGCGGGTACGGAATCCGCCGGGAAGACGGCCGCCGCGTAGAGCGGTGCCCGCTGCTGGCCCCACTTGCGCACCTCGGAGGCGCTCATCGGGTACGGGGCTTTGGTGCCGGAGAGCGGCACGTCGTAGACGACGGAGGTGACCGCCACGCCCTGGGCGATATCCGTGGTGCCGGGCTTCAGGCCCGTCCGTGAGGCATTGAGGAGCATGCCGTTCCCGGACGCCGCGTCGTTGCCTGCATGACCGTACGTGAAGGTCCATGGGAACTCGCCCGGCTCGGTGAAGCCGGCGACGCGGCCTGCGGCATCGTAGGCGTACTCCGTCTTCAGCGGCGGGGTGATCTGCGGGTCCCAGGCCTGGGTCAGCCTTCCGGCACCGTTGTACAGATAGGCTTGGACGGCCTTTGAGGTAGCCGCCGCAGCACCCGGGGCGGTCGACCAGAGCCGAATCTCCTTGACCTGGCCGGCGACGTCGCCCAGAGCGCTGTCGGTCGCCGTGGTGGCCCCGGCGTAAACGTACTCCAACACACGGCAGCCCTTGGTGGCCGGAGTTGCTGAGCAGGTGGCGGCGGAAACAGAGGAGGAGGCGATCAGCTGCTTGGGGCGCGAGAGCGTCTTGCCGCCGCTGGCCACGGACTCGGAGACCAGGCTCGTCGTGGAGTCGGCCTGGCCGATCTGCGAGGTACTGGTGAGCTGCCAAGTCGTGGCGGCAGGGGCGACCTTGGCGAATTTGGCCACACCGCCCTCGCCGTCGGACAACGAGAAGGAGCTGGTGACCGAGCCGGTGAGGGCCAGCTCCTCCAGGCCGGGCTCGGGGATCCAGCCCGTCCGCGACGCGTTGGCCGTGAAGTGGAGCGTGCTGTCATCCTGCAGGACCAGGTCCACGGCGGTGTCGGACACCTTGCGGATGTGGCCGTACTCCGTCTCCGTCTGCTGTGCGACGGTACCCGCGACCCACTGGGGACCGAAAATGGCCGCCTGACCCTCCTGGTTGCCACCCGCGTCGGGAGTCCGGGAGGATGCCGTGCGGTTGACGGACAGTCCGAAGCGCGCGGTGTCCTCCTCGACGATGGAGAAGTCACCGGTCAGCAGATTCACCACACCGGGACCGACCTGGTTGCTGGCGGCTCCTTCGGCGTTGCGGTCGACCACCAGGGCGACAGGCTCACTGCTGCCGGAGGTGCTGCCGGAACCGCTGAAGTCGGCCTTGATTTCGACCGCTCCGTCGGGATTGACGGTGCTGGCTGCATTCCAGGTCAGCGGGGCATTGCGTCCGGCGACCAGGGGCACCGGCCAGCCGGTGATGGCATCACCGTTGTCTGTCACGTCGGCAGTCGGGATCGGTACCCACGGGTCGGCCGCGGAGCGTCGCCAGGAGAAAGAGACCTTGTTGTACGAGGCCGCCGCACCCTCCGCGACGAGCTGCAGATGCCGGGCGGTGCGGTCGCCGTCCCAGGGCTGCACCAACGCTCCGGGACCGGCCTGGAAGTTGTACTGGACGACGTCGGACTTGTTATCGGCCTTGTCTACCGCGCGAACTAGCAGAGTGTGCGAGCCATTGCGCGGCGGGGTGACCGAGATGGCCTTGGCGGCGGTGGAGCCACCGGTAGTGACCTTGGTCCAGGTGACGCCGTCGAGGGACCATTCGAGCCAGTTGTGGTCGGTGCCGTTCGGGGTGACGGTGAAGGTGCCTGCCTGGCCCGCGCCCTTGACCCACTTGTCCGACGGGTAGTCCGTGGAGACGATCTTCGTCGGCGCGGACGGCGCCTTGGCATCGACGGTGAAGGTCTTCCACGCCGACCAGCCGGTGCTGTAGTGCGCACCGTCATAGGGGGAGGTGCGGAACTTGTACGTCTTGCCGTCCGTGAGCATCCCTGCGGGGAGGGTCACGGAGGCGACCTGCCCGGAGGGCACGTACTTCGAGACGAGGACGTTGCCGACCTGGGTGTCGGTGGCGTTGTCGAAGATCTGGAAGGTGCCGTTGACCTTGTCACCGTCGGCGTCGACGAAGGTGTCCCGCAGCGTCGGTGTGGTGGTGTTGACGGTGTAGGCGCCGCTGTAGGAGAAGTACGGCGGGCCGGCCTCCTGCTTGGTGCCGGTGCGCGGCCGGTAGTTGTAGGTGACCACCAGCTTCGGCGGGTTCGTGGCGGCGTTGGCGGAGTTGACCCGCTTCCACTGCGCCACGACCGACTCGTCGGTGGCGCGGATGCCCAGGTGGCCACGGGTGGCCTTGGCCGAGGCCCACTCCTGCGCCAGCGTGGTCACGTCGGCGTTGATCCAGCCGTCGGGCTGGCTGGTGCACGAGGTGTTGCCGCGGGTCTCGGTGGAGGTGGCCTTCTTCGCCGTCATGACCGGCCGGTTGGTCCACCGGCTGGAGGTGGAGGCCGCGGGCGAGGACCACACCTCCCACGGGTACGCCTTGCAGTCGAGGTTGTTGCCCGAGTGGAAGTTCCACAGGCTCAGCTTGGCGTCCAGGACGAGGGCGTCCTGGACGGGCGTGGTGTTCCAGGAGATGAAGGACTGCGCGGTGCGCGGGGTGCCGTCGGCGTTCTTGGTGCCCGGGTTGCCGAAGTCCAGCTCGACGTCGGTGGACCAGTCGACGGTCTCGCCCTGCTGCACGTAGGTGTCGAAGACATTGGACAGCGAGGAGGTGGACGGGTCGATGGTGACCGGGTACTTCGTCTCCGGGGCGGTGAGGAAGTCCGCGTCCGGGGTGATCAGCAGGTCAACGGAGGAACCCTTCTGCACCACCTTCATGCCAACCCTGGCCTGGCGGGTGTGCTCGCCGGAGCGCTGGTCGACGGTGGAGTCCCACATCACCGGTGCGGGCATCACCGCCCGCTTCTTGTTCTTCTTGTCGGTGAACAGCACGCTGCCGTCGGCGAGTTGCTTCGCCTTCAGGCCCTTGGCCTTCAGCGGCAGCGTGTAGGTGTAGTCACCGGTTTCGGGCCGCTGCTTGAGCTCGACGTACTGCTCGAAGCCGGTCCGGGTGGCCTCCACGACCACGTCCGCGCCCGGTAAGGCGTTGACGTATTCCGCCCGGGTGCCGTCCAGCTTCGGCGCGGGCAGGCCGCCCTTCCACTGCAGGGTGATCTGCTGGTCACCCTCGCCGAGGGTCACCAGGTCGGTGGCCTTGGCCTGCCGAGCGGCCTTCAGTGACTTCGCCGGGGTCCCGGACCTCCCGGCCAGGCGCAGCCCGCCCGGGTGCGCTATGGGCTCGACCGCCCCGTCGGCGCCCTCGACGAGGTCCAGGTCCACCTCGCGCCACTTTCCGGTGGCCTCGTCCGTGAACCGAACGGGCCCGGCGGCGAGTTCCGTGGTGAGCGAGCCGTCCTTGTTCACCCAGGTCGTGGAGGTCTCGGTACGCTCCGAGAGCGCCTCCACGCGCTTGCCCAACAACCGGGCGGCCACGCGCGCCGACGGGAGGTCCGCGGCCTGAGTGACTGCCGCACTCTTCGGCTTCTTGGAATTCTGCGGGGCGGCAAGGGCCGCGGAGTACGCCCCGTCAAGGAGCGTGACAGCAAGGGCCAGGGACAGACTTCCCGCTATCCAGCGGGTGCTCCCCCCGGCCCAGGGGCGTCTGCGCCGGTGGGACGCATGGTTACGAATCATCCAGATTCTCCGGTTCTTTCCACTTCACGAATACGCCACACCTGTGACGTGTTCATGAAGCTAGCCGGAGGGAAAAGAGAGCAAAGGCGGCAAGCGAGAGACAAAAGGATCTTGCTCCATCAGATCAAGATCATGATCTTTATCACTCAGAGTGCGGTACGCGAACTTATGTCCGACTTGCTATCGCTCGATGGGGTGACGTTGGGGCATCACGGCCGGTCAAGCGTTCGGGATTCGCTTGAGTGGCGGGATGAGTGATCGCAAGCCGTACTCGAGTGATGTCTCCGACGAGCAATGGGCCCTGGTCAAGCCCGTGATCACGGCGTGGAAGGCCGGGCACCCGTCGGTCAGTGGCCACCAGGGCAGATACGCGATGCGGGAGATCGGTACTGGTGGGCCGTC
>NZ_JBHSPC010000035.1:0-32838 GCF_042656345.1 Streptomyces incanus
GAGGAAGCCATGAAGATCGCCGAGCGGATGGAGGCCGACGGCGTGACCTCCGGCGAACCCCAGATCTCGGTCGCAGGCTGACGAAGCCCGTCAGGCCGGCCTGCCCGCCGGGGCCGGTCGTTCGGCCCGTCCTGCCCGGAAAGTTTCCGGGCGGGACCGTTTCTCTCCCGTGAAGCGGCAGCACACAAATTCGACGGGTACAGTGCGGAAACCAGCAGACCCAAGTGTGTGAGGCCCCCGCACGTGTTGACGCAGACCACCTCCCGGGTCCTCGAACCGAGTGACCTGGACGCCGCCCTCGCCATCCTCGACCGCGAGCCGGTGGCGAACGCCTTCGTGACATCCCGCGTGCAGGTCGCGGGCCTGGATCCGTGGCGGCTGGGCGGCGAGATGTGGGGCTGGTACGAGGGCGGCATGCTCACGTCCCTGTGCTACGCGGGCGCCAACCTGGTCCCCGTCTGCGCCACCCCCCGGGCGGTCCGCGCCTTCGCCGACCGTGCCCGCCGGGCCGGCCGCCGCTGCTCCTCCGTCGTCGGCCCCTCCACCCCCACCGCCGCGCTGTGGCGGCTGCTCGAACCCCAGTGGGGCCCCGCCCGCGAGGTCCGCGCCCACCAGCCCCTGATGGTCACCGACCGCCTGCCCGACGGCATCGCCCCGGACCCCTACGTCCGCCGCGTCCGCAAGGACGAGATGGAAAAGCTCATGCCGGCCTGTGTGGCGATGTTCACCGAGGAGGTCGGGATCTCCCCGCTGGCCGGGGACGGCGGCCTGCTCTACCAGGCCCGCGTCGCCGAGCTCGTCGGTGCCGGACGCGCCTTCGCCCGCTTCGACATGGACGGCAAGGTCGTCTTCAAGGCCGAGATCGGCGCCGCCACCGAGCGCACCTGCCAGATCCAGGGCGTGTGGGTGGCCCCGGAGTACCGGGGCAGCGGCCTCGCCGCCCCCGGCATGGCGGCCGTGCTCCGCTACGCACTCGCGGACGTCGCCCCCGTGGCCAGCCTCTACGTCAACGACTTCAACACCCCCGCACGCCGGACCTACCAGCGGGTGGGGTTCCAGGAGGTCGGCGAGTTCATGAGCATCCTGTTCTGAACCCGCCCGCTCCCCGGCCCCGGAACCGGCGGCCCCGCCCCCGCCCGCTCGGTGCCGATGGGCGGTCCGCGGAGCCGTCCCGCCCCGCGCCGACGCCCTGTAGTCTCCCCGACATGCTGCGCTTTCCCGGTCACGGGCACCCCGGCCCCGACGACATCGTGATCGGCCCTCTCGACCTCGCCGCCCACGTCGACGAGGCGCTGGCGGTCCAGGCGAAGGCGTTCGGCCTCGGCCCCGACGAGGTGGCCGTACGCCGGCAGATCGTGCTGCGCCACATGACCCTGCCGGGAGCCAGAGCCCTCGGTGCCACCGTCTTCGGCCGTCTCGTCGGCTTCGTCTACGGCATGCCCAACGACCGCGCCCACTGGTGGTCCACGGTCGTCGAGCCCCATCTGCGTGCCCGGGGTCACGACGACTGGCTCGACGGCTCCTTCGTCATCACCGAACTGCACGTCCACCCGCGCTACCAGAAGCACGGCATCGGTCGCTCCCTGATCACCACGATCACCGACGGCGCGGACGAACCCCGCTCGATCCTCTCCGCCATCGACATCGAGAGCCCCGCCCGCGGCCTGTACCGCTCCCTCGGCTACGAGGACCTCGCCCGCCGCGTCCACTTCCCCAGCGCCCCCAAGCCGTACGCCGTGATGGGCGCCTCCTTGCCGCTCCGTCGCGCGTAGGGCCGGAAGGGCCGGTGGAGCCAGGGGGCCGTTATCGATTTCCACCGCCCCGTCCCACCCCGCTAACCTCCAGGCACCACCCAGACGCAGCAGGAGTACGAGAACCATGGCGAACGCACCGGTCCAGCGCATGTCCCAGTTGATGGCGAAAACGCTGCGCGACGACCCGGCGGACGCCGAGGTCCTCAGCCACAAGCTGCTCGTCCGCGCCGGCTACGTGCGCCGCACCGCCGCCGGCATCTGGAGCTGGCTGCCCCTCGGCAAGAAGGTCCTCGCCAACGTCGAACGCGTCGTGCGCGAGGAGATGGACGCCATCGGTGCCCAGGAGGTACTGCTCCCCGCCATCCTGCCGCGTGAGCCCTACGAGGCGACCGGCCGCTGGGAGGAGTACGGCCCCGAGCTGTTCCGCCTCCAGGACCGCAAGGGCGGCGACTACCTCCTCGGCCCCACCCACGAGGAGATCTTCACCCTCCTGGTGAAGGACCAGGCATCCTCCTACAAGGACCTGCCGGTGATCCTCTACCAGATCCAGAGCAAGTACCGCGACGAGGCCCGCCCCCGCGCGGGTATCCTGCGCGGCCGCGAGTTCCTGATGAAGGACTCGTACTCCTTCGACCTCGACGACGAGGGCCTGACCCGGTCCTACGGTCTGCACCGCCAGGCATACCAGCGGATCTTCGAGCGCCTCGGCCTCGACTACCGCATCTGCGCCGCCACCGCCGGCGCGATGGGCGGCTCCAGGTCCGAGGAGTTCCTCGCCCCCGCCGAGGCCGGTGAGGACACCTTCGCGGACTGCCCGAACTGCGACTTCGCCGCGAACACCGAGGCGGTCTCCTACGAGCCGAAGCCCGTCGACGGCTCCGCCGTCCCGGCCGCCGAGGACATCCCGACACCCGACACCCCCACCATCGAGACCCTCGCCGCCTCGCTCGGCGTCCCCGCCTCGGCCACGCTGAAGAACCTGCTGGTCAAGGTCGGCGGAGAGATCGTCGCCGTGGGCGTTCCCGGCGACCGGGAGGTCGACCTGGACAAGGTCGAGGCGCACTTCGCCCCGGCCGCCGTCGAACTGGTCACCGCCGAGGACTTCGTCGGCCGCCCCGACCTGGTGCGCGGCTACGTCGGCCCGCAGGGCCTGGAGAAGGTCCGCTACATCGCCGACCCGCGCGTGGCACCGGGCACGGCCTGGATCACCGGGGCCAACAAGGCCGACACCCACGCCAAGAACGTGGTCGCAGGCCGCGACTTCGAGGTCGACGCGTACGTGGACGTCGTGGTGGTCAACGAGGGCGACCCCTGCCCCAAGTGCGGCACCGGCCTCCGGCTCGACCGCGCCATCGAGATCGGCCATATCTTCCAGCTGGGCCGCAAGTACGCCGACGCCCTCAAGCTCGACGTCCTCGGACAGCACGGCAAGCCCGTCCGCGTCACCATGGGCTCCTACGGCATCGGCGTCTCCCGCGCGGTGGCGGCCCTCGCCGAGCAGACCGCCGACGACAAGGGTCTGTGCTGGTCCAAGGAGGTCGCCCCGGCCGACGTCCACGTGGTCGCCGCGGGCAAGGCCCTGCAGACCGAGCTCGCCCTCGACGTCTCCGCCCAGCTCGCCGCCGCCGGTGTCCGCGTCCTGGTCGACGACCGCGCGGGCGTCTCCCCGGGCGTGAAGTTCACCGACTCCGAACTGATCGGCGTCCCGCAGATCCTGGTCGCCGGCCGCCGCTCCGCGGAGGGCATCGTCGAGCTGAAGGACCGCCGTACCGGCGAACGCGAGGAGCTCACCGTGGCCGAAGCGGTCACTCGCCTCACGGCCTGACCACATCGCCACCGGGAGCCCGCGCGGAGCCGTCCTCCGCGCGGGCTCCGGTGATCTTGGCCGATGCCCTGTGGCCCGGTGCGTGCTTCCTGCTGCTCCGGCTGTCGGCGGTGCGGGCCCGTAGGCCAAAATCCACAGTGCGGCCGCCGTACCGGCGAACGCGTGGAACGCACCGTGGCCGAGGCCCCGGCTCGCTCCACGGCCTGACCACATCGCCACCGGGGCCCGCGCGGAGCCGTCCCCGCTCGGGTTGTCGGTGACTTCGGCCGATGTCCCATGGCCCGGTACAGAATTCCCGGCGTTCGCCGCGGGAGACCGGAGCCGGTCCGCGAACCACGGCAGCAGCCCACGTCGTGATCACCGCCGAGAGCCGGACCGTACGCCGCGGCTCACCGCGTGACCGAGTCACCGGCGGACGGGAGGACACGGTGGACGAGGAGATCACCCCGCTCACGCCCTCACCACGGCGAGGCCGGAGCCCGCGCGGAGGACGGCTCCGCGCGGGCTCCCGGCGTCCCGCACGGTGTCAGAGCCAGCCGGCGAACTCCAGGAGAAGCTCCGCGTCCCGGACGCGGCCGACGCGGCGGGCGCGCACGCCGGACTCCACCGCGCGGAACAGCGTCCAGCCGCGCAGACGCTCCTGGTCGATCTCCAGGGACTCCGCCAGGCGCTTCATCCGGCGGCGGGACGTCGTCGCGCCGGACGGCTGGGCGATCAGGTCCTCCACCCGGTCGCGGACCAGCCGGGCCAGGTCGAAGGCACACTCCCCGACCACCGGGTCGGGGCCCACCGCCAACCACGGCATCCGCCCGGCGGAGAGCACCTTGCTCTGCCGGAACGTGCCGTGCAGCAGCCGGTGCTCGGGCGGCCCGGCCAACAGCTCCTCGCGCGCCGCCAGCGCCGCCGACACCAGCGGTGCCAGCTCAGGGGCGCCCGCGGCACCCGCCCGCATCGCCTCGGCCTGCCGGCCGGTCCGCTCGGCCACCGTCTCGAAGACGTGAGCGGTGTCCCCGGCGGGCGGCTCGACCCACAGCCGCCGCAGCGTCCCGGCAGCCTCCAGCAGGGCCTTCGCCTCCGGCAACGACCGCACCGAGACATCCGGATGCAGCCGCTCCAGCAGCAGTGCCCCGTCCGAGGAGGAGGGCTCCAGCAACCGGACCGTGCCCAGCCCGTTCCAGTGGGCCAGCGCGGCCCGCTCGCTCTCCGGCCGGGCCCGCGCCGGGGCCAGCTTCAGCACGGCGGGTGTGTCGTCGGCCGTCCGCACCAGCACCACCAGGCTGCTGCGCCCCCCGGGCACCTGTACCCGTTCCACGGTCAGCCCGCGCAGCGCGACGGCCTCGCGCGCCGCCTCGGGCAGCTTCTCCAGCCAGTCCGCACCGCCGTCGGGAGCCGTCTCACCCAGCGCCCTCACCAGACGCTGCGGCGGTTCGAAGACCATGCGCGAGTCGTTCCCTTCGTACCCTTCGTGCTGTGCGCGGCACCTGCCGCCGTCCCCTCACGCCGCTTTGGCACGCCCTCGCGTGCGGTCCCGTCACACCGCCGGCATCGACGGATCCTTCGAGGACGGCTCGGCCCGCTCGGCGAGCCCAGGGAAGGCTACGCTCTCCCCGCTCCAGCGCACCGCCCGCACCGCGGCCTCCCTCAAGGCCTCGGCCGCCGCGCGGCGCCGCTCGCCCCCGCTCACGCGCACCAGGTCCGAGTACACCCCGGCCACCCGGTTCTCCAGCTCCGCCGCGAGCCGCACGGCCGCGGCCGGGTCCGGTACCTGGAACGGCAGCGCGTACCCCGCGGCCGCGGCCACGGGATCGGCGCCCGTGTCCTTCACCTCGCGTACCAGCGCGTCCCGGCGCGCGCGGTGCGCGTCGTAAGCCGAGCGCGCGTCCGCGCGCCGGTCGTCGGCGATCCGCCCGCCGACGACCCCGTACCCGTACACCGCCGCGTGCTCCGCCGCCAGGGCCGCCTGGAGCGCCCGCAGCTCCCGGTCCTTCGCCTCGCTCACCCGTCAGTCCTCCGTCAGCAGAAACACATGCGCCGCGCCGGCCGCCGCCACCGACGCCAGCAACCTGGCCAGCTCGGCCGGCGCGGCGAGCAGTTCCTCCAGACGCCGGTCGGCGATCTCCCGCTCGGCGGCGGCGAGCCCGGAGAGGGCGTCCTTCTCCTTCGTGGGCACCGGCACCGGTGACGAGGCGGACGGCCCCGCCCCGGTGGGCGCCGGCGACTCCGGCGGCGCCGACGCCGAACCCGCCGCGGTCCCGAAACTCTCGAAGGCCTTCGCGTGCCGCACGGCGTCCTCGCGCAGCGGGCCCAGCCGCTGTGCGAGCCCGGCGTGCGCCGCGATCACGGCGTCGTACCGCTCGGCCAGCTCCCTGCTGTCGCGCGCCGCCCGCGCGCGTGCCCGTTCGGAGGCCGGGGGACGGCTGTCGACGACGGGACCGGCATCCCCGGATCCGGCGGAACAGCCCGCCGCGAGCAGGGCCGTCGGGACGACGGCGAGCAGGCTCCTTCTGCGCGGCCCCGTACGGGCGCGCGGAGCATGGGGGAACGGCACGGCAGACGTCCTCGGGGGCTCGTACGGAACGTGGCGACGGAAGAAGGGCCCCGGGCTCTCTCGTCGAACTCCCGTCCGCCGGGAGTTCGACGACAGGGCCCGGGCCCGTGATCACGGTACCTGTGCATTTCCCCGACGGCGCTCAGCGGCACCCTCCGCGACCGGGTGGACGGCATCACCCCCCGCGACCGGATACCCTTTGACCAGACACGCGCCCCATCCCACAACAGCACACGCGGCCGAGGAGTCACCCGGATGAGCAGCACCCAGAGCGAGAGGCTTCGAGACCTTCTGGAACCGCTCGTCAGCTCGCAGGGCCTCGATCTCGAGGAGATCGCCGTGGACGCGGTCGGCCGCAAGCGGGTGCTGCGCGTTGTTGTCGACTCGGACACCGGCGCGGATCTGGACCGGATCGCCGATGTGAGCCGCGCGCTCTCGGCGAAACTCGACGAGAGCGACGCGATGGGCAGCGGCGAGTACACCCTCGAGGTCGGAACCCCGGGCGCCGAGCGCCTCCTCACCGAGCACCGTCACTACGTGCGCGCCACGGGCCGCCTGGTGAGCTTCCGGCTGACGGAGGGCGACGAACTGGTCGCCCGGATCCTGCGGACCGACGACGACGGCCTCGACCTCGAGGTGCCCGGGGTCAAGGGCCGCAAGCCCACCGCGCGCCGGCTCGCCTTCGACGAGATCGACAGGGCGCGCGTCCAGGTCGAGTTCAACCGCCGGGACGACAGGTCCGCCGCGCAGGACGCGAACGACACGAACGACACGAACGACACCAACGACGAGACGGAAGAGGAGGCGTAGCCGTGGACATCGACATGAGCGCCCTGCGGGGTTTGGTACGGGAGAAGGAGATCTCCTTCGACCTGCTGGTCGAGGCCATCGAGTCGGCCCTCCTCATCGCCTACCACCGCACCGAGGGAAGCCGCCGCCACGCGCGCGTGAAGCTCGACCGGGAGACCGGGCATGTGACGGTGTGGGCGAAGGAGGACCCCGAGGACCTCGACGAGGGCCAGGAGGCCCGTGAGTTCGACGACACCCCGTCCGACTTCGGCCGCATCGCCGCCAGCACGGCCAAGCAGGTCATCCTGCAGCGCCTGCGCGACGCCGAGGACGACGCGACGCTCGGCGAGTACGCCGGCCGTGAGGGCGACATCGTCACCGGCGTGGTCCAGCAGGGCCGCGACCCGAAGAACGTCCTGGTCGACATCGGCAAGCTGGAGGCCATCCTGCCGGTGCAGGAGCAGGTGCCCGGCGAGACCTACCCGCACGGGCTGCGGCTGCGCAGCTACGTCGTCCGGGTGGCGAAGGGCGTGCGCGGCCCGTCCGTCACCCTGTCGCGCACACATCCCAATCTGGTGAAGAAACTCTTCGCCCTGGAGGTGCCGGAGATCGCCGACGGTTCGGTGGAGATCTCCGCCATCGCCCGTGAGGCCGGTCACCGTACGAAGATCGCCGTCCGCTCCACCCGGTCCGGGCTGAACGCCAAGGGCGCCTGCATCGGCCCCATGGGCGGCCGCGTACGCAACGTGATGGGCGAGCTGAACGGCGAGAAGATCGACATCGTCGACTGGGCGGACGACCCGGCCGAGATGGTGGCCAACGCGCTTTCTCCGGCCCGCGTCACCAAGGTGGAGGTCGTGGACCTGGCGGCCCGGTCCGCCCGGGTGACCGTGCCGGACTACCAGCTGTCCCTGGCGATCGGCAAGGAGGGGCAGAACGCCCGCCTGGCCGCCCGTCTGACCGGCTGGCGGATCGACATCCGGCCGGACACGGAGCAGCCCGGGGAATAGATCCAGGCCGTCGCTCGCTGAGATCACGACAGTCTCGCGTGCGGCACGTGTTCGATGTTTGCCCCAAAGGGGTGAGGTCGGTCCGGGGAGGTAGACTTAGTAGTGTCTGGCCGGACACCTACCCGCGCGCGCCCCGAGCGCACCTGCGTGGGCTGCCGGGAACGAGCGGTCAAGAACGAGCTGCTGCGGATCGTGGTGATCGAGGATGCGTGCGTCCCCGATCCACGCGGTACGCTGCCCGGTCGGGGCGCGTATATGCATCCCGCCCCGGTCTGTTTTGACCAGGCGGTGCGCCGAAGGGCGTTTCCGCGGGCGCTCCGCGTCCCGGGACCGCTCGACGTAAAGGCGTTGCGCCACTACGTCGAGCAGGCACAGGGTTGCGACAGCAATCCGTAAGAAGACATGCCGCGCGGAGCCCCCTGTGCGGTCTGGTACCTCGCGAGTCGAAAGCAGGTCGAGATTGCGATGAGCACTCGATGAGTACGCGATGAGTACGCCCATGAACTAGCGACGGTCCGGACGCAACCCGGACCTCAAAGGAGCGAAGTGGCTAAGGTCCGGGTCTACGAACTCGCCAAGGAGTTCGGTGTCGAGAGCAAGGTCGTCATGGCCAAGCTCCAAGAGCTCGGTGAATTCGTCCGTTCGGCGTCTTCCACGATCGAAGCGCCCGTAGTACGCAAGCTGACCGACGCATTCCAGCAGGGCGGGGGCAACGGCAAGTCCGGTGCCAAGCCCGGCGCGCCCAGGAAGGCCGCGCCCAGGCCCGCGCCGTCCCCGGCGCAGGCACGTCCCGCAGCACCGCGGCCGCCGGCCGCACCCAAGCCCGCCGCGGCGCAGCAGCCCGCGGCCCCGTCGGTGCCCGCTCCGACGACCTCCGGTCCGCGTCCGACGCCGGGGCCGCGCCCCGCGCCGCGTCCGGCACCGGCGGCCCCGGAGTTCCAGGCCCCGCCGGCCGCTGCTCCGGCTCCGTCCCCGGCGGCTCCGTCGGGTCCGAAGCCCAACGCGCGTCCCGGTGCCCCCAAGCCCGGCGGTCGTCCCGCCGGCCAGGGTGCTCAGGGCGGCCAGGGTGCTCAGGGCGGCCAGGGCGGCCGTCCGGCCGGTCAGGGTCAGCGCCCCGGTGGCGGCGGTCAGCGTCCGGGTGGACGCCCGGCCGGTCCGCGTCCGGGTAACAACCCCTTCACCTCCGGTGGCTCCACCGGTATGGCCCGCCCGCAGGCACCTCGCCCGCAGGGCGCGCGTCCCGGCGGTCCCGGCGCCCCCGGCGCCGGTCCCCGTCCTCAGGCCCCCGGTGGCCAGGGCGGTGGCGGTCCGCGTCCGCAGGCTCCGGGCGGGCAGCGTCCCTCCCCGGGCTCGATGCCGCGTCCGCAGGGCGGCCCCCGTCCCGGTGGCGGCCCCGGCGGTCCGCGTCCCAACCCCGGCATGATGCCGCAGCGTCCGGCTGCCGGTCCCCGTCCAGGTGGCGGTCCCGGCGGTGGTCGTGGTCCGGCCGGTGCCGGTCGTCCCGGCGGCGGTGCCGGTCGTCCCGGTGGCGGCGGCGGTTTCGCCGGTCGTCCCGGTGGCGGCGGTGCCGCTCGTCCCGGTGGCGGCGGCGGTTTCGCCGGTCGTCCCGGTGGTGGCGGCGGTTTCGCCGGCGGCGGTGGCCGTCCCGGCTTCGGTGGCCGTCCCGGCGGTCCCGGTGGTCGTGGTGGCACGCAGGGCGCCTTCGGTCGTCCCGGCGGTCCGGCCCGTCGTGGCCGCAAGTCGAAGCGGCAGAGGCGCCAGGAGTACGAGGCCATGCAGGCCCCGTCGGTCGGCGGCGTGATGCTGCCTCGCGGCAACGGCGAGAGCATTCGCCTGTCGCGCGGTGCGTCGCTCACCGACTTCGCGGAGAAGATCAACGCCAACCCGGCGTCGCTCGTCGCGGTCATGATGAACCTCGGCGAGATGGTCACCGCGACCCAGTCCGTCTCCGACGAGACGCTCCAGATGCTCGCCGGCGAGATGAACTACACGGTTCAGATCGTCAGCCCGGAGGAGGAGGACCGCGAGCTGCTCGAGTCCTTCGACCTGGAGTTCGGCGAGGACGAGGGCTCCGACGAGGACCTGGTCGTCCGTCCGCCGGTGGTCACCGTCATGGGTCACGTCGACCACGGCAAGACCCGCTTGCTCGACGCCATCCGCAAGACGAACGTCGCCTCGGGCGAAGCCGGCGGCATCACCCAGCACATCGGTGCCTACCAGGTCGCGACCGAGGTCAACGACGAAGAGCGCAGGATCACCTTCATCGACACCCCGGGTCACGAGGCGTTCACCGCCATGCGTGCCCGTGGTGCGCGGTCGACCGACATCGCGATCCTGGTCGTCGCGGCCAACGACGGCGTCATGCCGCAGACGGTCGAGGCGCTCAACCACGCCAAGGCGGCCGACGTCCCGATCGTCGTCGCGGTCAACAAGATCGACGTCGAGGGCGCCGACCCGACCAAGGTGCGCGGTCAGCTGACCGAGTACGGCCTCGTGGCCGAGGAGTACGGCGGCGACACCATGTTCGTCGACATCTCCGCCAAGCAGGGTCTGCACATCGACAGCCTCCTGGAGGCCGTCGTCCTCACCGCCGACGCCTCGCTCGACCTGCGGGCCAACCCGACGCAGGACGCGCAGGGCATCTCGATCGAGTCCCGGCTCGACCGCGGCCGCGGTGCCGTGGCGACCGTCCTCGTCCAGCGAGGCACCCTGCGGGTCGGCGACACGATGGTGGTGGGCGATGCCTACGGCCGCGTGCGCGCCATGCTCGACGACAACGGCAACAACGTCGCCGAGGCCGGCCCGTCGACGCCGGTCCAGGTCCTGGGCCTGACCAACGTCCCGGGTGCGGGCGACAACTTCATCGTCGTCGACGAGGACCGTACGGCCCGTCAGATCGCCGAGAAGCGTGCCGCCCGTGAGCGCAACGCCGCGTTCGCCAAGCGCACGCGCCGCGTGTCGCTGGAGGACCTGGACAAGGTGCTCAAGGCCGGCGAGATCCAGCAGCTGAACCTGATCATCAAGGGTGACGCGTCCGGATCGGTCGAGGCCCTCGAGTCCTCGCTGCTCCAGCTGGACGTCGGCGAAGAGGTCGACATCCGCGTCCTGCACCGCGGCGTCGGTGCGGTCACGGAGTCCGACATCGACCTGGCGATGGGCTCGGACGCCATCGTGATCGGCTTCAACGTGCGCGCCGCCGGGCGGGCACAGCAGATGGCCGAGCGCGAAGGCGTGGACGTCCGGTACTACTCGGTCATCTACCAGGCGATCGAGGAGATCGAGGCGGCCCTCAAGGGCATGCTCAAGCCGGAGTACGAAGAGGTCGAACTCGGCACGGCGGAGATCCGCGAGGTCTTCCGCTCGTCCAAGCTGGGCAACATCGCGGGTGTTCTCATCCGCTCCGGCGAGGTCAAGCGCAACACCAAGGCGCGCCTCCTCCGCGACGGCAAGGTCATCGCGGAGAACCTCAACATCGACGGTCTGCGTCGCTTCAAGGACGACGTCACCGAGATCCGCGAAGGCTACGAGGGCGGTATCAACCTCGGAAACTTCAACGACATCAAGGTCGACGACGTCATCGCGACCTACGAGATGCGCGAGAAGCCGCGGGCGTAACACCCCACGGTGCGAGCCGGCCGGCGGGACCGCGGTCCCGCCGGCCGGCTCGTGTGTCCGGGGACGGGCACAGGGCCGGCCGGCGGGGCACGGAACCGGGGGACCGGGCCGGGTATGCTCCCCGGCCCGGTCCACGGAGCGTAATACCCGTCGATCGGCCCGCTCCTTCGATGTACGGTTCTGATGTCCCTGCCCACCACGGACGGCGGGGGCGCCGATCCCGTACCGGCGGGTGAACCGGTTGTGCATGTATGTGGGGACGCTGTCCTTCGACCTCCTCCTCGGCGACGTCAGGTCGCTGAAGGAGAAGCGCTCCGTCGTCCGCCCGATCGTCGCCGAGCTCCAGCGGAAGTACGCGGTGAGCGCGGCCGAGGTGGATCACATGGATCTTCATCGCAGGGCCGTCGTCGGCCTGGCGGTGGTGTCCGGCGACGCGGCGCACCTGACCGACGTGCTGGACCGGTGCGAGCGGCTGGTCGCCGGGCGCCCCGAGGTGGAGCTGCTGTCCGTCAGGCGGCGCTTCCACGGCGAGGACGACTGACGAATCCGGGCTCCGGGAACTCGGGGCTTTGACAACTCGGACAGGAAAGAACGGGAGACGGACCAGTGGCCGACAACGCGCGGGCGAAAAGGCTGGCGGACCTCATCCGAGAGGTGGTGGCCCAGAAGCTGCAGCGCGGGATCAAGGACCCGCGGCTCGGCACGCACGTCACCATCACGGACACCCGGGTCACGGGTGACCTGCGGGAGGCGACCGTCTTCTACACGGTGTACGGGGACGACGAGGAGCGGAAGGCCGCCGCGGCGGGCCTGGAGAGCGCCAAGGGCATCCTGCGCTCCGAGGTGGGCCGGGCGGCGGGCGTGAAGTTCACGCCGACCCTGGCGTTCGTCATGGACGCGCTCCCGGACACCGCGCGCAACATCGAGGACCTCCTCGACAAGGCGCGCCAGTCCGACGCCAAGGTGCGCGAGGCGTCCGCGGGCGCCGCGTACGCGGGTGGGGCCGACCCGTACCGCAAGCCCGAGGACGACGAGACGGACGACACCGCCGAATGACCCAGAAGCACACCACGCCCGACGGCCTTGTCATCGTCGACAAGCCGTCGGGCTTCACTTCGCACGACGTGGTCGCCAAGATGCGCGGCATCGCCCGGACCCGCCGCGTCGGCCACGCCGGCACCCTCGACCCGATGGCGACGGGCGTCCTCGTCCTCGGCATCGAACGGGCCACCAAACTCCTCGGTCACCTCGCGCTGACCGAGAAGGAGTACCTGGGCACCATCCGGCTCGGGCAGGACACTCTCACGGACGACGCCGAGGGCGGGATCACCTCGTCCACGGACGCCTCCGGGGTCACCCGCGAGGCCGTCGACGCCGGGGTGGCCAAGCTGACCGGTGCCATCATGCAGGTGCCGTCCAAGGTCAGCGCTATCAAGATCGACGGAGTGCGCTCCTACAAGCGGGCCCGTGAGGGCGAGGAGTTCGACATCCCGGCCCGGCCGGTCACCGTCTCCTCGTTCACCGTGTACGACGTCCGCCCGGCCGTCGCCGAGGACGGCACCCCGGTGCTCGACCTGGTCGTCTCCGTCGTCTGCTCCTCCGGTACGTACATCCGCGCCCTCGCCCGCGACCTGGGCGCCGACCTGGGCGTCGGCGGTCACCTCACGGTGCTGCGCAGGACCCGCGTCGGTCCGTACAAGCTGGACGCGGCCCGCACCCTCGACCAGCTCCAGCAGGAACTGACCGTGCTGCCGATCGCGGAGGCCGCCGCGGCGGCCTTCCCCCGCTGGGACGTCGACGCCCGGCGCGCCCGGCTGCTCACCAACGGCGTGCGCCTGGAGATGCCCGAGGAGTACGCGGGCACCGGCCCGGTGGCCGTCTTCGACCCCGAGGGCACCTTCCTCGCCCTCGTCGAGGAACACCGGGGCAAGGCCAAGAGCCTTGCGGTCTTCGGCTGACGGTCGGGCGGGCCGACGGGCCGGCAGGCTCGCGGGTGTGGCCGGTCCGACTGCCCGGTGGACCTCACCGGCCCACCTCCCGGCCGGCCCACCGCTCGACGGTATGACCCGGTGAACCGTCCAGTGAGCCCGATGGGGACCGGCACGGCCAGAAGACGACCTGATCGGCCCGCCGCGCGGCGGGCCTGGCACGCTCACCGGTGTGACCGGTGTTATCGCCGGGCCTTGCCGACGTGACCGGCTGAGCGGGTTCATCGGAGTGGTCGGTTCGGCCGTGCGATCGGCCGTGCGATCGGCCGTGCGATCGGCCGTGCGATCGGCAGTATCGGTCTCGCCGGTCTCGCCGGTCTCGCCGGTCTCATCGGCCGACCGGCTTGTCCGGCCGGCCAACCCTGCGGCTCGACCGTCCCATGGTTCCACCGGTCCGACCCCTCGGCGGGCTCGACCGGTCCCTCGGTGTTCGACGGGGAAGCGGTCGGTTTGACCGCTCGACCGGCCCGTGCGGGCCCATCGTCCCCACCAGCCGCCCGGCGCCGCAGGGTCCGCCCGTGGAGCGGCGTCACGGGGATTGCATGCCGCCACTCCACGGTCCCCCTCGGTTCTCCCACCTCCAGGGTGTATCCACTTGTGGCTGTCCTTTCACCCGTAAGTGCAGGCGCTCGGAGTGAACGGGGGAGTGGAAGGGGGCGCGTTTGCCGAGGGCGCTGTGTCGCTGATCACCCGGCCCTACTGTCGAGTCGAGGCAATCGAAGGCACAGCACGAAGGCACAGCACGAAGGCACAGCATGAAGGTTCGACGATGACGTCGCGCGACCCGTCCCGTCATGAGCGGGACACGCTTCACGACCCGGCCGGCCGGAGTCCGGGGGAGGCCCCTCCGGCGCGGCGGGAGCCGTCGCCCGCCGATGTCCTCGTCCGCGTCCAGGACCTCGACGGCCGCCCGCGCGGCCTCGCCTTCCCCGCCGACCACCGCGGCACGCTGATCACCGGCCACGAGGCCGTCGACGGCCTCCCCGGCCTCGTCCTGCACGCCCCCGGCGACCGCCACCGCGTCGTGGGCGCCGACGCCGTCACCCCGCTGCCCGAGCTCGGCCTCGCCCTCGTACACGCCGAAGGGCTCGGCGTCGAGCCGCTACCCGTCACCGCGCGGGACCGCCCCGACAACGGCACCTACGTGCGGATCGCCGCCGGGTGCTGGCGCGAGGCACGCGTACTCGGCGCGGCCACCGTGACGTACACCGCCACCGAGCGCTGTCACACCCTCGACGACGCGCTGGAGCTCGCCATCGGCACCACCGGCCGTGACGCGCTGCGCACCGGCGGCGGAGCGGCCGGCGGCCCGGTGCTCGACGCCGCCACCGGCGCCGTCCTCGGTGTCCTCGGCACCGCGCTCCGCTCCGGCGGCCGCGACGGCGGCTTCGCCGTGCCGCTCCGCCCCGCCCCGGCCGCCCTCACCGCACTCCTCGCCGAGAACGCGGCGACGGTCCCGGCGTACGGCACCGACCTCAACCTCGCCGGTGTGCTGGAACTCACCGCCACCTCGGTCGGGCAGGACGGCCCGTCGGGCGCCCTCGCCCCCGGAGACGTCGTTCCGGTGGAGCGGGCCGCCACCACCGCGGAGTTCACCGCGTTCGAGCACGGCCCGGCCGCGGTCCTCGGCCTCGTCGGACCGCCCGGCAGCGGCCGTACGACGGAGCTGGCGGCGCTCGCCGCCCGCCGCCACCGCGCCGGCGGCCCCACGCTGTGGCTGCGCGGCGCCGATCTGCGGGAGGACGACCTCTCCGTCGCCGACGCGGCCCAGCGGGCGCTCGACCGGGCCGCCCGCATCGTCGCGGCCTCCCGCACCCTGGTCCCGGCCGGACCCGAAGGCCTCGGCGACACCGGCCCGGCCCGCCTCGCCGGCCTGGCCCGTGGCGTCGGCCGCCCGCTGCTGCTCCTCCTCGACGGCCCCGAGGAGATGCCGCCCGCCCTGACCGGACGCCTCGCCCAGTGGACCGACGGGACGGCACGATGGCTGCGGCGGACCGGGGCGCGCCTGGTCGTGGGGTGCCGCGCGGAGTACTGGGAGAGCGCGGGTGCGCTCCTCCCGGCAGAGCTGCTGCACCAGCACCAGGGCGGGTCTCAGGGTGAGTCCCCGGGCGGCCCCCCGGCCGGGGACCTTCCCGCGTGCGTGCGTCTCGACGACCTGACCGCCGACGAGGCCATCGAGGCACGGGCCCGCTACGGCATCCCGGAGGGCTCCCCGGCCGACACCCGGCACCCGCTGACGCTCCGGCTGCTCGCGGAGATCAGGGCCGCCCTCGCCGACGCCCCGGACGCGCCGGACGCCCGCGCGGACCGGCACGATGTCCTCTCCGCCCACCTGGACCTGATGTGCCTGCGCGTGGCCGTACGCCTCGCCGCCGAGAACGGGCTGCGCGGCACCGCCGTACGCCGGCTGGCCGCGCGGGTCGCCGGGCAGGTGCACGAAGCAGCCCGCCGCAGCCTGGGCCCCGGTCAGGGCGAGCTGGACCGGGCGGCGTTCGAGGCGGTGTTCCCGTGGGGGCCCGCACCGGCCGGGCTCGGCGGCGGCACCGGCTGGGCCTCCGCCGTACTCGCCGAGGGCCTCCTCGTCCCCGCCGGGACCGGCTACCGCTTCGCCCACGAGGAACTCGCCGACTGGCTCCAGGGCACCCACCTGGACCTGGACGGAGCCCTGCGCGCCCTGGTCCATGGCGACCCCGACACCACCGACGGCATCCCCGTTCCGCACCATCGCGCCGGGCCCGTCGTCCAGGCCATGCTGCTGCTCGCCCGGCAGCACGGCACAGACCCGCTGGCCTCCCGGCTCGCGGACCTGGTGCATGCCCTCGACGCCGGGACCGGCTCCTGGTGGGCCGCCCGGCTGCTCACCGAGACCCTCGCGCGCGTGCCCGACGCGACGCCCTACACCGGGGTGCTGCGGCTGCTGGCAGGCCGGATCGTGGCCTGGCGGCAGCAGCGGCGGCCGGTGCCCGGCGAGCTGGGTCCGGCCTTCTGGACCGCTCTCCCCCTGCCCCTGGAGACCGGCTTCGAGCTGCTGCGCGGGCTCGTCCACGCCGACGGCCCCCCGTACGAGGCCGGCCCCCGTTTCCTGGACGCCGCCTCCCGCCTGTTCAGCGCCGACCCCGTCGCCGTACTCCCGCACCTCGTCCGGTGGTTCGAGGACGAACGGCCGCTGCCCGCCACCCCGCACGCGACGGTCGCGACGGCGGCACAGGCACTGCTGCACACCCACCGGCACCGCGCCCCGGACACCCTGACCGAGGCGCTCGCCGACAGCCCGCACCAGCGGGCCGAACAGCTCCTCGGCGTGCTGGCCGAGGAAGACCCTTCGACGGTGTGCCGGGCCGTCGACCGCTGGGCGCGTGACGAGCGCCCCGCCCGCCGCGTGGCAGCGGTGACGTACGGGCTGCTGGCCGCACCGCACGCCCGCGACGAGGCCGACCGCACCCTGCTGCGGTACGCGGCCCTCGCCCTGCTCGTACGGACCGGCGACCGCGCCCTGCACGGCGGCGCGCTCGCCCTGCTCGTCCAGGACCCGAGCAGCAGGGACCGCCACCTCGCGCGGGCTCTGGAACACTTCGCGCTCGGCGATCCGTACGTCCCACCGAGCGCGCTGGCCGGTGCCCTCGCCACCCACCCGGAGGCCGTCCTCGACGCCTTTCGCGCGAGGCTCGCCCGGAGGGACGCGCGCGAGACACCGGACACTCCCGCCGATGCGCCCGTTTCCACCGACGCGGATGCCTGCGCCGACACGGCCGGACTGGCCCCGCGCGTCGCCGCGCTGGTGAGGGCGGCGGTGGAGCGGCGGCCGGACCTCGCGGGACAGCTCGCCGCGTACGCGGACCGGCGCCTGGACCAGGAACCGGCCGACCGAGACGTACTCCTGCCCCTGCTCACCGGCCTGCTGGACGCCGGTCCGCAGCCGCTGCGGGCCGCCCTCGCCGGTGCCCTCGCCGAGCCCGGCACCCCCGCCTCGCGCCCCCTGCGCCGCGAACTGCTGGACCCGCTCCTCACCCGCGACCACGACCCCGACCTACTGGCCGCGGTGCTGGGCGCCGCCGCCCGCCACACCCACGACCCCCGCCACACCCACGACCCCCGCCACACCCACGACCCCCGCCACACCCACGACCCCCGCCACACCCACGACCCCCGCCACACCGGCGACCCCGCGCGCGAGCTCGTCCACCACACCGGGCTGCTCCTCGTCCGCACCCCCGACGGCGCCGCCCGCTTCGACCACGTCCTGGCCGACCTGGGGCGGCACGTTCCGGGCTTCGCCGCCGCCCTGGCCCACTGGCTGGCGGACGCACCCCAGGAGTGGGCGGATGTGGTCGGACCCGGCACCCGGCGGATGATCGCGACCCGTGAGGGAGTGGGCGTCTCCGCATGAGGGCCTGTCCGGCGGATCATGCCGAAGACGGGAGGACCGGCACGTCCTCCCCCCAGCTCTTCGAGCAGGGGGTGCCCCAGCCGCGTTGTCGTCACTCGCCGGCTCCCCCGAGCTCTCGGCTTCTCCCCACTCCCGGCTCCCCCCACTCTCGACTTCGCTCGAGCGGGGGGACCCCATGAGCAGGGGCCCCATGAGCAGGGGACACCCCCTGGCGTCGACGCCCTCCTCCGCCGTGCGGCTGAACACACCAGCCCTCGCTCGCCCCAGCCGGGCGGATGATGCCGGCCACCTCCGAACTTGATCCGTCGGACAGGCTCGAGCCGTGACCGGGAGTGCACAGCGTCACAGTGCCCGAGCGCCGATGCCGATGCGAGCCGACGACGGTCGGCATGGCACCCTTAGACCTGCGTAGGAGAAGTCCACGGAATCGGCCCGACAAGGTTTCGACAAGGAGCAGGCAGTGCAGCGCTGGCGTGGCTTGGAGGACATCCCCCCGGACTGGGGGCGCAGCGTCGTCACCATCGGTTCCTATGACGGAGTCCACCGCGGGCACCAGCTGATCATCAGGCACGCCGTGGACCGGGCCCGGGAACTGGGTGTCCCCGCGGTCGTCGTCACCTTCGACCCGCACCCCAGCGAGGTCGTCCGCCCCGGCAGCCACCCGCCGCTGATCGCCCCGCATCACCGCCGCGCGGAGCTCATGACCGAGCTGGGAGTGGACGCGGTCCTGATCCTCCCCTTCACCACGGAGTTCTCGAAGCTGTCGCCGGCCGAGTTCGTGGGCAAGGTCCTGGTCGACAAACTGCACGCCAAGGCGGTCGTCGAGGGCCCCAACTTCCGCTTCGGCCACCGGGCCGCGGGCACCGTGGACTTCCTCGTGGAACAGGGCAAGATCTACGACTTCGAGGTCGAGGTCGTCGATCTGTACGTGAGCGGCGAGGCCGGCGGCGGCGAGCCGTTCTCCTCCACGCTCACCCGCCGCCTGATCGCCGAGGGTGAGATCGAGGGCGCCGCCGAGATCCTGGGTCGCCCGCACCGGGTGGAGGGCGTGGTCGTCAGCGGCGCCCGGCGCGGCCGCGAACTGGGCTTCCCCACGGCCAACGTCGAGACGCTCCCGCACACCGCGATCCCCGCCGACGGCGTCTACGCGGGCTGGCTGCACGCCCAGGGCGAGGCCATGCCGGCCGCGATCTCCGTCGGCACCAACCCCCAGTTCGACGGCACCGAGCGCACGGTCGAGGCATACGCCATCGACCGCGTCGACCTGGACCTCTACGGCCTGCACGTCGCAGTCGACTTCCTCGCCTTCGTCCGCGGGCAGGCGAAGTTCGACTCGCTCGAGGCGCTGATGGAGCAGATGGCCGCGGACGTCAGGCGCTGCAAGGAACTGGTGGCAGCGGCCGAGAGGCCGTAGGTACGTACGCGGGCCCTTATGCGCGAAGCGGCGGGGCAGAGGGCCCGGACGGACCCCGGGCTTCGCGCGCGTGGGCCCAGTGGCAGGCCACCTGACCGACCGTGTCCTTGCCTCCGTCCCCGTCCCCGCCCGCACCTCCGCCGTCGAGGATCTCCAGGTCCCGGGTCCGGCACGCGTCCGCGACGCCCGCCCGGTCCGCCTCCCCGCCGAGCAGGATCTGGCAGCGCGTGTGGAACCGGCAGCCCTCTGGAACACGGGTCGGATCCGGTGGCTCACCGGTCAGGACCACCGGGTCGCCCGGGGCTTTTGGGAGCACCGACAACAGGGCCTGCGTGTACGGGTGCCGGGGCGCGGTCAGTACCTGCTCCACCGCCCCGATCTCCACGATCCGGCCGAGATACATCACCGCGACCCGGTCGGCGATGTTCCAGGCCAGCCCGAGATCGTGCGTGACCACCAGCGCGGCCAGGCCCAGCTCGGCACGGAGCCGGAGCAGCAGGGCCAGGATCTCGCCGCGTACGGAGGCGTCCAGGGAGGCCACCGGCTCGTCCGCGACGAGGAGTTCGGGCTCCAGGACCAGCGCGCCCGCGATCACCACCCGCTGGCGCTGACCGCCGGACAGCTCGTGTGGATAGCGCAGGAAGAAGCGCTCCGGCGGCCGCAGCCCGGTCCGGGACAGGGCCTTCGCGACCGCCGCACGCTCGTCACCGTCGTACCCGTGGATGCGCAGCCCCTCGGCCACCGCGTCGTACACCGTGTGCCGGGGGTTGAGCGAGCCGCTCGGGTCCTGGAGGACCAGCTGGACCCGCTTGCGGTACGCCTTGAGGGAGCGGCCGGAGTAGTCGAGCGGCCGCCCGTCGAAGGAGACGCGCCCCGCGGTCGGCTCGACCAGGCCCAGCAGGACGCGGGCCAGGGTCGTCTTGCCGCAGCCCGACTCGCCCACCAGGGCGACGATCTCACCGGGCCGGATGCCGAGGTCGACACCGTCCACCGCGCGGGCGGGCCCAGCACCGCGCCGTCCGGGGAAGGCGACCCGCGCTGCTCGGGCGCTCAGCAGGGGGGCGCCGGCGAACGCGGGGGAGGGGGAGGGGCCCGGACCGTCGGTGGAATCCGAGGAGCCGGTGGAGTCCGAGGAGCCGGGGGAGCCGGTGGAGCCGGGGGAGCCCGGAGGGCCGGGGGCAGCAGCGGGGGAGGCCGTCATGGGGTGGTCCGCCTCACTTCATTCAGGGAGCACGCATCGGAACCCCGAGGGTGGGACTCACGCGGCCCCGGTTCGTGGACCGGTGGCTCCTCCGTCGCGTCCGTCGTGACCCGTACGCACGCCGCCCGTCGCTTTGGCCCCGCCACCCGCAGCGGCTGGTCTTCCACCGCACAGGACTCCAGGGCCACCGGGCAGCGCGGATGGAACGTGCACCCGGCCGGCAGCGCCGACGGGTCCGGCGGGTCGCCCTCCAGGCCGCGCGGCGCGAAGCGCGACGCCGGGTCGCCGATGCGGGGGAACGCCGCCGACAGGGCGCGGGCGTACGGGTGCCGGGCGGCCTCGTACACCTGCTGGGCCGGGCCCTCCTCCACCACCCGGCCCGCGTACATCACCGCGAGCCGGTCACAGGTGTCGGCGAGGACCGCCAGATCGTGACTGATCATGATCAGGCCCACGTCCTGGTCGGCCACCAGCCGCTCGATGAGCCGCAGGATCTGCGCCTGGATCATCACATCGAGCGCGGTGGTCGGCTCGTCCGCGACGATCAGCATCGGATCGCAGGCCAGCGCCATCGCGATCATGACGCGCTGGCGCTGACCGCCGGACAGCTCGTGCGGGTGGTCGGCCGCCCGAGCGGCCGGCAGACCGACCTGCTCCAGCAACTCGACGGCCTTCTTCCGGGCCCCCGCCGGGGTTGCCCTCCGGTGCAGCAGGAGCGGCTCGGCGATCTGGTCGCCGATGCGGTGCACGGGGTTGAGCGAGTGCATCGCGCCCTGGAACACGATCGAGGCCCCGGCCCAGCGGACCGCCCGCAGACGGCCCCACTTCATGGCGAGCACGTCCTCGCCGTCCAGCAGGATCTCCCCGCCGGTCCGCGTCCCGGACGGCAGCAGTCGCAGCAGGGCCAGCGCGAGCGTCGACTTGCCGCAGCCCGACTCCCCGGCGATGCCCAGCTTCTGCCCGGCCTCCAGGCTCAGGTCCACCCCGCGCACCGCGGCGGCCCCGCCCGCATACGTCACCGTCAGGTCCCTGACGTCGAGCAGACTCAACGGGACACCCCCAGCCTGGGGTTGAGGACGAACTCCACGGCACGCCCGCAGAGCGTGAACGCCAGCGCCACCACGGCGATCGCGATGCCCGGTGGCACCAGGTACCACCAGTGCCCGGCACTGACCGCACCCGCCTCCCGCGCGTCCTGCAGCAGCCCGCCCCACGACACCACCGTCGGATCACCGAGCCCGAGGAACGCCAGGGTCGCCTCCGCCAGGATCGCCGCGGAGATGATCAGGGTCGTCTGCGCCAGCACCAGCGGCATCACATGGGGCAGCACATGGCGCGACATCACATGCCAGTGGCCGCCGCCCAGCGCCCGCGCGCGTTCGATGTACGGCCGGGTCTCCACCGACAGGGTCTGCGCGCGCACCAGCCGGGCCGTCGTCGGCCAGGTCGTGACCCCGATCGCCACCACGATCGTGACGAGCGAACGGGACATCACGGTGGCCAGCGCGATCGCCAGGACCAGTGTGGGCATCACCAAAAACCAGTCGGTGACCCGCATCACCACCGTCGCGTACCAGCCACGGAAGTGTCCCGCCGTCACTCCGATCAGGGTGCCGATCGCCACCGACAGTACGGCGGCGAGCAGCCCCACGAGCAGCGACACCCGCGCACCCCAGATCACCAGACCGAGCAGATCCCGCCCGAACCGGTCGGTGCCGAAGGGGAATCCGGCGCTCGGGCGCTCCAGCGGGCTGCCCGGCGCGTTCGTCACGCTGTCCACGTCGGAGCCGGCCAGCAGCGGAGCGGTGAGGGCCGCCAGCGCGAACAGGAGGAGCACGGCCAGGCCCACGACGCCGGACCGGTGGGCGCGGTACTGCCGCCAGAACCGCGCCGCCGAGGCCCCGCGCCGCCGCCACGCGAGCGTGCGCGGACCTCCCGCACTGCCCGGGGCGGCCGGTGCGGTCGCCGGCGGGGTCGCCGCTGTCCCGGTCGTCCTGTCCTCGTCCGTCGTCATCGGCCCACCCGGGGATCGAGCAGCGGATAGATCAGATCGGCCAGCGTGTTCATCATGACCACCGCCGCGGCGAACACGAGGAACAGTCCCTGCACCAGCGGCAGATCGGGCACGCTCAGCGCCTGGTAGAACAGCCCGCCGAGCCCCGGCCAGGAGAAGACCGTCTCCACCAGGATCACCCCGGCCACCGTCCGTCCGAGGTTGATGAAGATCAGCGTCACTGTCGGCAGCAGCGCGTTGGGCACCGCGTGCCGGCGCCGGACCAGGTCGTCACGGAGCCCTTTGGCGCGCGCGGTGGTCAGGTAGTCGCTGCCCATCTCGTCCAGCAGCGCCGACCGCGTCACCAGCAGCGTCTGCCCGTACTCCACCGCCACCAGCGTCACCACCGGCAGGACCAAGTGGTGCGCCACGTCCAGGACCTGGGCGAAGCCCTCCTCGCCGCCCGACTCCATGCCGCCGGTGGGGAACAGCCCCGGGACCGGCCCGACGCCCACCGACAGCGTGGTGATCAGCAGCAGCCCGAGCCAGAAGGACGGGATGGAGTACAGGGTCAGCGCCAGACCCGTGTTGACCCGGTCCCCGAGCCGCCCGTGCCGCCACGCCGACCGGGTGCCGAGCACGATGCCGAGCACCGTGTAGAGGACGAAGGCCGTACCGGTGAGCAGCAGCGTGTTCGGCAGCGCCTCGGTGACCTTGGCGACCACCGGCGCGTTGAACTGGTACGACGTTCCCAGATCACCCGTGAGAGCCTTGCCGCAGTAGTCCGTGAACTGCTGCCACAACGGCAGATCCAGCCCGAACTCCCGTCGATATACGGAGAGTTGCTCGGCCGAAACCTGACGGCCGCCGGTCATGAACTTCACCGGGTCGCCCGGGATCAGCCGGAAGAGGAAGAAACTGGTGACGAGGACGGCCAGGAGGGACACGGCCGCGCCGGCCACCTTGCCCGCCACATACCGCGGATACGCGGTGGTGGTGCGGGCCCGCGGCCCGCGGGAGGCCGCCGGTCCGTCCTTCACCGGACCGGAGGCCGTCCGGGCGCCCTCGACGGGAGCGGATGTCGCGTCGGCGGTCATGAGTATCCGTTCGCCCGTCTACTCGCGGTCCTCGGCCGTGGCCCGCCGCCGCATCGCCACGAACACCCCGAGGCCCGCGAGGACGACGACACCCGCGACGATCCCGACGACCACACCCGTCGACGACGAACTGCCGGAATCCTCACCGGATTCCGCGGGCACCGCGGACCACCAGCTCCAGTAGCCGTCCTGACCGTAGATGTTGCCCGCCTTGGAGGGCATCGTGGTGATCGACTCGATCTGGTCGGTGCGGTACGCCTCGACCGCGTTCGGATACGCCATGACGTTCATGTACCCGAGGTCGTACAGCCGTGATTCCATCTGCTGGACGATGTTCGCCCGTTCGGCGGGGTCGTACTCGGCCAACTGCTGTGCGTACAGCCCGTCGTACTTCTTGTCGCAGATGAAGTTGTCGGTCGCGCCGGTGTCCTCGGGTGTCGCCGGGAGCGCCCCGCAGGTGTGGATCGACAGGACGAAGTCGGGATCGGGGTTGACCGACCAGCCGTCGAAGGCGAGATCGTACTCACCGGCGAGCCAGGGATCGGTCACGTTGTCCAGGCAGTTGAGCGTGACCCCGATGCCGAGAGCGCCCCACCACTCCTCGAGGTACTTGCCGATGGCCTTGTCGTTCGGGTCGGTGGCGTGACACAGGATGCGGTAGTTCAGCGGCTTGCCGTCCTTGCCGGCACGCTTGCCGTCCCCGTTCCTCTTGAAGCCCGCCCGATCGAGCAGTCGGGCCGCCTTCTCGGGGTCGTACGCGAGCTCCTGGCCGGCCGACGGCTCCCAGAAGTACTTTGCGTAGCGCGGTGGGATGTAACCCGCGCCGTTCACCGCGTGGCCCTGGAACACCTTGTCGACGACGGCCTTCCGGTCGACCGCCATGAACAGTGCGTTGCGCACCCGCTGGTCCAGCAGCGAGGGATGCCCGTCGCCCATCTTCTCGCCGTTCTTCGCCTTCGCCCCCGGGTTGGTGGCGAGGGCGTAGAAGCGGCGGCCGGGCGCATCGTTGACCTTGATGTCCTTCTCGTTCTGGAGCGAGGCCGCCTGGGCCGGAGTCAGGGACGGCGACCCGGCGACGAACGACACCTCACCCTTGCGCAGCGCCGACACCGCCGCGTCCTGGTCCTTGTAGTACCGGAAGAGCAGCTCGTCGAACCTCGGCGCCCCGCGCCAGAAGTCCTTGTTGGCCTCCAGCCGCACATAGCTGTCGGCCTTGTAGTCGGTGAGGACGAACGGCCCGTTGCCGACGACGGGGAGGTCCTTGTCGTTGTTGAACTTCGAGAAGTCGTCGACCTTCTCCCACACATGCCTGGGCACGATGGGCACGTCCAGCGCCGTCATGGTGGCCTGCGGCTTCTTCAGCCGGATGACCAGCTCGGTCGGGCTCGGTGCCGTGACCTCCTCGAAGTTGGCGACGAAGCTGCCGTTCGCCGTGGCCGCGCCCTCGTCGGTCATCATCGTGCGGAACGTCCACGCCGCGTCCTCGGCGGTGGCCCGCTCCCCGTCCGACCACTTCGAGTCGGAGCGGATGGTGTACGTCCACGTCAACTTGTCCGGGGACGACTCCCACTGGGTGGCCAGCCCCGGGACGACATGGTTGTCCTCGGGGTCGTAGTTGGTCAGATACTCGTACGTGAGCCGGTGAATGCTCGTACTGAGCAACCGCACCGCGAGGAACGGGCTGAGCGAATCGACGCTCTGCGCCACCGCGACGGTCAGCGTCCGCTTGCCGTCGCCGGCCGCTTGAGCCTGCCGCGGTGCCGGATCGAGGGGGGTCGCGAGCCCGGCGGTGAGGGCGAGCGCGGCCGCACCGGCCGCCGCGGCGAGCCGGACACGGCGGGGGACCGCACCACCCCGGGTACGGGCCCGGTGCCGGGTGCGGGAACGTCTGACGCCGTGGTGCCCGCCGTACTGAACATTCGTGTCCATAGGTCGCTGACCTCGCGTCATCACTCGCACGGGAAGGACGGGGTGATCAGGTGAGTGCTGAGTGTTTACCAGCGACATCTGTAGCCGTCAACGGCGCGCGTACCCCATATGGCCTGCAGAAACAGCGAATTGGCGAGCACTTTGCGCTCAGTGGTCGAGACCACTGAAGTGCTCCTGGTCAGCGCCTGACGCCGGGATGCGACCCGGAAGCGGGGACGGCCCGCACCGCGTACGAACGGTGCGGGCCGAAACGGGATCGGCCCCTCGAAAGGGGCCGATCGGGTGACATGCGCGGCAATTACTGCCGCGGAGGCGACGCCTGCGGAGGCGGCGTCCGCCTGCCGCCGGGGTGACCGGGTCGGCCGTACTGATCCGGCCCGCCCGGCTGCGGATAGCCGTAGCCGGGCGGCTGGGGGTACGGGGCGGCCTGCGGGTATCCCTGGCCGGGCTGCGCGGGGGGCGGGGCGTACGGCTGGCCGGGCGGCTGCTGCTGGGGGTGAGGAGCCTGTGGGGGGTGCGGTGCCTGCTGGCCCGGGTAGGGCTGGCCCGGGACGTACTGGCCCGGGACGTACTGGCCCGGCAGCGGCGGGGCGGCGACCGGCGGCGGGTTGCCGTCGGAGGTCCACAGACCGTGCGACTGCTGGTGCCGGACGAAGTCCTCGGCGACCATCGACGCGAGGTGGAAGTACGCCTCCCGCACCTTCGGCCGCATCATGTCGAGGTCGACCTCCGCACCTGCGGCAAGGTGCTCGTCGAACGGTACGACGATCACGCCGCGGCACCGGGTCCGGAAGTGCGACACGATGTCATCGACCTTGATCATCTTTCCGGTCTCGCGCACACCCGAGATGACCGTGAGTGACCGCGAGACGAGATCCGCGTACCCATGGGCCGACAGCCAGTCCAGCGTCGTGCTGGCGCTGCTCGCACCGTCCACGGACGGCGTCGAGATGATGATGAGCTGATCGGCCAGGTCCAGCACCCCGCGCATGGCGCTGTAGAGCAGACCCGTACCGGAGTCGGTCAGGATGATCGGGTACTGCTTGCCCAGGACCTCGATCGCCCGCCGGTAGTCCTCGTCGTTGAACGTCGTCGAGACGGCGGGGTCGACGTCGTTGGCGATGATCTCCAGACCGGAGGGCGCCTGCGAGGTGAACCGCCGGATGTCCATGTACGAGTTGAGGTGCGGGATCGCCTGCACCAGGTCACGGATGGTGGCCCCGGTCTCCCGCCGCACCCGGCGGCCGAGCGTACCGGCGTCTGGGTTGGCGTCGATCGCGAGGATCTTGTCCTGCCGCTCGCTGGCGAGGGTGGCGCCGAGCGCGGTGGTCGTGGTCGTCTTGCCGACGCCGCCCTTGAGGCTGATCACGGCGATCCGGTAGCAGGACAGCACCGGAGTGCGGATCAGCTCCAGCTTCCGCTGCCGCTCGGCCTCCTCCTTCTTTCCGCCCAGCTTGAAACGCGACCCGCCTGCCGCGGGACGGCTGCTCTTGGCCTTCTGCTTCCTGCTGTTGAGCAGCCGGTCCGACGACAGTTCCACAGCCGCGGTGTAACCGAGCGGCGCGGCACCGGGGTTGGTCGGCTGCCGCTGGTCGTGCTGGATGGGCTGCGGCCAGGCGGCCCCGGCACGCGGATCGACGGGCGGCTGCGGCGGCCGGCCGGCCTGCGGGGGCTGAGGTGCGGTGTGCGGAGGCTGAGCGCCGGCGTGCGCGGCCTGGGGCTGCTGGAGGGGGAACCCCTGCTGCGCGGCCTGCGGTTGTGCCTGTGGAGGCATGCCGGGCTGTTGCTGTGCCTGCGGGGGTACGGGTTGTTGTGGGTGCTCCTGCGGTGCCGGCGGCTGCTGCGGGAAGCCGTAACCACCCGGCTGGGCCGGGGGAGTCGGGGCGGGACCGGCGGGCGGGAAGCCGTAACCGGCCTGCGGGCCGGGGAGGGGAGCGCCCGGCTGGGGGAAGCCGTATCCGGCCTGCGGAGCGGGCTGTTGCACCGGCTGCGGCTGCGGCTGCGGCTGCGGCTGCGGCTGCGGCTGCTGCGTGGGCGGGGCGGGTACCGGGTGCGGTGGCATCGGTCCGTCCGGCGCGTTCCAGGCGGCGGGCGCGGGCTGCGCCTGCGGCTGGAAGAAGGGAGGCTGCTGCGGCTGCTGGGCAGACACACTCGCGTCTTCCGGCTGCGCCGGTTCGGGAACGACCGGTGCCGGGGGCGCTGCGGGAGCCTGCGGCGACTGCTGCGGCTGTGCCGGCCACTGGCTCGCGGGTGTCGGCGCGGCGGGGTGCGACGGGGGCGGCACGACCGGCGGTGCCGGGGGAGTCCAGGCCACCGAGGCCGAGGTGTCGGACGAGGCAGGTACCGAGTCCTCGGGCACGCCGACCGCGCCGGGTGCGGAGGGCGCCGAGTCGTCCACCGGTTCGTCGTCCACCGGCTTCGCGTCCTCGGGTCCGGGTGCGTCCGCCTCGGCCTCGGTGTCCGCCCCGGGCTCGGTGTCCGCCCCGGGCTCCGACTCCGACTCCGCCTCGGGCTCGTCGAAGTCGTCGTTCGTGGCGTGCTCGTCGCCTTCGTCGGCATCCGCGGACGATTCGGAGGCGTCGGCGATGTCGGTGTCCTCGTCCTCAGAGCCGTCAGCAGCGAAGGGGACGGACGTAAGGGAGGCGACGGAGGGCTCGACGTCCTGGACGTCGTCCTGGACGTGGTCCTTGAGTTCGCCAGCGTCTCCGGCGCGCTCGCCGTCGCCGGTCAGGTCCTGGTCGTCGGCGGGCTCCGGCCGTGTTTCCGGCTGCGCGTCCGCCTCGGGCTCGGCGGCCTCGGCCTCACGGTCCTGGATCTCCCGCTTCAGCGCGGCGGCGGAGAAGCGGAGGGTGGCACCGCTCTCGAGGTCACCACTGCCGGAGTCCCGGCCGACCCCACTGACCGGAAGATCCGGCACGGCCGCGGGGGAAACAGAGCCCGGCTCCGGCGTGGACGCCGACTGAGGCTCCGGCTCGAACCCGCTGCCCACCGGAAGCCGCGGTACGGCGCCCGGTCCCCCGGACGGCGGAGCGGGCGGCGTGAACGGCGCTCCCGGCGTGGGAGCCGGCGGGGTAAAGGGAGCACCCGGCGCGGGAGCGGGCGCGGGCGGGGTGAAAGGCGCCCCCGGCGCCGGCGCCGGAAGGGAGGAAGGCCCCGAAGCGCCGACCGCGTGCGGCGGCGGAGCCAACCCGGGCAACGGCGGAACACGCCCTGGGGAAACGGGAGGAGAGGGCGAGGCGTCGGCCCCCGACTCCGGCCTCGACCTCGACCCCGACTCCGACCTTGACTCCGAACTCCCCGAAGCGTTCTGCGTGTACCAGGCCGGCGGCGCGTAGTCGATGGTGAACTCGCCCGTCGTCTCGACGGCGGACTCCGCATCGGGCTGGTCATCGCCGGGTGTTGCCCAGCCCCCGCGGATCCCGTCCCGATCGCTGCCCACAGTTCCTCCTGGTCTGGTCGAGCACCCTTGTGCCGTCGTGCTGTGCTGGGGCGACCACCTGCAGTGGTCCGAACTGGTCCTGCATGAGGACGACATCGTCCGAACCGGCCTCCCCCGGGCCTGCGACGCCGACACCCGGTTCGCGGGTGTTCCGGTGTCGCGTCGGGTACCAGCCTAATCACGGGTAGCCCTGCCCCGTCAGCCCTGCCCACCCCTCAGCCAGTGCCACCCACAACACCCGTTGCTGTCAAGGGGCGTACACAGTCACTGCACAATGAAAGAAACCGCCCATGGGAGAAGAATCCACGGGCGGTCACCTCGATCGGGAGTGGTCCGGAGCACCGAACCGATCTCGGACTGCTCGGCCTACTCGGCGGCCTCGGCCGCTGTCCCCGCGGCGCCCGCCCCGCCGGTCCCCGGCGCCGGCTCCAGGTCGAACTCGCCGTCCCGCGCGCCGAGCACGAACGCACGCCACTCCGCCTCCGTGTACCGCAGCACCGTGTCCGGGTCGAGGGAGGACCGCATGGCCACCGCGCCGTCGGGCAGGTAGGCGATCTCGACCCGCTCCTCGTGCTCCTCGGTGCCCGGCGCGCTGTGCCACTCGACGCCGGAGATGTCGAGGGCGTAGAGCTCGTCCTTCTCCCGCTCCTTGCGTGCCTTGATCTCCTCAGCCGTCTCCGCCATGTCGCAGCGACCCCTTCCCGACCTATGACTGGTCCGATGGACTGGTTACGAGCGCTCACATTAGTGGCACCCCGCGTCCCACCTGGGCGGTTCCGTGGACCGTGGTGAGGAGGCCTGTCGCCGGCTGGTACCCTGAGTGACGGCCGTATGTGTACGCACCCTCGGAGTACCGCTCCGGAGGCCGCGCCCTGCGGATCCCGCCTTCCGAGTCATGGAAGATCCCCCGAGGTGAAGACCGGGGGCGCTCGGTGGCCAGTCACAGACCATGAGGAGTACGCGTGTCGCTCGACGCCGCTACGAAGAACCAGATCATCGCCGACTTCCGCACCAAGGAAGGTGACACCGGCTCCCCCGAGGTCCAGGTCGCTCTCCTGTCCCGTCGGATCTCCGACCTGACGGAGCACCTCAAGACCCACAAGCACGACCACCACTCCCGCCGTGGTCTGCTCATCCTGGTCGGTCAGCGCCGCCGGCTGCTGCAGTACCTCGCCAAGAAGGACATCCAGCGCTTCCGTGCGCTGGTCGACCGCCTCGGCATCCGTCGTGGTGCGGCGGGCGCCAAGTAAGACGCCGTGACGGGAGCGGTTCCCCTGGGAAAAGGGGACCGCTCCTTTTGCTGTACGTGCGGAGTGTCACCACGTCTTTGTAGTGTGGTAGCACAACGCAAGAGCACCGACTCGCTGTGACGACCGGTACCGCACCAGGTCGCGGCCGTCACCGGCACCACCCCGACGTCCCCCGGACGTCCCGACGTACGAGGGGAAGCGCACCTCGCCGCCGCCGGTCCTCGGTAGTGGCCCCCGGGTGAATGAACCCGGGAGCTTCGATCGAAGACCGGCCCGCACCAGACGGCGCGCTTCTCCACCCGTCCCCCCGCCACACGGGCGAGGCGGGACAAAAGACGACAAGTAACGGAGAACCCACTGGTGGAGAACGAGACCCACTACACCGAGGCCGTCATCGACAACGGCTCCTTCGGTACCCGCACCATCCGCTTCGAGACGGGCCGCCTCGCCCGTCAGGCCGCCGGCTCCGCCGTGGCCTACCTGGACGACGACACCATGGTGCTGTCGGCCACCACCGCATCCAAGAACCCCAAGGACCAGCTCGACTTCTTCCCCCTCACGGTGGACGTCGAGGAGCGGATGTACGCGGCCGGCAAGATCCCCGGCTCTTTCTTCCGCCGGGAGGGCCGGCCCTCCGAGGACGCGATCCTCACCTGCCGCCTCATCGACCGCCCGCTGCGCCCGTCCTTCAAGAAGGGCCTGCGCAACGAGATCCAGGTCGTCGCCACGATCATGGCGCTCAACCCCGACCACCTGTACGACGTCGTGGCGATCAACGCCGCCTCCGCGTCCACGCAGCTGGCCGGCCTGCCCTTCTCCGGCCCGATCGGCGGCGTCCGCGTCGCGCTGATCGGCGGCCAGTGGGTCGCGTTCCCGACGCACACCGAGCTCGAGGACGCCGTCTTCGACATGGTCGTCGCGGGCCGCGCCCTGGAGGACGGCGACGTCGCAATCATGATGGTCGAGGCCGAGGCCACCGAGCAGACCGTCAAGCTGGTCGAGGGCGGTGCCGAGGCCCCCACCGAGGAGGTCGTCGCCGCCGGTCTCGATGCCGCGAAGCCCTTCATCAAGGTCCTCTGCAAGGCCCAGGCCGACCTCGCCGCCAAGGCCGCGAAGCCGACCGGCGAGTTCCCGGTCTTCCTGGACTACCAGGACGACATCCTGGAGGCGCTGTCCGGCGCCGTCCGCCCCGAACTCACCCAGGCGCTCACCATCGCCGGCAAGCAGGAGCGCGAGGCCGAGCTGGACCGCGTCAAGCAGCTCGCCGCCGAGAAGCTCCTGCCGGAGTTCGAGGGCCGCGAGAAGGAGATCTCCGCCGCGTACCGCTCGCTGACCAAGTCCCTGGTCCGTGAGCGCGTCATCAAGGAGAAGAAGCGCATCGACGGCCGCGGAGTCACCGACATCCGCACCCTGGCCGCCGAGGTCGAGGCCATCCCGCGGGTGCACGGCTCCGCGCTGTTCGAGCGTGGCGAGACCCAGATCCTGGGCGTCACCACCCTCAACATGCTCCGCATGGAGCAGCAGCTGGACACCCTCTCCCCGGTGACCCGCAAGCGCTACATGCACAACTACAACTTCCCGCCGTACTCCGTCGGAGAGACCGGCCGCGTCGGCTCCCCCAAGCGCCGCGAGATCGGCCACGGCGCCCTCGCCGAGCGCGCCATCGTGCCGGTGCTGCCGACCCGCGAGGAGTTCCCGTACGCGATCCGTCAGGTGTCCGAGGCCCTCGGCTCCAACGGTTCGACGTCCATGGGCTCGGTCTGCGCCTCCACCATGTCGCTGCTGAACGCCGGTGTGCCGCTCAAGGCCCCCGTCGCCGGCATCGCCATGGGCCTGATCTCCCAGGAGATCAACGGCGAGACGCACTACGTCGCCCTCACCGACATCCTCGGTGCGGAGGACGCCTTCGGCGACATGGACTTCAAGGTCGCCGGCACCAAGGAGTTCGTGACCGCCCTCCAGCTCGACACCAAGCTGGACGGCATCCCCGCCTCCGTCCTGGCCGCCGCCCTCAAGCAGGCCCGTGACGCCCGCCTCCACATCCTCGACGTGATGATGGAAGCGATCGACACCCCGGACGAGATGTCCCCGAACGCGCCGCGGATCATCACCGTGAAGATCCCGGTCGACAAGATCGGTGAGGTCATCGGCCCCAAGGGCAAGATGATCAACCAGATCCAGGAGGACACCGGCGCCGACATCACGATCGAGGACGACGGCACCATCTACATCGGTGCCGCCCAGGGCTCGCAGGCCGAGGCCGCCCGCGCCACGATCAACAGCATCGCCAACCCGACCATGCCGGAGGTCGGCGAGCGCTACCTGGGTACCGTCGTGAAGACGACCACCTTCGGTGCGTTCGTGTCCCTGATGCCCGGCAAGGACGGACTGCTGCACATCTCGCAGATCCGCAAGCTGGCCGGCGGCAAGCGCGTGGAGAACGTCGAGGACGTGCTCGGCGTGGGCGCCAAGGTCCAGGTCGAGATCGCGGAGATCGACTCCCGCGGCAAGCTCTCCCTCATCCCCGTGATCGAGGGCGAGGACGACGACAAGAAGGCCGACACCGACCAGTGACGTCCCACGGCTCCAAGGCGACGGG
>NZ_JBHSPC010000035.1:32866-41547 GCF_042656345.1 Streptomyces incanus
CTCGGAGGAGCGGGCCGTCGCCCGTACCCAAACCCTCATCCAGGGCGAGAACGGCATCGGCACCGTCCGCAGGACCACCATCCCCGGCGGGCTGCGCATCGTGACCGAGACCCTGCCCTCGGTCCGCTCGGCGACCTTCGGCATCTGGGCGCACGTCGGCTCCCGCGACGAGACCCCGGCCCTGAACGGCGCCACCCACTACCTGGAGCACCTGCTCTTCAAGGGCACGCACCGCAGGTCCGCCCTGGACATCTCCGCCGCCATCGACGCCGTCGGCGGCGAGATGAACGCCTTCACGGCCAAGGAGTACACGTGCTACTACGCACGTGTACTCGACACCGACCTGCCGCTCGCCATCGACGTGGTCTGCGACATGCTGACCGGCTCCCGCATCCTCGAGGAGGACGTCGACATCGAGCGCGGCGCGATCCTCGAAGAGATCGCGATGACCGAGGACGACCCGGGCGATGGTGTGCACGACCTGTTCGCGCACACCATGTTCGGCGACAACCCGCTGGGCCGCCCCGTCCTCGGCACGGTCGACACGGTCAACGCCCTCACCGCCGACCGCATCCGCCGCTTCTACAAGAAGCACTACGACCCGACCCACCTCGTGGTCGCCTGTGCGGGCAACATCGACCACGACCAGGTCGTACGCCAGGTCCAGGCCGCCTTCGAGGCGGCCGGCGCGCTCAAGGACCCGGACGCCCAGCCGATCGCCCCGCGCGGCGGACGGCGCACGCTGCGCACCGCGGGCCGTGTCGAGGTGATCGACCGGAGGACCGAGCAGGCGCACATCCTCCTCGGCATGCCAGGCCTGTCCCGCACCGACGAGCGGCGGTGGGCCCTCGGTGTGCTCAACACGGCCCTCGGCGGCGGCATGTCCTCCCGCCTGTTCCAGGAGGTCCGGGAGAAGCGGGGCCTGGCCTACAGCGTGTACTCGTACACCTCCGGCTTCGCCGACTGCGGCCTGTTCGGCGTGTACGCCGGGTGCAGGCCGTCCCAGGTGCACGACGTGCTGAAGATCTGCCGCGACGAACTCGACCAGGCCGCCGAGCACGGTCTGCCCGACGACGAGATACGGCGCGCCATCGGCCAGCTCCAGGGCTCCACCGTCCTCGGCCTGGAGGACACCGGCGCGCTGATGAACCGTATCGGCAAGAGCGAACTGTGCTGGGGCGAGCAGATGTCGGTCGACGACATGCTGACCCGGATAGCCTCGGTCACCATGGACGATGTCCGCGCGGTCGCCCGCGACGTCCTGGGGCAGCGGCCCTCGCTGTCGGTCATCGGCCCGCTCAAGGACAAACAGGCGGCCAGGCTGCACGGCACCGTCGCCTAGGCCCTGTCCGGCCCAACCCCACGGGTTCGGCCTCTCCGAGAAGGAAGCAAGGAAGATGAGCAAGCTGCGTGTGGCGGTCCTCGGAGCCAAGGGCCGCATCGGGTCCGAGGCGGTACGGGCCGTCGAGGCCGCCGACGACATGGAACTGGTGGCCGCGCTCGGCCGGGGTGACCGGTTGGAGACCCTTGCCGAGACCGGCGCACAGGTCGCCGTCGAACTGACCACCCCCGCCTCGGTCATGGGCAACCTCGACTTCTGCGTACGCCACGGCATCCACGTGGTCGTCGGCACCACCGGCTGGACCGACGACCGCCTCGCACAGCTGACGGGCCTGCTCGACCAGTCGCCGGAGACGGGCGTGCTCATCGCACCGAACTTCTCCATCGGCGCCGTGCTGACCATGAAGTTCGCGCAGATCGCCGCCCCGTACTTCGAGTCCGTCGAGGTCGTCGAGCTGCACCACCCGAACAAGGTGGACGCACCCAGCGGCACCGCCACCCGCACCGCCCAGCTCATCGCCGAGGCCCGCCGCAAGGCCGGCAGCGCCCCTGCCCCGGACGCCACGGTCACCGCCCTGGACGGCGCCCGCGGCGCCGACGTGGACGGCATCCCGGTGCACGCCGTCCGGCTGCGCGGCCTGCTGGCCCATCAGGAGGTCCTGCTCGGGGCTGAGGGCGAGACCCTCACCGTCCGCCACGACTCCCTGCATCACAGCAGCTTCATGCCGGGCATCCTGCTGGGCGCCCGCCGCGTGGTGACCACTCCCGGCCTGACCTTCGGCCTGGAACACTTCCTCGACCTGAACTGAGCCCGAGCCCACCCCATGCGCGCGAAGATCTCCTACGCCATCACGGCCGCCGTCCTGGTCGTCTACTTCGTCCTGGTCGGCAGCCGCGGTGTGCTCCTCATCCAGGCCGGGACGCCCCTCACCGTCGCCTTCGGCGTGGCGGTGCTCATCCTGCCGGTCATCGGCGTGTGGTTCCTGTGGAAGAACACCGAGTTCGTCCGCAACGCCAACCGGCTCGCCGCCGAGCTCGACGCCCAGGGCGGACTACCCGTGGACGAGCTCAAGCGCCTGCCCAGCGGCCGTGTCGACCGCGACTCGGCCGACGAGGTCTTCGCCCGGCGCAAGGCCGAGACGGAGGACGCCCCCGACGACTGGCGCAGCTGGTTCCGGCTCGCCGTCGCCTACCACGACGCCCGGGACACCCCGCGCGCCCGCAAGGCGATGCAACGCGCGATCGCCCTGCGCAAGACGGCTCCCTGACGTCTCGCCGAGCCGGTGTCCCCTCCGGCGCCCGAGCACAACAGGGCGACCGCAGCGGGGCTACTGCGGCAGGACGACCGAAGCAGGGCAGAAAGCGACCCGGGGTCCGGTCCGCGTGTGCGGACCGGACCCCGGGTCGTGCGTGTGCGCAGCGGTCCGGTCCGGCTCAGTCCCGCCGGTACTCGTCGGCCCAGACCTCCACCGAGTCGGCCGCCCGGTCGAAGGCCACGTTCCGCCCCAGGAAGTCCGCGTTGTGCGAGGTCAGCAGTGGCGGTACGGGAGCCGCCGACCGCCCCCGCCGGACGACCAGCAGCGCCTGCCCCTGCACCGTCCGCGGCAGCCCCAGCCAGCGCACCGGCTGCTGCACCGTGCGCACCGCGACGACCTGGTCCCACGGCGTCGTACGGGTGATGAACGGACTCACCTGCCGCAGCCCATGGGCACTCACCCACGTGCCCATGCGCAACAACCGCAGCGCACCGACGATGACGACCAGTGCGACCCCGAAGACCACACTGGCCGACGACAGCGATGCCGTAGCCGCGATGATCACCGCTGAGAACAGCACGAACGAGGCGAGCAGCAGCAGTATCGCCGCCGCTCCCACCCGCCACGGACCCGGGCGGTACGGGCGCCGCCAGCGGTCACGGTCGTTGTACGGCAGCGCGGCATCGTCAGCCGTCTCGAAGGCGCGGTCGGCCGTCAGGAAGGGCAGGGGCACGGCTGGGTCCTCACTCGATCCATGCGTGGGCAGTGCCCGGTGAGGCTACCGAGCCGTAGCACCCCCCACCACCTTCGGGGTCCGGTTGAGAATCGGACCCCACCCTCCGGGCGGTTCGGCGTGCGGCCCGCCCTCTGCCGGCGTGGGGCCGAGCCTCCGGTCCGGCGTCCCTTCGACGGGCGTTCAGCGTTGGTCGGACGCCTCCGACTGCTCGGTCCCCGTGGCCGACCGGTCCGTGGACAGCGCGGGCATCCCGAGCACCAGGGACCCCACCAGCCCGGCGACGATGCAGCCCCCCAGCAGCCAGCGCCCGGCCAGCTCGCCGGCGGAAGCCGGCTCGCGCGGCGGAGGCGCGACATTGCTGCGGAACGCGTCGGCGTCGGAAAGGAAGGCGAACGGCACGGATTCCCGTCGACCGAACATCAGTGGTACTTCTCCCCTCGAACCCTGAGAACCTCGAACGAATGACTCTCACCGGCACAAACGAGTGACACCGGCAGAAGGTGCCCAGACCGCGGAAATCCCTCCCGGCACGGCCCGTCCCCCGCCGCGAGGGGCGCCCCCGTAGAGTGGTCGCCGACCCGCAGCCGTGATGTGACCGGAAGGACCCCCTTGAGCTCCGCCGACGATCCCCAGCCGTCAACGCCCGACGACGTCACCTTGCGGAGTGACGTCACCGTCGAACTGGTGAAGTCCAGCGCCTCGGACTCGGACGTCCTGTTCGCCGCCCGCGTGTCGACCCTCGGCGAGCAGTCGATCGGGGAACTGGAGAAGGATCCGGAGCGCTCCAAGGGCCTGATCAACTACCTGATGCGGGACCGGCACGGCAGCCCGTTCGAGCACAACTCCCTGACGTTCCTCGTCAGCGCCCCGATCTTCGTGTTCCGTGAGTTCATGCGCCACCGGGTCGGCTGGTGCCTGCCGGGTGACGCCAGGATCCGCGTCGGTACCAGCAAGAACGGCAAGACCAAGCGCATCGCGGACATCCACCGGGACTGGAAGATCGGTGTGCCCGACTCGATGGGGCGCACGCGCAGACTGAAGTCCTGTCAGAACCTCCTGGCCGACACCATCGACCTGGAGACCGGGCTGGCGGAGAAGGCGCGCATGGTCGACGTCTTCGAGTCCGGCGTGAAGCCGATCCTCAGGGTCTCGACAACCAACGGCAAGGTTCTGCGTTGCACCGCGGACCACCGTGTATGGACGCCGGAAGGCTGGGTCCGCGCCGGCGACCTGCGCGTCGGCGACCGGGTCGGGCGGCTCGGCCGGGTGGGGGTCGGCGAGCGGGTCGGAATCCCGAAGCGCCTGCGCGAGGGGATCCAGATCTGGACCACCGAGCAGCGAGCCGGTCTCATCGCGCCCATGGACCTCTGCTACCTCTGCGAGGAGAAGTTCGAGGCAAAGGACCTGGAGCTGGACCACGTCATCCCCGTGGACGCCGATTTGACCAAGTCGCTCGACGTCTCGAACCTGCGACCGGCCTGCAAGTCGTGTCACCAGCGGAAGACCAACGGCGAAGGCGTGCCGATGGGAGTGCGCCGCCGCGCCCTCCAGAACGGTGTGTGCTGGGAGGGCGTCGTCTCCGTCACCCCCGACGGGGAGGAGATGACCTACGACATCTCCATGCCGCCGCCGCACCACAACTTCATCGCGGACGGCTTTGTCGTCCACAATTCGTACAACGAGGAGTCCGGGCGCTACCGCGAGCTCCAGCCGGTCTTCTACGTCCCCGGCGAGGACCGCAAGCTGGTCCAGCAGGGCCGCCCCGGCAAGTACGAGTTCGTCGACGGCACCCCCGAGCAGTACAAAGTTGTCACCGACGCCATGGAGGAGTCCTACCGGCAGTCGTATGCCGCGTACCAGGAGATGCTGGCGGCCGGCGTCGCCCGCGAGGTCGCCCGCGCCACCCTCCCGGTCGGTCTCTTCTCCTCGATGTACGCCACGTGCAACGCACGCTCGCTGATGCACTTCCTCGGCCTGCGCACCCAGCACGAGCTGGCGAAGGTGCCGTCCTTCCCGCAACGGGAGATCGAGATGGTCGGCGAAAAGATGGAGGCCGAATGGGCTCGGCTCATGCCGCTCACCCACGCCGCCTTCAACGCCAACGGGCGCGTGGCCCCGTAGCCCCAGGGGCGGGCCCTGAACGTCGGTCGGGCACACACGTACGGTCAGCCCTCCGAGGTGTCCGGATTGCGGTATTTCCAGTAGTTCATCTAGCCTGATCAAACGGGCCCGGCACTGCCTGAACCCCCGAGCAGGCAGTGCCGGGCTCCCCCTTCGCCCCCACTTGCCGTCTCCCCCGAGGGCAGACCCTGCCCCGAGCAACGAGTAGCGTGTAACCCATGGCTCCGACCTCCACTCCGCAGACCCCCTTCGGGAGGGTCCTCACCGCCATGGTCACGCCCTTCACGGCGGACGGCGCACTCGACCTCGACGGCGCGCAGCGGCTCGCCACCCACCTGGTGGACGCAGGTAACGACGGCCTGATCATCAACGGCACCACCGGCGAGTCCCCCACCACCAGCGACGCGGAGAAAGCGGACCTCGTACGGGCGGTCCTGGAGGCGGTCGGAGACCGCGCCCACGTGGTGGCCGGGGTCGGCACCAACGACACCCGTCACAGCATCGAACTGGCCCGCACCGCGGAGCGCACCGGCGCGCACGGCCTGCTGATCGTCACCCCGTACTACAACAAGCCCCCGCAGGAAGGCCTGTACCGGCACTTCACGGCCATCGCCGACACCACCGAGCTGCCGGTCATGCTCTACGACATCCCCGGTCGCAGCGGTGTCCCGATCAACACCGAGACACTCATTCGCCTGGCCGAGCACCCGCGGATCGTCGCCAACAAGGACGCCAAGGGCGACCTCGGCCGTGCCAGCTGGGCCATCGCCCGCTCGCGCCTCGCCTGGTACTCCGGTGACGACATGCTGAACCTGCCGCTGCTCTCCGTGGGCGCCGTCGGCTTCGTCTCGGTCGTCGGTCACCTCGTCACGCCCGAGCTGCGCGCCCTGGTCGAGGCGTACACCTCGGGGGACGTCCAGAAGGCCACCGAGATCCACCAGAAGCTGCTCCCCGTCTACACGGGTATGTTCCGTACTCAGGGCGTGATGACCACCAAGGCGGCGCTCGCCCTGCAGGGCCTGCCCGCCGGCCCCCTGCGCGCCCCCATGGCCGCGTGCACGCCGGAGGAGATCGAGCAACTCAAGATCGATCTTGCCGCCGGCGGGGTACAGCTCTGACAACAGACTTCGCGCGACCGCTCGCGCAACCTGACTCCACAACTGAATAAGCGGCGGGCCACCGGTGCCCGCGCATCACAACGACAACTGCTTCTGCACGAACGTCACGCGCGCCACGTGCCCCACCGGGACGTGGCGCGCGTGGTGAGGAGAGTCTTTTGAGTCATCCGCATCCTGAACTCGGCTCGCCGCCGCCGCTCCCCGCGAACGGCCTGCGCGTCACCCCACTCGGCGGTCTCGGCGAGATCGGCCGCAACATGACGGTCTTCGAGTACGGCGGCCGCCTGCTCGTCGTCGACTGCGGCGTGCTCTTCCCCGAGGAGGAGCAGCCCGGAATCGACCTGATCCTGCCGGACTTCACGTCCATCCGGGACCGCCTCGACGACATCGAGGGCATCGTCCTCACGCATGGTCACGAGGACCACATCGGCGGCGTTCCCTTCCTGCTCCGCGAGAAGCCGGACATCCCGCTGATCGGCTCCAAGCTGACCCTCGCCCTCATCGAGGCGAAGCTCCAGGAGCACCGCATCCGCCCGTACACCCTGGAAGTGACGGAGGGGCACCGGGAGCGCATCGGCCCGTTCGACTGCGAGTTCGTCGCGGTCAACCACTCGATCCCCGACGCTCTCGCCGTGGCCATCCGCACGCCCGCGGGCATGGCGGTCCACACTGGCGACTTCAAGATGGACCAGCTCCCGCTGGACAACCGCCTCACGGACCTCCACGCGTTCGCCCGGCTCAGCGAGGAGGGCATCGACCTCCTCCTGTCCGACTCGACGAACGCCGAGGTCCCGGGCTTCGTCCCGCCCGAACGGGACATCTCCAACGTCCTGCGCCAGGTCTTCGCCGGCGCCCGTAAGCGGATCATCGTGGCGAGCTTCGCCAGCCACGTCCACCGCATCCAGCAGATCCTGGACGCGGCGCACGAGTACGGCCGCCGGGTCGCCTTCGTCGGCCGCTCCATGGTCCGCAACATGGGCATCGCGCGCGATCTCGGCTATCTCAGGGTTCCGCCGGGCCTGGTCGTCGACGTGAAGACGCTGGACGACCTGCCGGACAGCGAAGTGGTCCTGGTGTGCACGGGCTCGCAGGGCGAGCCCATGGCCGCCCTGTCCCGGATGGCCAACCGCGACCACCAGATCCGCATCGTCCAGGGCGACACGGTGATCCTCGCGTCGTCCCTCATCCCCGGCAACGAGAACGCGGTCTACCGGGTGATCAACGGCCTGACCCGCTGGGGCGCCAACGTCGTCCACAAGGGCAACGCCAAGGTGCACGTCTCGGGCCACGCCTCCGCCGGCGAACTGCTGTACTTCTACAACATCTGCCGTCCGAAGAACCTGATGCCGGTGCACGGCGAATGGCGCCACCTGCGAGCCAACGCCGAGCTGGGCGCCCTGACCGGTGTCCCGCACGACCGCATCGTCATCGCCGAGGACGGAGTCGTCGTCGATTTGATCGACGGCAGAGCGAAGATCTCCGGCAAGGTCCAGGCCGGGTACGTCTACGTGGACGGCCTCTCCGTCGGCGATGTCGGCGAGCCTGCCCTGAAGGACCGCAAGATCCTCGGCGACGAGGGCATCATCTCGGTCTTCATGGTGCTCGACTCGTCCACCGGGAAGATCACCGGCGGCCCGCACATCCAGGCACGCGGCTCCGGCATCGAGGACTCCGCCTTCAGCGCCGTACTGCCGAAGATCATTGAGGTCCTGGAACGGTCCGCCCAGGACGGCGTCGTCGAAGCGCACCAGATGCAGCAGCTGGTACGCCGCACGCTGGGCAAGTGGGTCTCCGACACCTACCGGCGCCGGCCGATGATCCTGCCCGTGGTCGTGGAGGTCTGACGACCTGTAGGACAGTCCGTACACCAGAACTGGGAGCGGGGCACCTCGATTTGCATCGGGGCGCCTCGCTCCAGTACGTTTACACCTCCCACCAACCGGGAACCCGCCTGCTTCGCGCAGCGGATCCAGTCCCCGGAGGGGCGGGAAAAACCGACTCAGAATCTCTGATAAAGTCGGAACCGCCGGAAAGGGAAACGCGGAAGCGAACACCCGGAAGGCGAAACCCCGAGGAAATCGGATCGGAAAGATCTGATAGAGTCGGACA
>NZ_JBHSPC010000036.1:0-96815 GCF_042656345.1 Streptomyces incanus
CCCACTGCCTGTCACATCGTCAGGCAACGCGACCGCCGACCACCTTCTGAATGCTTACGCTGCACCTGCGAAGAAAAGGCAGCGACCCGTTCGTGTACATGTACGACGACATCCCGAACGACTCCTGCGACGAGTTCCCCTGCGGAGGGACAGTCAGGGTGACAACGTGGTGAAGCCCCCGACAGATGGGTTTTCGACCAAGAGAACCGTCGCCGCCACAGGTTTCACATGCTTGTTCACCCGTCTGTAATCGACGTCTCCAGCTCTTCCCTTCGCTTCCTCGCTCGGCAGCTGCGGCGGCACCGCCGCGCGATCGGCTCCCATGGGCGACCGAGCACCGGCCGCCAAGCCCTCCCCACACTCGCCCACCAGCGCACGGGACACACGTACGCCCAGCTCGCGGCCGGGTTCGGCGTCAAACCACGACCGCATACCGCTACGTCACGGAGGCCGTCGACCTCCTGGCCGCTCTCGCCCCTAGCCTGGCCGGCGCCGTCCGCACCGCGTCGCCGAAGGCTCCGGCCCTCACGCTCCCACGCTACGGCGTGAGCCAGCGGAAGCCGTGCCCAGCGATCTGTCCGGGGCCCGATGGGCCCCTGATCGAGCCGAAGCGGCCGGACGAACGTTGACCTGGCGGGCGGCTGGGTCGCGCGCCGGCGGGGGAGTTCGGTGCTCTCCCCGCCGTTTTGTGAAGAGTCGACAAGGCGCGAGCGGCCGTGGCGGGGAGCGATCCTGCTCCTGCCGCGTGGAGGAGATGCCCTGGCAGAGTGAAACCAGCAGGTTCTTCGTCTGCTGGTGGTACGGCAACGGCACATCGCCGGCCAGCACACACAGTGCAGCTCGACGCCCGGAGCGGCTCGCCGGTCCGGGAACGGTCCGGATCCTGGTCGAAGAGCGGTGCCACGACATCGGTTTGGTTCGGGGGGAGGGCGGCTTGCGTGGGCACGGCCTCGCCGGCGCACGCCGATAGGCCTTCCGGGTTCGAGGAGGTGCCGCACCTGTCGGGCGTGGTCATCATGGTCATCCAGGCCTCGTCCGGCCGTCCAGGAGCGTTGGGGGGAGGGAAAGGGATGACAATGGAACTGTTTCCGCCGATCCCGCTCGCCGGGTGGCGCGACACCAAAGAGACTCTCCATCGCTTCGCGCAGATCGTCGGGAAGATCCGGCTCGCCGCCAGCGCTCAGCGTAATCACTGGTGGAATATCCCGTTGCACCTCACGGGGCGTGGCACCACCAGTCGCCCGATGGGCCAGGTCGACGGTAATCCGATCTTCGCGATGGACTTCGACTTCGTCGCGCATCAGCTGGTTGTTTCGACTCTGGACGGGCGGGAGATCTCCTTCCCGCTCACCGGCCGGTCCGTGGCGTCCTTCTACCACGCGGTCATGGACTCGCTGGCCGCGCTGGGCGTCCGGGTGCGGCTCGCCGTACCCAGGCCCTTCGACCTCCCCGACTCCGGCCGACCGTTCGCCGAGGACACCGAGCACTCGACCTACGATCCCGTGCAGGCCAACCGCTACTGGCGGGTCCTCAGCCAGGTGGCGTCCGTGCTGGAGGAATTCGCCGCGGGGTACTCGGGGAAGGTCAGTCCGGTGCACCACTTCTGGCACACCTTCGACATCGCCCACAGCCGGTTCTCCGGGCGCCACATCGAGCAGCCCGAGCAGATCGACCCGGTCACCCGGGAGGCGTACTCCCGGGAAGTGATCAGTTTCGGTTTCTGGTTCGGAGACGACACCTTCCCCGAGCCCGCGTTCTACTCCTACACCGCTCCGGAGCCCGCGCACCTGGCGGAGGAGCCGCTCCGGCCCGCGGCGGCACGCTGGCTTGCCCGTGGCAACAGCCACCTGGCCGTGCTGCGGTACGACGAGGTCCGTACCGAGGCCGACCCGCGCGCTGCCGTACTCGCCTTCTATGAAAGCGCGTACCGGGCCGGCGCCGGGCGCGCCGGCTGGGAGATCGAGCGGATGGCATGTCCCGGCGGGGTGACGGACCCGCAACTGCGGGTCCACGGGCCTGGTACCGCGTCCGGCTGAGGCCCGCACGCCGTCGCGGCCCGGCCCGCTGGCGTGGTCACCGGGGCACCGCCCCGGACAGGTGCCGATGCGTGCCAGGACACCCTGGAGCAGTCCCGTTGCCTGGCCCACCTCGATGAAGTGGCCGTCCGGGTCGCGCGTGGAGCAAGCCCTGTAGCCGCGGCTTGGTGTGACGGGGGCGGGGCGGACAGCGGCCCGGCCCGGCGCGCGGCAGTCGGATCGCGCCCCCGCCCTTCGGGGCGGCTGCCTGTTCGATCGCCCCCGTACACTCCTTTGGCTTTGCGGCAGCTTCGGGAGGACATGGCTGTCACGGTGTATCAGGTCCCGCACCGCGTCCTCGGACCGGACATGGGGCGGACGGCCCGAGGTCGGACTGATCAACGTCGTGCCGCCCGGCTCGACATCGCTCGCGCCGAACAGCTCGTGCGTGGCCCGGTAGTCGGTGACGCAGATGATCGTCAGGGAACCTGCCTTGAGCGCGTCGCCAACCGTTGGCTTCAGCCGTGTGCCCTCGGCCACCAACTGGTCGGCCTCGGAGGCCTTCCGGTTGCCCACGGTCGTGGGATGCCCGGCTTTCAGGAATGCGCCGGCGAGTGCCTGGCCCATCAGTCCGAGTCCGAGGTCTGTCACGGATGTAGCGGTTTTGTTGTTCATGGCAGCATCGTCAACGCTGATACCGGTGTGAAGGTCAAGCGGGTTTCGGTGCGGATCGGGGAACTGAGTCGTCGGACGGGCGTCAACGCCAATCAGTTGCGCTCCTACGAGGCCCAGAGCCTGCTGGAGGCAGACCGCGGAACGAACGGTTACCGCGAGTACGACGAAAGCGTCGGGCTGCGGGTGAAGTGGATCCGGCACCTGCTTGGTGTCGGGTTGTCCTCCGGGGGCATCGTGCATCTGCTGTCCTATGCGCTCAGAGAAGCCCCGGAGCTGCTCGGGTGTCCCGAGTCGCTGGCCGCGATGCGGTCACGGCTGCGGCGACTGGACGATCAGATGGACAGGCCCGCTCAATCCCGCGACGCTCTTGCCGACTGCATCGATGCGGCCGAGCGAATGGGCGACGAGAGCTATCCACCCCTTGACGATGCCGCCCTGGAGCCCGTCCCCGCCTGAGCAGCCGGGGCGCCCCGTCTTGCGAGACCGTCTCGGCCGGCAGCACCCGCCGACCTGCGAGACCACCGCCGACGCTCCGGCCTGGACGCGAACACGCGGAGACGGGGCCGCACGCTTCACCTGGTGAGGAACTTCTTTCCCGCGGTGGAGGGGGCCTTCGGCAAGCCCATCTTCCCAGGTCGGTAGGGCTCTCTACTCATTCGATCAACATCCGGTACGCCCAGCACCGTGAAAGCCCCAGGCCAATGGACCTGAAACATTCAGATTCTGCTGTCGGCAGACCGTTCCGTGACCCCTTGTGTTCATGAAGGTGCCGAGTAATCGTCATTACATGATTACGACACAGCAGCGAGAGCAACTGAGGGGCTGGTTCACCGGCCGGCTCCCCGACGATCTCTTCGAGGAACTGGCCGAGGTCACGGTCGACCGCGAGGAGATCACGGTGATCGGACGCATTTCCGGACCTCAGCCGGTCGAGGACGCCTCTCCGGCCGAGCGGGAAGCGGCGACCGAGGGCCGGATCCAGGAGTTCCGGGAACGCACCCGGGACGCCCGGATCGCGGTCGCCCGGGACGCGGAACACCGCTTCGGACGGAAGGTCTCCTGGGGGGTGGAGTGCGACGGGCGGCGCGCCCTGTTCACCCATGTCGCCGCGCCCGTCATGACCCGGCTGCGCCAGCCGGAGCGCCTGGTCCTCGACACGCTGATCGCCGGCGGGGTGGCCCGCAGCCGCAGCGAGGCGCTGGCCTGGTGCGTGCGCCTGGTCCAGCGGCACACCGACGACTGGCTCACCGAACTGCGTGAGTCCCTGGAGCACGTCCAGCGGGTGCGGGCCCAGGGGCCGGACGGCGAACGGGAGGAGGACGAGCCCACCGCCGACGGCGAGTGAACGGCGTTGTTGGTGACGCGTGTCACCGTGCGGGGCATGACTCGTCTCGTACTGGTCGACGGTGCCTGGCTCGAGGCGTGGGCACGGGACAAGGTGGTGGCCGAACTGCGCGCGGCCGCCGGAGGCGAACCCTGGCGTACCTTCGCCTCGCTGGCCCTGGAAGCGGACACGTCACGCCTGTCACCAGCACGGTGTCCTACGACCCCTACGTCCACGGTCTGCCCGGCCTGCGTCCCACCGGACGCCTGCGTCGCTTGCGCATCGCCGCCTACGCCGGATCTCGTCAGGGGCGGACCGCAGACGAGCGCGGCGAGCGGTCGGCGCGGCCCCGACGGTTGAGGCGGGACGGCCGCACCGGGGTTGAGCAGGTGCGGCGGAGGACACTCCGGCAGCACAGCACCGCTGGAGGGGCGGGGCCGGCACGTGTTCAGCGTGCCGGCCCCGCCCGTGAAGCGCTCGGCCCACCGCCTGATGCACCATGCATCAGACCAGTTCGGGTTGCGGTCCTGCGGGGCGCGACTCCGGTTGCCGCGCAGGCGCGGCAACCGCGTCCCACAGCCTGGTGGTCCGCACGTAGCTGTGGACCACTGAGGCCATCGCCAGGAGGAGAAGGGGACCGAAGGCCCACGGATGTGCGGCCATCTCCCTTGGCAGCCAGCGGTACGACACCAAGAGCACGGTGAAAACCGTCGTGCCGTAGGCGGCCAGCAGGATGCCCGACCGGTCCCAGCCACGTGCGAGCGAGCGCATCGTCGCCTCGATCGTGAGCGCGAACACCACGCCGGCGACGAGGTCCACGCCGTAGTGGTAGCCGAAGCCCAGCGTCGCGCCGAGAGTGCCGACCAACCAGAACGTGCCCGCGTAACGCATCATCCGTGAGCCCTTGCGGGAATGGATGAAGAGCGTGACGGCCCACGCCGTGTGCAGGCTGGGCATGCAGTTGCGCGGGGTGATCTCGTCGAACGGCATCGGGTGCGGGGTGTTGATCGGCGGCAGCGTGTCCGGCCACAGGGTGGCCGCCGCCCAGGGTCCGCCGTCGGCGCCGTAGGCGTAGACCGGACCGACGACCGGGAAGATCATGTAGATGGCCGGCCCGAGCAGGCCGATGACCAGGAAGGTGCGCACCAGGTGATGGCCCGGGAAACGGCGCTCGACCGCCACGTGACGCAACTGGTAGAGCCCGACGAGTGCCGCTGCCAGCGGGAGCTGACCGTAGACCAGACCGAGACCATGGACGCTGATCGGTTCGGTGGCATTGACGATCCGGCCGACCAGCCACGAGGGATCGCCCAGTGCGTGATCGGCGGTCGCCACGTACTGGTCGAGCACCGCCGGGCGGGTCTTCGACGTGATGAGCAGCCAGGTGTCACCCGTCTTGTGGCCGGACACCAGCAGCAGTCCCAGCCCGACGCCCTTCAGCAGCAGCGCACGTTCCCGGCCGGTACGGCGCGTGACGGCGATGACCGCGCAACCCAGAACCACCCACAACGCGCCGTTGCCGAAGTTCATTTCGGCGTCGACCGCCCACCGCACCAGCCAGAAGAGGACGTCGATGCCGATCGCGGCACCGATCGCGACGAGCCGCTGCCGCCAGGTGAGCACCACCATCGTCAACGCCAGACCGGCGTACAGCAGCGGACCCGAATGGGGAGCGAATATTACCTCTCGTGCCTGATGGGTGATCGGCCCCGACAAGCCGTAGTGGCGCGCGGAGAGTTCCAGTGCGATGAGGAAACCGAGGGCCGCCACACCCGCCGTGGCCCACAGCATCGCTCGTGGCTGAGGCCACGCGGCGAACGCAAAGGTGCGGTCTGTGCGCGAGGATATTCGTGGTGGAGTATTTTTCAATTGTTTGGCCCGTTTGCTAGATGCTAGACAAATAGGTCACTTATTGAGCTGTTTGGCATGGTTGCCGGTGAAGGGCGGGCGATCAGGGGGATCGTCGCGAGTTCAAACATGCTAACGGTATGGAGGGCGGGTTTCGCTGGTCACGAATGGTGCCCAGGCCAGATGCCCCGCTCTCGGTGGTCCGGCGTCCAGGATGGCCGGGAAACCCTGTACGTCCGGCGGGCGATGAAGGTGTCACGGGCCACCTGGTGGCTCTGAAGCGTGTGTACAGGTCGCGAACCGGTGGTCCGAGCGGAAGTACTGGCATACCGCCGGTACATCGAACCCGGCTACCGGTTCACGGTCGGCGACGAAGCGGATCGACCAACCGACCGGCTTCGTCCGGGGAGCAGTGGCGGGGCATGACGACTCACCAGGAGAAGACCGAGACCGTCTGCCTGGCCGTATCCCTCGTCGCCCACACCGTCCTTCGGTCCGCCCGGTGCCCCGCCAGGACACCGTTTCCCTTGGTGCCGACGCACCGTTGAATCGTTCGTGACGGAGTGGGTCGAGCGGCTGGTGCCGGACGAGTGGGGTGCTGTTTTGGCGGGTGGGGCCGCCTGCGGAGGCCGGGCGCCCCAGGTCGTTTCTTTGCCGACGGCGGCTGCGGCGGCGACCTTGCGCGAGGCGGGCGGGAGTGAGGCGAAGTCGATAGCGATGGTCTGTCGCGCCGGGCCGTCGATGAGGATCCGTACCGTGCCCGCGGGGTTCTCCGGGACGCCGTAGAAGACGAAGTCCTCATCGAAGACGACCTGTTCGTCGTCGAATCGGGCGTTGCGGGCCACGAGGACCCGGTCCTGCGACAGCGCTCCGATCCGACCGGCGACTCGCTCGAGACGGGTGCCCCGCGCAGCCGCTCGGCGGTCAGGCCGTGGACATGCGCGGCCCCGGGGTCGCAGTCGGGGTTCAGAAGAGTCGACAACTCCCGGTCTGCTCTCCGTCCGGACGAAAGACTCCAAGCGCGACAAGATCGCCGGCGAGAGGCACCCACGTGACTCTGCGCAGGCCGTCGCCCCGTAGAGTGCGTCTCCGATGCCCCCCGACCCCCGAGGTACCGAGCAGTGACCGCCGCCCGACCCGCACCGACCGCCGCAGTGACCGTCGTCGGGATCGGCGCCGACGGCTGGAAAGGCATCCCCGGCACCTCGCGGCAGGCCCTGCTCGGTGCGGACGTGGTGATCGGCGGTCCCCGCCAACTGGACCTTCTGCCACCGGAATGCGACGGGGACCGGGTGCCCTGGCCCTCACCCCTGCGGCCCGCGGTTCCCGGCCTGCTCGCGGCCCACGCCGGCCGCCGGATCGCCGTCCTGGCCAGCGGGGACCCCCTGTTCTACGGCATCGGACGCACCCTCGCCGAGGTGCTCGGCGCCGGCTCCGTACGGGTCCTGCCGCACCCCTCGTCCGTCTCCTACGCCTGCGCCCGCCTCGGCTGGCCCCTGGAGGACACCGAGGTCGTCACGCTCGTGGGCCGGCCCACCGCACGCCTGGCCGCCGCCCTGCACGACCGCCGGCGGCTGCTCGTGCTCAGCGCGGACGCCGCCACCCCCGGCGAGGTCGCCGCCCTGCTGCGGGACCGCGGCTTCGGGCCGAGCCGGATACGGGTGCTGGAACAGCTCGGCGGCGACAGGGAGCGGACGAGCGAGGCGACCTTTGCCGACGACTGGCCACCGCCGCACACGGGCGACGACCCCGACCCCCTCAACGTCGTCGCCGTCGAATGCCGCCGCGCCCCCGATGCCCTGCGCCTCGGCGCCGTACCCGGGCTTCCGGACGAGGCGTACGAGCACGACGGGCAGCTCACCAAGCGCCATGTCCGCGCCGCCACACTCGGCGCCCTGGCCCCCGCCCCCGGCGAACTGCTGTGGGACGTCGGCGGCGGCTCCGGCTCGATCGCCGTCGAGTGGATGCGTACGCATCCCGCCTGCCGGGCAGTCACCGTCGAACGCGACCCTGTCCGCGCCGAGCGGATCATCCGCAACGCGGAACGGCTCGGCGTCCCGGGGCTGCGGGTGGTGACCGGCGCAGCGCCCGCGGCCCTCGCCGGGCTCCCGCGGCCGGACGCCGTCTTCGTCGGCGGCGGGCTCACCGCACCCGGACTGCTGGACGCGTGCTGGGAAGCGCTCCCCGCGGGCGGGCGGCTGGTGGCCAACACCGTCACGCTGGAGTCCGAGGCGCTGCTGGCCGACGCCCGACGGCGTCACGGAGGCGAGCTGGTGCGCCTCGCCGTGGCGCACGCCGTGCCCGTGGGCGGCTTCACCGGGTGGCGGCAGGCGATGCCGGTGACCCAGTGGGCGGCACAGAAGACGTCCGAGTCGTCAGAAGCCGTACCAGGAACAGCAGGAGCAGACACATGACCGTGTACTTCATCGGTGCCGGACCCGGCGCCGCCGACCTGATCACCGTGCGCGGCGCCCGGACGCTCGCCGCCTGCGGGGTCTGTCTGTACGCGGGCAGCCTGGTGCCGCGCGAACTGCTGGCCGAATGCCCGCCCGACGCACGGCTGGTGGACACCGCGCAGCTTGATCTGGACGAGATCACGGCCGAGCTGCTCCGAGCGCACCAGGAGGGCCACGACGTGGCCCGGCTGCACTCCGGGGACCCGTCCGTGTTCAGCGCGGTCGCCGAGCAGATGCGGCGGCTGGACGCGGCAGGGGTGCCCTACGAGGTCGTCCCGGGCGTGCCCGCCTTCGCCGCGGCGGCGGCCTCACTGAAGCGGGAGCTGACCGTGCCGACGGTCGGGCAGACCGTCATCCTCACCAGGGTCGCCCACCGGGCGACCGCCATGCCGGACGGCGAGGACCTGGCCACCCTCGGCCGCAGCGGTGCGCTGATCGTGCTGCACCTGGCGGCGAAGTACGCGGACCGCGTGGTCGACGAACTGCTGCCGCACTACGGCGCCGACTGCCCCGCCGCCGTCGTCGCGTACGCCTCCCGCCCCGAGGAGCTGATCATCCGCGGCACGCTCGACGACATCGCCGGGAAAATCAAGGACGCGGGAGTGCTGCGGACGGCTGTGATCATGGTCGGGCGGACGCTGGGAGCGGAGCAGTTCCGCGACAGCCACCTGTATTCGCCCGAGCGGGAGAGGCATACCTGCTGAGCAGGACGTCCCGAGGGAGCAGGCCGTCCCGGTCTGGCGGGTGTGCGATGCCGCGGCGGCGGTGCGGTGGTACGCGCGGCTGGGCTTCGTCCAGCAGGAGGAGAAGCGGTTCGAGCCGGGACCTTCCGTGTTCACGGAGATCACCCGCGGGCACGCCCGGCTCTGCCTGTCGGAGCACGAGGGCGACGCGCGGCCGGACACCCCGGTGTATCCGAGGGTCGCCGGCCTCGAAGCCGGATGGCATCCCGCCGGGTGGTGCGGCCGGTCAAGGCGCCGGAATGCGCAGGGCGGGGGCGGCGGCTCCGCCGGACCGGGTGTTCAACCCGTCTCAGCGGGGCGCCTCGTGGACCGCCGCCTCTTGGGAGATCGGCAGAGGCCTCGTACCGGAACGCGTCACGCTTGATCCCCTGCACCACGACGCGGGACACGACCCGAAGCCGTCGCAGCCGAGTTCGAGGTCCCGGCCGAGGAGATGCCGTGGGACCGGGAACTCGAACCCCGGGACCCGGACCCGCCCTCCCTCCCTCAGGCCACGGAGCTGCGGCCCACCACCGTGCCCGCCCGGTCGACGCAGATCACGTCGACCGCGACCGGCGCCCCGCGCAGCACGGCCAGCGCCTCGTCGCGGGCCACCGTCGCGACCAGGTCGCCCAGCGGCACCCCGGCCGCCTGGCAGAGCTGGAGTGCGGCGAGGCCGGTGTTGGCGTCCGCCACCTCGGCGGCGAGGGCCTCGTCCGCGCCGCCTCGCCGGGCCAGTCGGGCGAGGAACCCCTTGTCGACCTGGGAGCGGGCGGAGTGCAGGTCGAGGTGGCCGGCGGCAAGCTTGGAGAGTTTGGCGAAGCCCCCGCAGACGGTGAGACGGTCCACCGGGTGGCGTCGGACGTACTTCAGCACGGCGCCCGCGAAGTCGCCCATGTCCAGCAGAGCGTCCTCGGGCAGGCCGTACTCGGCGACGACGGTCTTCTCCGAGGTGGAGCCGGTGCACCCGGCGACGTGCGTGCGCCCCGCCGCCCGCGCCACGTCCACACCCCGGCGGATCGAGTCGATCCACGCCGAACACGAGTAGGGGACCACGATGCCGGTGGTGCCGAGGATGGACAGCCCGCCGAGGATACCGAGCCGCGGGTTCCAGGTGGAGCGGGCGATCTCCTCGCCGTCGTCGACGGAGACGGTGATCTCGACGTCGCCGCTGCCGCCGTACCGTCCGGCGACGCGTGCGACGTGGTCGCGCATCATCTGCCGGGGGACGGGGTTGACGGCCGGTTCGCCGACGGGCAGCGGCAGGCCGGGGCGGGTGACCGTGCCCACGCCGGGCCCCGCCCGGAAAAAGACCCCGGCCCCGGCGGGAAGCCGACGTACCGTCACCCGGATCAGCGCCCCGTGCGTGACGTCCGGGTCGTCGCCGGCGTCCTTGACGATCCCCGCCATGGCGTACGAGTCCGTCAGCTCCTCGATGGCCAGCGCGAACGACGGTGTCTGCCCCTTCGGCAGCGTGATCGTCACCGGGTCGGGAAAGTCACCGGTGAGCAGCGCGGTGTACGCGGCGGTCGTGGCCGCGGTCGCGCAGGCACCGGTGGTCCAGCCGGGCCGCAGACCGGTGTGCTTGAGTTGGGCGCTGCGACCGCCCTCGGCCTCGCTGCTCATGCGTCGCTGCTCATGTCTCGCTCAAGGGAAGGGAACCGAATGAAGGGAACGGAACTGCCGTGCATGTGCTGATCCTCGGCGGCACCACCGAGGCCCGCCGCCTCGCCGAGCTGCTGGCGGCCGAACCCCTGCCGTGTCTGCGCGTGACGAACTCCCTGGCGGGACGGGTGGCCGCGCCCCGGACACCGCCCGGCGAGGTGCGCGTCGGCGGCTTCGGAGGGGCGGACGGGCTCGCCGCATGGCTGCGCGGGCACGGGGTGGACCTGCTCATCGACGCGACCCACCCTTTCGCCGGCACGATCAGCTTCAACGCGGCACGGGCCGCCACCACCGCCCGTGTTCCCCTGCTCGCGCTGCGGCGCCCCGGCTGGCTGCCGGTCGAGGGGGACGTCTGGCACGAGGCCGGTTCCCTGACCGAGGCCGCCGGGCTGCTGCCCGTGCTCGGCCGGCGGGTCTTCCTCACCACCGGCCGGATGGGCCTGGCCGCCTTCGCCGGCCTGGACGACCTGTGGTTCCTCGTACGGTCGGTGGACGCGCCCGGGGCGCCGCATCCGCCCCGCATGGAGGTGCTGCTCGACCGCGGCCCGTTCACCCTCGACGGGGAACGCGAGCTGCTGCGCCGGCACCGGATCGACGTCGTGGTCACCAAGGACAGCGGGGGAGCGGCCACCGCACCGAAGCTGACGGCCGCCCGTGAGGCGGGCGTGCCCGTGGTCGTGGTGCGCAGGCCGCCGGCACCCGGGGGAGTGGCCGTCGTGGCCGAGCCCCGGCAGGCGGTCCAGCGGGTCCGGGAAGCATACGCGCGGTGTGCACCCCCGGACGCCGGCTGAACCGCCGCGGCCCTCACGCCTCCGGATAGCGGCGGGGCGTCCAGACGACCTCCTCGCCATCCCCCCGCCGCACGACCCGGGTCTGCGAGGAACCGACCAGCAGGATCGTGCGCATGTCGACCTCGGCCGGGTCCAGGTCCGCCAGCCGGACGATCCGCACCCGCTCGTCGGCGCCGCCCACGTCCCGCGCCACGACGACGGGCGTGTCCGGTGCCCGGTGCTCCAGCAGCAGTTCGCGGGCCTTGCCGACCTGCCAGGTCCGGCTGCGCGACCCGGGGTTGTACAGGGCCAGCACCAGGTCGGCACCGGCGGCGGCGTGCAGCCGCCCGGCGATGACCTCCCACGGCTTGAGGCGGTCGGACAGGGAGACGGTGGCGTAGTCGTGGCCGAGCGGGGCGCCCGCACGGGCGGCGGCCGCGTTGGCGGCGGTCACACCCGGCAGTACCCGCACCGGCACATGTGCGTACGTCTCCGCCGAGGCGGCCTCCAGTACGGCCGTGGCCATGGCGAAGACCCCCGGGTCGCCGCCGGACACGACGGCCACCCTCCGCCCCCGCAGGGCGAGCTGCAGCGCGAACTCGGCGCGCTCGGCCTCGACCCGGTTGTCCGAGCCGTGGCGACACTGACCGGTCCGTACGGGCACCCGGTCCAGGTAGGTGGTGTAGCCGACCAGGTCGTCGGCGGCGGCGAGGGCGCCGCGCGACTCGGGCGTCAGCCACAGCGGCCCGGCCGGCCCGGTTCCGACCACGACGACCTCACCGACGGAGCCCGGCTCCCGGACGGCCGGCCCGGCGTCGACCTGGCTCGGCAGCACGGCCACCGCGAAGTACGGCACGGACTCGGCCTCCACGTCGGCGAGTTCGGCAAGGCGTTCCCCGGCCATGGTGGCCCGCTCGACGTACCGGGCCGCCTCCAGCCGCCCCGCACGCTCCATCGCCCGGCGCACCTTGGGGAAGGTACGCCCCAGCTTCATCACCACGGCCGCGTCCGTCGCGGCGAGCCGGGCGGTCAGCTCCTCCTCGGGCAGCGTGCCCGGCAGGATGGTCAGCACCTCCTCGCCCTCGGCGAGCGGGGTGCCCAGGCGGGCCGCGGCGGCGGAGACCGACGTGACACCAGGGATCACCTCGGTGTCGTAGCGGTCCGCGAGCCGCTTGTGCATGTGCATGTAGGAGCCGTAGAAGAGCGGGTCGCCCTCGGCGAGGACGGCGACCGTCCGGCCCGCGTCCAGATGGGCGGCGAGCCGGGCCGACGCCTCGGCGTAGAAGTCGTCCATGGCGCCCTGGTAGCCGCCGGGGTGGTCGGTGGTCTCGGTGGTGACGGGGTAGACCAGCGGTTCCTCGACGTGGTCGGCCCGTATGTGCTTCGCCGCGATGGAGCGGGCGATGGACCGGCCGTGACGGGCACTGTGATAGGCGATCACGTCCGCCTCGGCGATGGCCTCGACGGCCCGTACGGTCATCAGGGACGGGTCGCCGGGGCCGAGCCCGACCCCGTACAGCTTGCCGCTCATTCTTCCTCGCTCGCGATCGCGTTGAGAGCGGCGGCGGCGATGGCGCTGCCTCCGCGACGGCCTCGGACGACCAGGTGCTCCAGGCCCGAGGGGTGGGCGGCCAGGGCGTCCTTGGACTCGGCCGCGCCGATGAAGCCGACGGGCACGCCGATGACGGCGGCCGGTCTGGGCGCCCCCTCCTCGATCATCTCCAGGAGGCGGAAGAGCGCGGTGGGCGCGTTGCCGACGGCGACCACGGCGCCCTCCAGACGGTCGCGCCACAGCTCCAGTGCGGCGGCGCTGCGCGTCGTGCCGAGCTTCGCCGCCAGCTCCGGGACGGCCGGGTCGGAGAGCGTGCACAGCACGTCGTTGTCGGCGGGCAGCCGCTTGCGGGTCACCCCGCTGGCCACCATCTGCACGTCGCAGAGGATCGGAGCCCCGCCGCGCAGGGCCTCGCGTGCGCGGGCCACCACACCGGGCGTGTGACCGAGGTCGCGGACGAGGTCGACCATTCCACAGGCGTGGATCATCCGGACCGCGACCTGGCTGACGTCGGCGGGCAGGGCCGCGAGGTCCGCCTCCGCGCGGATGGTGGCGAAGGACTGGCGGTAGATGGCCGCTCCGTCCTTCTCGTAGTCGTAGGGGGTCACGGTGTCCTTCTCGCTGCTCTCGGTCGTCGTACGGCTCATGAGGTGACCGCCGCCAGGGTGGCGGCGAGGAGGGAGGGATCGTCCAGGGCGGCGGTGCGCGCCGGCCGCCCCTGGGCGACCATGCCGATCCGGTAGCCGCCCTCCGGGGCGGCGACCACATCGATCCGGTCGCCCCGGGGGCGGCCGCAACGCCGCTCGCAGCCGGACCAGTACAACGGCAGGGGGGAGCGGCCCGCGCCGGCGAGGGCATCGGCAGCGTCCGCCCGCACGTCGGAACGTGACCTGCCGCACCCCGGCCGGCCGATGCAGGCACCGACGCGCAGCCAGGGGGAGGAGGCGTCGGTGACCAGGCCGGTGCCGGCGAGGCGGGCCAGCGCGTCGGCCGCTGTCGCCGTGCTCGTCCCGGGAGCGGGGACGACGATGCCGCGCCACGGTGTCAGGCGCAGTTCGCCCGCCCCGACCCCGGCGGCCACCCGGGTCACGGTCCGCCATTGACGGGACGTGAGAAGGCCCAGGGGAGCATGGACGGACAGGGCCGCCCCGATCACTCCCAAAGGCGGCCCCTCCGCTGTGGCGCGGTCGTTCGGCGCCGGAACGCAGTCGATGCCCGCGCCGGTCAGGCGGGACCGGATCACATGCGTCAACTCACCTGGGGAGAGGCTCAGTTCGTCGACCCGCCAGACCTGTGCCCCGGTCTCCCGCAGCACCTCGAGGAACGCCTCGGCAGCGAGCAGCGCGGCCCGGGGCGCCTCGTCCCCGGACACCCGCAGGGCCTCGTCCGCCGAGCCGGTGACGAGCAGGGCGCCGCCGTCTTTGACCGCACGCACGGTCACATCGGCGCCGAGTCCGGCGACATCGCCGCGTCCGTCGTCGAGCGCGAACAGGAACCGCCCGGACAACGCCCGCGCCGCCTCGCTCGCGCACAGCGACTCGTCCAGGGCCGACAACCACGGCCGCACATCCCGGACCCCCCGTCCGTCGAGGCCGGACAGCGGTGAGGCGACGATGTTGCGTGCCCGTTCGTGCCCGCGTGACGGGAGCAGTCCGGCCGGGTCCAGCGACCCGGCGAGCCGGGCGCCGCAGTCGTCGCGCAGTCCACGCAACTGCACGTTGCCGCGCGAGGTCAGATGCAGTTCGCCGTCGCCCAGTTGGTCGGCCACGTCCGCGAGTACCTCGGCCTGCGGCACGGTGAGCACCCCACCGGGCACCCGGACCCGGGCCAGCGCGCCGTCGTCGGCGGTGTGCAGCCGCAACGACCCCGGACAGGCGTCACCGCGGTCCCGTGAGACCGCTGTGGCCTGGGACGACGGAGGGAGGGAAGCCGTGGACATGGCGGCGAGCATACCGACCGTCACACGGCGTCCAAGCCCTGCCCTCTTCCCCCGACCCTTACTATGATCTCGGCGGATCATCAGATCCGCCCTCGCCACGACGGCGACAGGGGAGGAAGCCGGTGCGAATCCGGCGCGGTCCCGCCACTGTGAGTCCGGCCACCAGGAGGCCGGACGAGTCAGGAACTCCCGCCGTCCAACACTGCCCGGGGCGCGGACCCCGAGGAAGGCCGGCCGACGCATGCCGCATTCGTCCGGGGAGCGCTCGACGCACCCCCGCATCCTGCTCCTGTCGACGTCCGACACGGACCTGCTCAGCGCGCGAGCGGCCGACGGCCCGGTGCCCTACCGCTTCGCCAACCCCTCCCGCCTCCCGCTCGACGACCTGCCCGCGCTCCTCGAGGGCGTCGGCCTGGTCGTCGTACGCCTCCTCGGCGGACTGCGCGCCTGGGAGGAGGGCCTCGACCTGCTGCTCGCCGACGGCCGCCCGGTCGTCGTCCTCACCGGTGAACAGGCCCCCGACGCCCAGCTGATGGCCGCCTCCACGGTTCCCGTCGGCATCGCCGCCGAGGCGCACGCCTATCTCGCCCACGGCGGACCCGCCAACCTCGAGCAGCTCGCCCGCTTCCTGTCCGACACGGTCCTGCTCACCGGCCACGGCTTCGAGGCGCCCGCGCCCGCACCCACCTGGGGCCCGCTGGAGCGCACACCCCGCGAGGACACCGACGGCCCGACCGTCGCCGTGCTCTACTACCGCGCCCATCACATGAGCGGCAACACCGCCTTCGTCCACGCCCTGTGCGACGCCGTGGAGAACGCGGGCGGGCGGCCCCTGCCGCTGTACGTGGCCTCCCTGCGCGCCCCCGAATCCGAACTGATCGAGGAGCTGCGCGCGGCGGACGTCATCGTCACGACCGTCCTCGCGGCCGGCGGCACCAAGCCCGCCGAGGCGTCCGCCGGCGGCGACGACGAGTCCTGGGACGCGGGCGCCCTCACCACCCTGGACGTGCCGATCCTCCAGGCCCTGTGCCTGACCGGCTCCCGCACCGCCTGGGAGGAGAGCGACGAGGGCGTCTCCCCGCTGGACGCCGCGAGCCAGATCGCCGTGCCCGAGTTCGACGGCCGCCTGATCACCGTGCCGTTCTCCTTCAAGGAGATCGACGCCGACGGCCTCCCGGCCTACGTCGCCGACCCCGAGCGCGCCGCCCGGGTGGCCGGCATCGCCGTGCGCCACGCCCGCCTGCGGCACATCCCGGCCGCCGACAAGCGCCTGGCCCTCGTCCTGTCCGCCTATCCGACCAAGCACTCCCGCATCGGCAACGCGGTCGGCCTGGACACCCCCGCCAGCGCGGTGGCCCTCCTGCGCCGGCTGCGGGACGAGGGATACGACTTCGGCGACACCGACGTCCCCGGACTGGCCTCCGGAGACGGCGACGAACTGATCCGCGCGCTGATCGAGGCGGGCGGCCACGACCAGGACTGGCTCACCGAGGAACAGCTCGCCCGCAACCCGGTGCGCATCCCGGCCGCCGACTACAAGCGCTGGTACGCCACCCTCCCCGAGGGACTGCGCACGGCCGTCGAGCAGCACTGGGGCCCGGCGCCGGGCGAGATGTTCCTCGACCGCAGCCGCAACCCGGAGGGCGACATCGTCCTCGCGGCCCTGCGCCGCGGCAACCTGCTGATCCTCATCCAGCCCCCGCGCGGCTTCGGCGAGAACCCCATCGCCATCTACCACGACCCCGACCTGCCGCCCTCCCACCACTACCTCGCCGCCTACCGCTGGCTCGCCGCGCGGGCCGAGGACGGCGGCTTCGGCGCGGACGCCATGATCCACCTCGGCAAGCACGGCAACCTGGAGTGGCTGCCGGGCAAGAACGCCGGCCTGTCCGCCGCCTGCGGCCCCGACGCAGCCCTCGGCGACCTCCCCCTCGTCTACCCCTTCCTGGTCAACGACCCGGGTGAGGGCACCCAGGCCAAGCGCCGGGTCCACGCCACCCTCGTCGACCACCTCGTCCCCCCGATGGCCCGCGCCGACTCCTACGGCGACATCGCGCGCCTGGAACAACTCCTCGACGAGTACGCCCAGATCTCCTCCATGGACCCGGCGAAGCTCCCGGCGATCCGCGCCCAGATCTGGACCCTCATCCAGGCCGCCCGCCTCGACCACGACCTCGGCCTCGACGACCGTCCCGACGACGACGGCTTCGACGACTTCCTCCTGCACGTCGACGGCTGGCTCTGCGAGGTCAAGGACGCCCAGATCCGCGACGGCCTCCATGTCCTGGGCGTCCCGCCCGCCGGCGCCGACCGGGTCAACCTCGTCCTGGCGATCCTGCGCGCCCGCCAGATCTGGGGCGGCGTCACCGCCCTGCCCGGCCTGCGCGAGGCCCTCGGCCTCGACGAGTCCGCCGCCACCCGCACGACGGCCGACGAGGCGGAGGAGAAGGCCCGCGCCCTGGTCCAGGCGATGGAGGACGCGGACTGGGACCCGGCCGCCGTGCCCACCGAGCACGGTGAACAGGTCGCCGCCGTCCTGGAGTTCGCCGCCCGCGAGGTCGTCCCGCGGCTGTCGGCCACCACCGCCGAACTCGACCACACCGTCCACGCCCTGAACGGCGGTTTCGTCCCCGCCGGCCCGTCCGGCTCCCCACTGCGCGGTCTGGTCAACGTCCTGCCGACCGGCCGCAACTTCTACTCGGTCGACCCCAAGGCCGTCCCCTCCCGCCTCGCGTGGGAGACCGGCCAGGCCCTCGCGGACAGCCTCCTGGAGCGCTACCGCTCGGACAACGGCGACTGGCCCACCTCGGTCGGGCTCTCCCTCTGGGGCACCAGCGCCATGCGCACCGCAGGGGACGACGTCGCCGAGGCCCTCGCCCTGCTGGGCATCCGCCCCGTCTGGGACGACGCCTCACGCCGTGTCACGGGGCTGGAGGCCATCCCGTACGACGAGCTGGGACGCCCCCGCATCGACGTCACCCTGCGCATCTCCGGCTTCTTCCGCGACGCCTTCCCGCACACCGTCGGCCTCCTCGACGACGCCGTCCGCCTGGCGGCCTCCCTGGACGAGCCCGCCGAGGCCAACCACGTCCGCGCCCACGTCCAGGCCGACCTCGCCGAACACGGCGACGAACGCCGGGCCACCACCCGCATCTTCGGCTCCCGCCCCGGCACCTACGGTGCCGGCCTGCTCCAGCTCATCGACTCCCGCGACTGGCGCACCGACGCCGACCTCGCCGAGGTCTACACCGTCTGGGGCGGCTACGCCTACGGTCGCGAACTGGACGGCCGCCCGGCCCGCGACGAGATGGAGACGGCGTACAAGCGGATCGCGGTGGCCGCCAAGAACACGGACACCCGCGAGCACGACATCGCCGACTCGGACGACTACTTCCAGTACCACGGCGGCATGGTCGCCACCGTCCGCGCTCTGCGCGGCACCGCGCCCGAGGCGTACATCGGCGACTCCACCCGCCCCGAGACGGTCCGCACCCGCACCCTGGTGGAGGAGACCTCGCGCGTCTTCCGCGCCCGGGTGGTCAACCCGAAGTGGATCGAGGCGATGCGCCGCCACGGTTACAAGGGCGCCTTCGAACTCGCCGCCACCGTGGACTACTTGTTCGGTTACGACGCCACCACGGGGGTCATCGCCGACTGGATGTACGACAAGCTCACCGAGGCCTACGTCCTGGACCCGGCCAACCGTGAGTTCCTGCAGCAGGCCAACCCCTGGGCCCTGCATGGCATCGCGGAGCGGCTGCTGGAGGCCGAGTCGCGCGGCATGTGGGAGAAGCCCGACCCGGCGGTCCTCGACGCGCTGCGGAAGGTGTACCTGGAGACGGAGGGCGACCTGGAGGGCGAGGACTGAGGGGCGGACCGGGCGGCGGCCGGCCGCCGCCCGGTCTATGTCCTGCGGCCTGGTCGGTGCTCCTCAGTACGGACGACGCCGTGGCGTTTCCGGTGCGCCACGATCATCAGTATGACTTTGTTCGAGCATGACTTCGTCGCGGCGGGTTCCATCGAGCGGCCGGTGGGTGACACGGGGCGGATGCTCCAGATGATGACCGGATACTGGGTCACCCAGGTGGTGCGCACCGCGGCCGAACTGCGGATCGCCGATCACCTGCACGCCGACGGCGCCACTCCCGAGGAGGTGGCAGAGGCGGAGTCCCTGGACCCGGACTCGACCTTCCGGTTCCTGCGCGCGTGCGCCTCCCTCGGTCTGGCCGCATCCACCGACGGGAAGCGGTTCGCCGGTACGCCCCTGCTCGACACCCTGCGCACCGACGCCCCGGGTTCCCTGCGGGACCTGGCCCTGTGGGGCGGGGCCGAGTCGCACTGGCTGCCGTGGGGGCGCCTGGCGGACGCGATCCGCACCGGCACCCCCCAGGCGGAGGCCGCCCTGGGCGCACCCGTCTTCGACTGGCTCGCCGCCGCCCCCACGGAAGCCGAGGTCTTCACCAATGCCATGACGGCCATGACCCGCGGCCTGGCCCACCGGCTCGCGGACGTGATCGACCTCAGGGGCGCCGAGGTCGCCGTGGACGTCGGCGGCGCCGGCGGAAACCTGGTCCAGACGCTCATGCAGCGGCACCCCCGACTGACCGGAATGGTCCTCGACCTCCCGCACGTGGGCGCCGAGGCGGACGCCTCCGCGACGGCTCTGGGCGTCAGGGACCGGTTCACCTTCGTCGGCGGCGACTTCTTCGAGCAGGTGCCGCCCGCGGACGTGCACCTGCTGAAGTTCGTCCTGCACGACTGGGACGACGACTCCTGCGTCCGCATTCTGCGCAACTGCCGGGAAGCCCTCCGGCCCGGTGGGCGCGTGCTGGTGATGGAGCTCCTCGTCGACGAGGTGGGCACACCCGGTCTGGAACCGCTGATGGACCTCAACATGATGGCGCTGTCCACCGGACGCGAACGCAGCCTCGACGAGTTCGAGAACCTCTTCGAACGAGCCGGACTGAAACCGGCATCCACCAAGCCCTCCGTCTCCCGGGTCTCCGTCCTGGAACTCGTACCCGCCTGAGCTCCGTTCGGAACACCACCCCCTGCCGGTGGTCCTCGCCCACGCCGGAATCCACCGCCTTCAGGCCGCGCTCCTTCCCGACCGGGGCGCGGCCTCGCGCTGTTCGGCTCCCTTCCCCGCGATCCGTGCCTGGAGGCAGGGCATTCGAGAGCCCCGACTCTTCTGGAGATGAGGGGAGTTGGCACTCCGGCCGCCCGTGGGCGTGTCCCGGTCCGGCACGCCGTGCTCGGCGTCCGTGGGAGGATACGACGCGGGCGACCGGGCTCCATGTGGGCCGGGACCTGTCCGGTGGGATCGTGCCGGGCCGGCGTGATCCGGCACTGTACCTCTGCGCCTCGCGGAGCTCCCCCTCCGCCGTCCGAAGGGCGTGAGCGGTGCCCCGGCACCGGCCCCCGCCCCCCATCCGGCCCGCCCGGACGAAAGACCTCAGGAAGAGGAGAAGGCCATCAGTATCCGTGTGCTGATCGCGGACGATCAGACGATCGTCCGCGCGGGATTCGCGGCGATCCTGACGGCCGAGGCCGACATGACCGTGGTCGGCGAGGCAGCCGAAGGGGACGCGGCGGTCGCGATGGCGGCCGAGCTCGTGCCCGACCTGGTGTTGATGGACATCCGCATGCCCGGCATGGACGGGCTGACGGCCACCCGGCTGATCACGCGGCACAGCAGTCGCCCCCGAGTCCTGGTGCTGACCACGTTCGACCTCGATGCCTACGTCTACGAAGCCCTGCGGGCCGGAGCCTCCGGCTACCTGCTCAAGGACGCCGAGCCAGAAGCCCTGCTGGCCGCGATACGGGGTGTCGCCGCCGGTGACGGCGTCCTCGCGCCTGCGGTCACCGGACGTCTGATAGCCGCCTTCGCCCAAGGCGCCCCGGTCTCTTCGGAGAGCACCGGGGCCCTGAACAGCCTCACCCAGCGCGAGCGCGAGATTCTGACGCTGGTCGCCACGGGCTTGAGCAACGCGGAGATCGGGAAGCGCCTGGGGGTCGCCCTCGGCACGGTGAAGGTCCATGTCAGCGCGGTGTTGAACAAACTGGGTCTGCGGGATCGTGTGCAGGCGACCATTTTCGCCTATGAAAGCGGACTCATCCGTCCGTCGGGGCTGTCAACTCCCTGAGGAGTAGCGGCATCCAGACTTCCGAGCAGCTGACGCATGGCGGCCAGTGTCGCTCTCGTGGCGGCGGCGACGTCGTCCAGACTGCCCGCCTCCGCCGAGGAGATCACCCGAGTGGTCTGCCGGAGCACCGTCTCCCGCAGGCCGCCGGCGACCCGCTGCCGCTCACTGTGGACCAGGTCCTTCTTGCCGGCCAGCAACGCCGTGAGCGCTGCGTCCTCGCGCCTCAACTCCCGCCTGCGGCGCATGTGCATCAGCCACCCCGCCAACCACGCGGCCGTGAACATCAGGCCGGGCAAAGGCAGCACCGGCAAGAGAACGAACAGCACAACGAAGGGATCGACAGGCTCTCCGACCAGTATCCCGTCGGCGGTGAACGCCGCCATCATCGATACCACGAACGAAAGGATCATGGCGGGAACAGGCAGAAACGACATCCGGAGGCCCGGCGGATACGTCAGTGATGTCGTCCTCGATTGCTGAACGTACCGGCCGTCAGGGGAGGTTGCGGGTTTCAGCACGCGACCGTAGGCCGCGACACCGTAGACAGCGGCCACTTCGGCGAGTCCGCCGCCCACGAGACAGGATGCGGCGGACAGCGGCAGCACACCGCTGTGGAGCAGCACCGGCCACAGAAGGGCGGTGACCCCGACCGCCGTGAGGGTCAGCCAAGGGGCACGTCGGCGCCACAACAGCGGCAGCGCGTGCATGGTCAGTACCAGCGCGAGCAGCAGGCGGACCGAGACCGAGTGACCGACATCGTCCGCCTCTGCCAGGGCGAACGCCAGCGACAACGCGGCGACAAGGCCGAAGACTGCTCCGTCCGCGATCTGCTGCTCGCGTGTGAAGTTGCGCCGTCGTCCCACGGCCGACTGCCATCCGGACGAGGTGTCGGGGAGCACGGCGTGCACACGCCAACCTCCGTCGGGGCGGGGCCCCGCGGAAAGTTGCCCGCCGATCGCATCGGCGCGTCGCCACATCCCCGCCACACCCCGGCCGGAGCCGAGAGGCGGCTGGCTGCCGTCGGTACCGCCCGGCGGTTTGCTGTTGTCAATGGTCAGTCGTAGGGCGTCCTCGGATCGCTCCGCCCGAATGCCGACCGACGCGCCCGGTGCGTAGCGCAGGGTGTTGGTCAGAGCCTCCCGGATGATGCCGTGGGCCGCCTCCGCCGCAGGGCCGACCAGATCGGGAGGCAGGGAAACGGAGATGGGGCGACCCAGTCTGCCGAAGCCCGCGATCAGGGCCTCGATCGAGGCGGTCATCGACTGGGGAGCCGGTGTGTCGTCCACCTGCATGACCGTCACGAGACGGCGCAGGGCGGACTGGGTCTCCCGTGCGGTGCGGCTGGCGAACGTGAGGGCCTCCGTGGCCAATTCGGGTCTGCTGTCACCAAGCCTGCGGGCAGCTTCGACGGTCACCACGACGGAGGTGAGGTGATGTGCGCTGATGTCGTGCAACTCGTTCGCCAACCGGTTCCGTTCGGTGCCGGCGGCCTGCCCCCGTTCCTGTTCGGCACGGGCCAGTTGCTGTTGTGTCACCTGCCGTTCCCGCAGCCAGTGCCGGCGACCGGCGCCGAGAGCAGCCGCCGGCAGGCACAGGAAGACGGTGATGAGCCAGTCGTGGACGAGAGCGCTGCTGAATCCGTACTGCACGGTGGCCGGCAGGAGTTGGACAACGGCGGCTGCGGCGGTCGCGCCCAGCCCGACGACCCAGTCGCTCCGAGCGGTCACGGAGAAGAGCGCCACCTGGACGGCCAGCAGGCCCGTCAGGCCCACCAGGTCGGGCGGGATCAGGAGTTGTACCAGTACGGACGTGGTGAGGGTAAGGCCAAGAGCGGTGAGTGGTGCCCGGGTTCGCCGTTCGAGCGCGACCACGGTGCATGCCAAGGCAGAGAAGTAAGTGATGCACACCGTTGTGTTCGGAGGCTTCTCCAGCAACGGAAGGGTGAAGAACCACAGAGCGGATTCTGCCAACGCGAACAGGCCCGGCAGGAGCAGGCCTCGAGTCCTTCCCATCGGCGTAAGTGTAGAGGGGGGGCACTGCTCCGCCTGTCGTCGAGGGCTGGTGCGCCGGTGACCCGTCTAGGTCTTGCGGCCTAGGTGACGTTCCTCCCGGTGGTCGACGTCCCAGTGGGTCCCGGGACGGAAGGATTGAGGCATGGAACGAACCGATGTCATCGTCGTCTTGGCCGCCGTTCTGATCCTGGTGGTCACGGCCAAGCCGTTGAAGAAGGTGCCCACCTGGCACATCGTCGTTCTGGCCGTCCTCCTCTACCCAGTGGACAGGGTATTGCTCTCGGTATTGGAATCGGCCGGGATCGTCAACAGCCCATGGTCCAAGTATCCCCTCCTGATCAGCGTGACCTTTGTGTTCACCGTACTCACCGCGCCGGTCGTCCGGGGGTACAAGGCCCGCCGGGACAGGCGCGCCGGTCGTCAGCACCACGACCAGGATCACGACCAGGATCACGACCAGCACGTCGACGCATGAGCGTTTGCCCCTTCCACCAACAACGACCTCAGATCGGCAGAAGCATGTCCCACCACCGTTCGTCCCGGGCCGCCATCGGCCTGGTCTCGCTCGCCGTACTGGCAGCCGCCACCCTCACAGCCTGCGACCCGGATGTCGAGGACGACGGAGCCGCCGCGATACCCGCGGTCCCCGCCGCTCTCGGTGAACAGAAACTGGACTGGGCCGGATGCCCCGCCCCGTCCGCGGCCCAGGGCGGCGGAGAGAAGCCCGAGGACCTGCCGGACGGCACGAAGTGGCAGTGCGCCACCATGAAGGCGCCCCTGGACTACGCGAAGCCCGACGGCAGGACCATCGATATCGCCCTCGTCCGGGCACGGGCCGCGAAGGACTCCGGCAAGAAGAGCCTTGGATCTCTCGTCTTCAACTTCGGAGGCCCCGGTGGGGCCGGGGTGCCGACGCTTCCCGCCTTTGCGGCCGAGGACTACCTGGAGCTGCACAAGCGTTACGACCTGGTCAGCTTCGATCCGCGGGGGGTCGGGGACAGTGCCGGTGTGCAGTGCCTGGACGACAAGGCCATGGATGCCTGGCTGGCCCAGGACTCGACACCGGACGACGCTGCGGAGGAGAAGGTCCTCACCCTCGGTACAAGCGCGTATGCCCGGGCCTGTGAAAGCAACTCGGGTGCGGTGCTGGAGCACGTCGGCACACAGGAGGCCGCACGCGATCTCGACCTGATGCGCCGGGTCCTGGGCGACGAGAAGCTGAACTACTTCGGCCTCTCCTACGGAACGCAGCTCGGCGGCGTCTACGCGCACCTCTTCCCGAAGAACGTCGGACGGACCGTCTTCGACGCCGTGGTCGATCCCACTCAGGATTCCGCGACAGTCACCCTCAGCCAGACGGAGGGATTCGAGAGCGCGCTGCAGAACTTCCTCAAGGACTGTGTGAAGCAGGATGAGTGCTTCTTCGAGGGGAAGGACCCCGCTCGGGGTGAGAAGGAGATCACCGAGTTGCTCGAGAGCCTGGACACGAAGCCCCTGCCTGTGGAAGACGACGACCGCGTCCTGACACAAGGTCAGGCAGGCATAGGCATCCTCGCCGCCCTCTACAGTCAGGAGAGCTGGTCGTGGCTCAGCCGTGCCCTGCAGGCCGCCGAGGAGGGGGAGGGCGGCGAGCTGCTGTGGCTCTCCGACATGTACGCCGAGCGCAACGACGGCGTGTACTCCAATTCCGGTCCCGCCAATACAGCGGTGAACTGCGCCGACAGCAAGGATCGCTTCACCGTCGAGGACGTGCACCAGCAGCTTCCCGAGTTCCGTAAGGCCTCTCCGGTGTTCGGCGACATGACCGCCTGGATGCTGCTCGCCTGCACCGACTGGCCGGTGGAAGGCCACGCGTCCACCGTCGACGTGAAGGCCGACGGCGCGGGCCCCGTTCTCGTCATCGGCAACACCGGCGACCCGGCCACCCCCTACGAGGGTGCCAAGAAGATGGCGGATGCGCTGGGCAAGGGAGTCGGTGTCCACCTCACCGTCGAGGGTGAAGGGCACGGCACCTACGCCGTCAACAAGTGCCTGACCAAGATCGTCGACAAGTACCTGCTCGACGGGACGGTCCCGAAGAACGACACCGTCTGCTCGTGAACCGGGCGGTTCCCGCCTCCGGCGAAGCGTCCGAGGGCCGGCCTCGGTGAGGAGGCCGGCCCCGGCCCCGTGCCGCGGTGGCCGCGACCGCTGAACCGGCGTTCCGGCGGGCGCCGGTTCAGCGCAGGAGCAGTTGGACGATGGCGAACGTGCCCACGACGACGACGAAGGCCCGCAGGGCGGGCGGAGGGAGCCGGCGCCCGACCTTCGCGCCGACCTGGCCGCCGATCGCCGAGCCCACGGCGATGAGCAGGACGGCGGTCCAGTCGAAGTCGGCGACGAACAGGAAGAACAGGGCCGCGATGCTGTTCACGACGGCGGCCAGGACGTTCTTGACGGCGTTCAGCCGCTGGAGGGTGTCCTCGAGCAGCATGCCCATCAGGGAGAGGTAGATGATCCCCTGGGCCGCTGTGAAGTAACCCCCGTAGACGCTGGCGAGCAGGAGCCCGCCGAAGAGGAGGGGCCCGCCGTCGGTTTTGGTGACCGTGCCCGTGCGGGCCCGGCGGCGCTGCACGCGGGCGGAGATGCGGGGCTGGAGCACGACGAGGACCAGCGCGAGCGCGACGAGTACGGGGACGATCGTCTCGAAGGCGGTCGCGGGGAGCGTGAGCAGCAGCATCGCCCCGGCGAGTCCGCCGATCACCGCGGCCACGCCGAGCCGCAGGACGAGACGGCGCTGGCCCTTGAGTTCCGCCCGGTAGCCTATGGCGCCGCTGACCGAACCGGGGATCAGCCCGAGGGCGTTGGACACGGTGGCGGTCACCGGAGGCAGCCCGGTGGCGAGCAGGACGGGAAACGTGATCAGTGTGCCCGAGCCGACGATGGTGTTGATGGTGCCGGCGCCGATTCCGGCGGCGAAGACCGCCAGTGCCTCCCAGATGGACAAGGCCATCTCCTTCTGATTCGGTGAGTCGCCTCCCCGCCGTGAAGGTCGAGGGGCCACCACCGATCATGCAGGAAGGGCGTGCATGCCAGGGCGACCGGGGGCATCACCCGGTTACCCCAACCGGTCACCCGGACACCGGGTCAGAGGGTGGCCGCGTGGTCGGGGACGTACGTCTGCAGGTCGCGGGGCGGACGCTGGTAGCCGGCCGACGGCGGGCGCTCCGGCAGTTCGATGACCGGCGGCTCCACCTCCTGGTAGGGCACCGTGCTCAGCAGATGGGCGATCATGTTCAGCCGCGCGCGGCGCTTGTCGTCGCTCTCCACGACGTACCACGGCGCTTCGGTGATGTCGGTGTGTACCAGCATCGAATCCTTGGCCTGGGAGTACGCCTCCCAGCGGGTGATCGACTCGAGGTCCATCGGCGAGAGTTTCCAGCGGCGCACCGGATCCTCCAGCCGCTTGCGGAATCGTGTCTCCTGCTCGGTGTCGCTCACCGAGAACCAGTACTTGCGCAGCAGGATCCCGTCCTCCACCAGCATCCGCTCGAAGATCGGGCACTGGTGCAGAAAGCGCTGGTACTCCTCCTTCGTACAGAAGCCCATGACCCGCTCCACGCCGGCACGGTTGTACCAGGACCGGTCGAACAACACGATCTCGCCGGCGGCCGGCAGATGCTCGACGTACCGCTGGAAGTACCACTGGGTGCGCTGGCGTTCGGTCGGCGTGGGCAGGGCCGCGATCCGTGCCACGCGCGGGTTGAGGTACTCGGTGACCCGCTTGATGGTGCCGCCCTTGCCCGCGGCGTCCCGGCCCTCGAAGACGACGACCAGCCGCGCCCCCTCGGCCCGCACCCACTCCTGGAGCTTCACCAGCTCCGCCTGCAGACGCAGCAGCTCGCTCTCGTACGCCGCACGGGGCAGCTTCGCCGCCTTCTTGCCGGCCATGTCGCCGCCTCCACCGCCCGGTGACCCGCGCCGTCCTCGGGCGGGTCACTGCATTCAAGGTCACACCCCAGGACGCCACCGTACTGATGGGCGAGGATCCGCGCATCCGGCCCGGTGACGCTCCAGGTGGGCTCGAGGACTACAGCAATGTGCTCCAGTACGACCAGAAGCGGGTGAGGACGAGCACGGCGAGCAGGGCGTACCAGGGGCCGAGCAGCATCCGGTGCGTGTCCCGGACGACCTCCCGCACCAGCCGGGGTGCCGGGACGAGGCCGGCGACAACCGATCCGGAGGTGTCCCGTGCACGACCATATCGACCGTTCCAGGGCAAACCCCGGAAGGCGCCACCACCCCCGACGACACCGGACTGTACGAGGCCCAGCGGCAGGGCTTCCTCGACCCCGACGACCCGCGGGTCGTCGCCGCGGCCGAACGGGCCGGTATCCCCCGGGACTGGATCGAGCGGGACTGGATCGAGGCCGCCCAGCGCTCCCCGATCCACGCCCTGATCAACACCTACAAGGTGGCCCTGCCCCTGTACCCGGAGTACCGGACGATGCTCATGGTCCGGTACATCCCGCCGCTGTCCCCGGTGGTCGACGCCGTCCGCGACACCGGCCGGGACGCCGAGGACCACCGCACCCTCTTCGCCGCCGTCGACGCCCTGCGCGTCCCCGTCGACTACCTGCCCAGCTGTTCACCGCCGGCGACCCGGCGCCGGTCGACGCGGTGCTGCGCCGGCTGGCCGCCATGCGCGCCTACCTGCGCGACATCAACCTCGGCCGTGAACCGGACGCGTCCGTCCCCGAGGCCGTCGGCATGGGCGAGGAACAGATGTACGACATGTACCGGCTGCGGCCCTCGCCAAGTACGACGGGCGGTACGTCATCCCGCCCGCCCACGCCGAACAGGCCCACCGGCTCGAGGAACTGGCCACCGAGTGCAGCCTCGACTACGAGGGCGGCCCCGGCATGGGCGGCTCGGGCCCCTTGGGGAAACGTTCGGCGGCGCCGCCCCATCGTCGTGGAGAACTTCCACGCCCTGCGTGACCGCCAGACCTCCGACACCCCGGCCACCCCCACCGACAAGGACACCCGCGTCAACCTCCTCGACTGGGACGGCAAGGGGGTCTCGTGGGGCCTGTTTCCCAAGACACCGCCCGGGGACGCCGACAACGGCGGGCCCCCTTCCCGCCCCGACCGCGACAGGAAGGCGGGACCGAAACCATGAGCATGCGAAAGAAGAAGCAGCCCTCGAAGACCACACGGGCGACCGCCACCCGGCCCTGGCGCCCGCCGGCCTGGCAGGCCCAGTCCCTGCTGCTCGCCCACCCCGACGACCGGTTCGACGAGCACCTGGCCCTTCACCCGTCTCGTCCACATGCTCACCGCCCCCTCGGTCACCTCACCCGCCCGTACATCGTCTACCGCAGCCGCGACACCGCCCTCGGCACCCGCACGCCCCGCCGGGGCTGGGAGCGCACCGGGTAGGCGCGCGGGGACGGACGGGGGAGCGCGCGGCCGTGTCGCTGCCGTCCGGTTGCTCCGGGTTCGCGAGGATGTAGCTTTCCTGCGGGTGACCCGAGGGCGGAGCGACGTGCTGGAGCGCGGAGGCCGACCTCGTGGCGGGCGTCGGCATCGCGGCGGTCGGGGTGGCCTGTGTGGCCCGCACGGTGCGGGCGGGCCACAGCGGTGACCTTCCGCTGGCCGGGCTGCCGCTGCTGCTCGGCGTGCACCAGGTGATCGAGGCGGCGGTCTGGGCCTCCGGCGGAGGGACGGGCCCGGCCGTGCTGCTGTGGGCGGTCGTCGCCCTGCCGCTGCTGGCGCTCTGGATGCCGGTGGGTGTGTGGTGCGCCGCGCCGAAGGGCGTAGGAGGGGACGCGCTGCGCAGGCTGACGCCGCCCCTCGTCGCCGGGGCCGTGACGGCGGCGGTCCTCGGCTGCGTCCTCGCCGCCCGTCCCGTGCGGGCGGAGATCCGCGGCCGCACCATCGGTTACGTCGTGGACCTGCCGTACGCCCCGCTGCTGGTCGTGGGCTATCTGCTGGCCACCGTCGGGTCCCTGCTGCTCTCCGGCGACCGCGGCCTGCGGGCCCTCGGTGTCCTGGCCGGTGCGGGCGCGCTCGTCTCCTGGGCCTTGTGGCGGATGGAGTTCGTCTCGATCTGGTGCGCGTTCGCCGCCGTGTGCTCACTGGTCCTGTTCGGGTGGGTGCGGGGGCGTGGGCGGCGGTCGGGGTTGACCGCCGCGGCAGGGTGACGGCCTCGACCGGCAGGCGGAGGTGACGCGCATCACGTCACCTCGATTGAGTCGGGCACAGGGACAATGTCCGTACCCTCACGTGACGTTCGAGATCCGGATGCGAGGATGAGGCCGCCATGACCAGTGGGTGGTGTTCTCGCACGGTACGGGCCGCGGTGTTCGCGGCTGTCTGCGTGCTGCTCGCCGCCCTCGGCCACGTTCTGATGTCACGGACCGCGGTGCCCGGGTGGGCCCTGGCGGCAGGGGCGGCGGCGACCGGCGTCACGGCCTGGCTCCTGGCCGGCCGGGAGCGCGGGCCGTGGCTGGTCGGCTCCGTCGCGGTGGCCGCACAGGCCGCCCTGCACACCTTGTTCGCCTTCGCCCAGGCACTGGTCCACCCGGATCCCTCGGGCGGAGGTTCGCTGCTCGAGCGCGGGCTGCACAACCTGCTGATGCGTCAGCACGCCGCGCCCCTCTCCCCGGAGGGCGGCATGGGGCACGGCATGAGTGGCGGTATGGGCGGTGAGACGGCGGGCAGCCCGCATTCCGTGCACTCCGCCCATGCCGAGCACACCGCCCACTCCATGGCCGCGGACGGCATGTCGTCGACCGGGATGCTCGCCGCCCACCTGCTGGCCGCGCTGGTGTGCGCCCTCTGGCTCGCGCGTGGCGAACGTGCGGCGTTCCGCATCCTGCGTGCCTTCGCCGGCCGACTGTTCGCGCCGCTGCGCGGACTGCTGCTGCGGCTGCCCGCACCGCCGGACCGTCCACGCGTCCGCGCGCGCCGCACCGGGCAAGGCCGGATGCCGCGCCGGCTCCTCCTCACCCACACGATCACCACGCGGGGCCCGCCCGCCGGGGTCGCTGTCGTCTGACGACAGCCGGTTCCCCGAGGCCTCCTGGAACCCGCCCAACCGGCGGATCGACGCCGCAGTCGAGCCGTCGGCCGTCGACGTTCCCGCCTCGGGCACCGGCCGCGCACGTCCGTGCCCGGCCGCCACCCAACCCCTCACCGGCACCGTCGTGTCGCACCCGTCGGGCCATCGGGCCGTCGGGCCGTCGCGTCTGCCGAGCCGGTCGCGCCCGCGGTGTCACGCGGATACGGCCACGCCGTACCGCTGCCCGCGTGCGCCGACGGCGCGACGCGCCGGCGCGGATCCGGCCGCCGGTGCCGGAACTCCCGGAAGGACAGCCGCAGGTGAGCACTGTCGCCCTGCTTCCCCCACGGAAACAGCCGAAAGAGGAGTCGATCACCGCCTGGGCGCTCGCCGCCCGCGGCGGAGACACCGAGGCCGTGGAGCATTTCGTCCGTGCTCTGCACCCGGACGTCCGCCGCTACGTGACGTTCCTCGGCGCCGACCCGCAGAGCGCCGACGACCTGACCCAGGACACGTTCCTGCGGGCCCTGAGCAGCCTGCACCGGTTCGAGGGCCGCTCGTCGGCCCGTACCTGGCTGCTGGCGATCGCCCGCCGGGCCGTGATCGACGGCATCCGCCACAGCTCCGCCCGCCCCCGCCTGGTGGACGCGGCGGACTGGGAGGCGGTCGTCGAACGCAACCAGCCGCGTGATCTGCCGGGCTTCGACGACGGCGTCGTCCTCGCGGAACTGCTGGACGCGCTCCCCGACGACCGGCGGGAGGCGTTCGTCCTCACGCAGATGTCCGGTCTTTCTTACGCGGAGGCCGCCCTCATCACCGGCTGCCCGATCGGCACGGTGCGCTCGCGGGTCGCCCGCGCCCGCGTCTCGCTGATGCGGTGGCTGGGCGAGGCCGACGACGGGTGACGGCCCTCCTCCGGCCGGGCGGCGCACGGTGCCCGGCCGGAGGAGGACCCGGCAGTAGTCTGGGCCGTTGTCCAGCGGCTGACGACTCCCCGGAGGCAACGCGTGACGACCACCACCCCGCCGGTCACCCTCGACGACGTCCGTGCCGCCGCCGAACGGCTCGACGGCGTCGCCCATCGCACCCCGGTCCTGCGCTCCCGCACCCTGGACGCGCTGGTCGGCGCCGAAGTCCACCTGAAGTGCGAGAACTTCCAGCGCGTGGGCGCCTTCAAGTTCCGGGGCGCCTACAACGCGGCCTCCCGGCTCACCCCCGAGCAGTTGTCCCGGGGCATCGCCGCCTACTCCTCCGGCAACCACGCCCAGGCCGTTGCCCTGGCCGCGCGGGAACTCGGTACCACGGCCGTCATCGTCATGCCCGAGGACGCCCCGCCGTCGAAGCGGGCGGCCACCGAGGCGTACGGAGCGGAGATCGTCACCTACGACCGGTACACCGGCGACCGGGTCGCCGTCGCAAAAGCCCTGGCCGCGGAGCGCGGCCTGGCGCTCATCCCGCCCTACGAGCATCCGCACGTCATCGCGGGACAGGGCACGGCGGCCCTCGAACTCATCGAAGAAGCCGGGGAGTTGGATGTGCTCATCGCGCCGGTCGGCGGCGGCGGGCTGATCGCCGGAAGCGCCACCGCGGTCAAGGGCCTGTACCCCGGGACGCGGGTGGTCGGGGTCGAGCCCGAGGCCGGCGACGACACCAAGCGCTCCCTGGAGGCGGGACACCGCGTGAGCATCCCGGTCCCGCGCACCATCGCCGACGGCCAGGCCCTGCACACCCCGGGCGAACTGACGTTCTCCGTCAACCAGCGGCTCCTGGACGGGATCGTCCTCGTCGACGACGACGAGATCAGGGAGGCCATGCGGTTCGCCTTCGAGCGGCTGAAGATCGTCCTCGAGCCGAGCGGCGCCACCCCCTTGGCAGCGCTCCTGACCGGCCGCGCCGGCCGCCTCCCGAACAAGGTCGGACTGATCCTCTCCGGCGGCAACGTCGACGCCGCGCGCTTCGCCCTCCTCTGCGGCTCCGGTACCTAGTAGGGCTTTGTTAGGTACCCCGGGTGTCCAAGCTCGGGTGGGGTCGTGTTTTCCTCTCAGCTGTGACACCCGAGGAGATGGAAGAGGTCCGCCCGCGCCTGGAGGCGTTCGCGGCCCAGATGCTGGGCTCGCTGGCCCGTCGGGACCAGCGGGCCAAGGGTGAGCTGTATCTGCGTGGGCTGATGCTGGACGGCAAGCGCAAGTCGATGCAGCCGATGGCCGAGCGCCTGGGTGTGGACCACCAGCAGCTCCAGCAGTTCGTCTCCTCCTCCACGTGGGACTATTCCAAGGTCCGGGAACGGGTGGCACGTTGGGCTGCGGCGCACATCGGCCCGGAGGCGTATGCCATCGACGATGTCGGCTTCCCCAAGGACGGCTACGACTCGCCGGGGGTGGCACGGATGTACTGCGGGGCGCTGGGCAAGCGTGGCAACTGCCAGATCGGGGTCAGTGTGAACCTGGTTTCCGACCGCGCGTCCTCGGCCGTCGACTGGCGCCTGTTCCTGCCCGAGAGCTGGGACGACGCCAAGCACGGCGACGACGCTTTGCTGGCCGGGGCGATCCGGCGCCGCCGGGCCAGGGCGGGCGTCCCCGATGCGGCACGGCACCGGGAGAAGTGGCGCCTGGCCCTGGACATGCTCGACGAGGTCCGCGGGGACTGGGAGTTGCCCGACCTGCCGGTCGTCGCCGACGCGGGATACGGCGACGCCACGGGCTTTCGCGAGGGCCTGACCGAACGCGGCCTGACCTACTCGGTCGCGGTCAAAGCCACCACGACTGCGCACCCCGGCGACGCCACGCCCGAGCGCCCGCCGTACTCCGGGCAGGGCCGCCCTCCCGTGTCCGCCTACCCCCAACCGCACACCACCCTGCGCGCGCTGGCCCGGGCCGCCGGACAAACGGCCACTCGCACCGTCACCTGGCGCCAGGGCAGCAAGACCACCAAACGCAATCCGAACGCCGACATGCGCTCGCAGTTCCTGGCCCTGCGGGTGCGACCGGCCAACCGGCATATCCGCCGCGCCGCCGACGGCGCGCTGCCCGAATGCTGGCTGCTCGTCCAGTGGCCACCGGACTCCGCCGAGCCGACCGACTACTGGCTCTCGACGCTGCCCGCCGACACCCCACTGCGGGAGCTGGTCCGGATCGCCAAGATCCGCTGGCGAGTTGAGCACGACTACCGCGAGCTCAAGGACGGTCTCGGCCTGGACCACTTCGAGGGCCGCAACTACCTCGGCTGGCACCGCCACACCACCCTCGCCTCCCTCGCCCAGGCCTTCTGCACCCTGCTGCGGCTCGACCCAAAAGTCCCTGCGCCGGCCTGACCCTCTACGCGGTCCTCCGCGAACTCCAGGCCCTCCTGGCCACCTGGACCGGCGCCTGCTCGATATGCGGCCAACCCGCACCCACCCCCGAACCCCACCACAGGACCTAACAAAGCCCTACTAGGCGGACTCCATCAACTCCTTGAGCCGTGCCAGGTCGGCGGCGACCATGGAGGCGTCATGCTCGAATGCGGCGTCGCTCGTCCCCGGCTGCCGGCGGAGGGTGAACACCACCTCACTCCCCGAACCGTCGACGAGCACGCGGACCGGGTTGTGGACGGTCTCCCCCGAAGGCAGCGTGACGTCGTGGTCGAGTACACCCCACTCATTGCGTGGTGCGAAGGCGACCACGACCCGGCCCATGGGGGAGGACTCCGCGACCCACCGACCATTGATCCTTTCGATGGAGCCTCCCAGGCCGTGGGCCCATGCGGGCAGGTTGGCCGGTTGCGACGCGTAGGCGTAGACATCGGCGACGGTGCGGTCGATACAGATGCTGAGGTGGCGCGATCCCCTGCCGGTGCTCTTCATTGCAGCGACGGTAGCGGTACACCGTCTCCCTCCTCTTGAACGAATCAGACACGTATGACCGGCCGGGCGGCCCTTGAACGTGCCGGTACCAGTCCCGTCACTCGAATGGCGTACCCGTCTTGACGGACGGACGGCGGAGTGGTGGCCGGAGGCCCTCGCCGGTGCCGCGCGGACGGATACCGGCCCCGACTGCGCAGAGCGACGGCCGGAAGGGAGCAGGGACATGCTTGAGATCAAGACACTGGACAGGCCGGACGAGCGGCGGGACTTTCCCAGGGGCCACCTCGAAGCCGTCCACATGACCGGGCTGGACTTCGCCGTGACCGTCTTCGAGCCCGGGTGGCGCTGGTCCGAACCGGTCGGACCGATCGCCGGAACGCCGAGTTGCCGAATCCACCACAACGGTTACGTCCTCCAGGGCCGCTTGCGCATCCGCATGGACGACGGCGCCGAGAGTGAGGTCGGCCCCGGCGACGTCTTCGTCTGCACATCCGGCCACGACGCCTGGGTCGTCGGCGAGGAACAGGTCGTGGTGTACGACTTCGCGGGCGCCACGGCCCAGAGCTACGCGAAGGCCGCCGACTAGGGTCTAGAGCACGTCCGCGCGCTGTTCGGGGGCCGTGTCACCGACGAGACCGCCGGGCAACGCACGGTCGCCGTCGAGCGGTTCGCGACGCCGGAGAAGTCCCGGGGACTACTTCAAGCAGCGCTACGGCCCGGTCATCAACGTCTGCAAGTCCCTCGCGGACGACCCCGAACGCGTCGCCGCCCTCGACACCGAACTGGCCGGACTCGCCCGCCGCCACGAGCGGAAACCGGAGAGGGCCACCTGGTCATGGACCGGGAACACCTGCTGTACACCGCGCACCGCTCGCCCGTCTGAACCCGAGGTGTGCGTCCGCGGACGTCAAACCGGCAGCAGCCGTCCGATCAGGTCGCTCAACTGGCGTATGGTGCGGCACTCGTGCATGTCGACCAGCCCGGCGTACTCGAGTGCCGCCGAGTCGCCGGTGCCCCAACGGGAGCACGGCTCGGGGTTCAACCAGTGAACGCGGCGGGTGTGTCGGGCCAGTTCGCCGACGGCCGGGAGGTTCGGGTCACCCATGTTGTTGCGGGCGTCGCCGAGGACGAACACGGTGGTCCGTGAGCCCGCGGCCTCGGCGTACCGTTCGGTGAACTCGCCCAGGGCGGCGCCGTAGTCGCTGCTGCCGTGCCAGCCGGTGATCGCGGCCTCTTGGCGGATGCGGGCACCGAGACCGTCCGGGTCGGCGGCGCCACGCACCAGCAGCCCGGTCACCTCGTCGATCCGGTTGACGAAGGCGAACACCCGCACCTTGCTGAACTGGTCGTGCAGCGCCTGCACCAGCAGCATCGTGAAGTCGGAGAATCCGGAAACCGACCCCGACACATCGCACAGCAGCACCAGTTCGGGCCGCGCGGGACGGCGACGGCGCAGCACGGGACGCATCGGCACCCCGCCCGTCGACAGGGAACCGCGCAGGGTGCGCCGCAGGTCGATGGTGCCGCGGGCGGCCCTGCGGCGGCGGGCGGCCAGCCGGGTCGCCAGCTTCCGGGCCAGCGGCTGCACCGTCCGGCGCAGCTCGGCCAGCCGGTCCTTCCCGGCGAACAGGAAGTCGACGCGGTCGGCCGTCGGGGCCACCGCACGCCGGGCGATCTCGTCCCGGTCCCGCCGTTCGGCGACCCGGCGCCGTGCCTCCGCGGCCACCATCCGGCGGAACTCCTCGATGCGGCGCCGGATCTCGTCCTCCAGCAGCCGGTCGCCGAACCCCGCCGCGCCGTCCCGGGCCCGTACCTCGTCCCGGACCCGCGCGAGCAGCGTCTGCGGGCGCAGCCGGTCCAGCGTCTGGTGCGACGACCAGCCGTCCGACGCCGGGGAACTCCCGTATCCGCCGAAGCCGTCGACCGCCTCCATCGCCAACCGGGCCATCAGCGCCGTGTCATGGGTGGCGAGCGCCGCTGCCAGCCGCTCGCGCAGATCCGCACGATCCGCGGGGTCCGCACGATCCGCACGATCCGCACGATCCGCGGGGTCCGCGGGGTCCGTGCGGCCTTCGGGTGTGCCGACCCGGCGGGGGAAGTACAGGTCGAAGACCGCGTCGAACACCGCGCGTTGGCCCGTGGTGTGCAGCAGCGTCGCGGCCAGGCCCTCGCGGAGCAACTCCCGGTCCGCGAGCCCCAGTTCCCGGGTCGCCCGTGCCGCGTCCACGGTCTCACCGGTGCCGATGCGCACGCCGTGCGCGCGGAGCGCGCTGACGAGGCCGGTCAGCCGGGCGGTGAGGTCCGCGGTGGCGTTCACACGGCGTCCAGGTCGAGCTTGGCCTCGGCCTTCAGGATGTCGTCCTGGTGCTTGAGGATCACACCCAGGCTGTCCCGTACGACCGTTTCGTCCAGCGTGAGGGCGCCGAGCGCCAGCAGGGTGCGGGCCCAGTCGATGGTCTCGGCCACCGACGGCACCTTGCGCAGGTCCATCGCGCGCAGCGCCCCGACCACCCGCACCACCGACTCGGCCAACGCCGCGTCGATCCCCGGCACCTTCAGCCGGACGATCCGACGCTCCAACTCCGGGTCGGGGAACCCGATGTGCAGGAACAGGCAGCGGCGGCGCAGCGCCTCGGACAGTTCACGGGTCGCGTTCGAGGTGAGGACGACGAAGGGGCGACGGCTCGCGGTGACCGTGCCGAGCTCGGGAACGGTCACCTGGAAGTCGCTGAGCACCTCCAGCAGCAGCCCCTCCACCTCGACGTCCGCCTTGTCGGTCTCGTCGATCAGCAGCACCTTGGGATCGTCCCCGCGGATGGCCGTCAGCAGCGGACGCGGCAGCAGGAACTCCTCGCTGAAAATGTCCGTACGCGCCTCGTCCCACGTCTCGTCCCGGCCGGCGCTGATGCGCAGCAGCTGCTTGGCGTGGTTCCACTCGTACAGGGCCCGGGACTCGTCGACGCCCTCGTAGCACTGCAGACGCACCAGGTGGGCCCCGGCGACCTGGGCCACCGCCTTGGCCAGCTCCGTCTTGCCGACCCCGGCGGGGCCCTCCACCAGCAGCGGCTTCCCGAGCCGGTCGGCGAGGAAGACGGTCGTGGCCACCGCGGGCGACGCCAGATAACCCGCCTCGGCGAGTCGCGCCAAGACGTCGTCGACGGAAGTGAACACCTGGGCCTCCAGCTCGGGGCGGCACTGACTGAGCACTGACTGACGCTGCTATCCAAGCGCTTGTTCACCCTCCTGTCATCATCGGCAGAACGGGGTGGCCGTCATCACAGCCACTCCGTCTCGGTCTTCGTCCCTGTCTCTGCCTCCGTCCGTGCTCCGGGCTCACGCGGCCTGCGCGGCCGAGCCCACCGCCGACACCGCAGGGGTGCGCAGCACCTGGCGGGCCGTCCACGGGGTCGCCCCCGGCGTGGCCGCCGCCGAGACCACAACCATCGCGAGCCGGATGCCGAAGAACTGGTCCGGCAGGACCGCGTCGGTGCGCACCACCGTGAACGGCACGGTCCCGGCCGCGGTGCCGAAGAAGACCCCGGTGACCGTGAGGATCACGCTCTCGGCGCCCACCTGCCCAGGGTCGCCCCGTTCAGCGGCAGCGCGCCGAGCATCCCCTTCAGCGGCCGCGGCGACAGCAGCGAAGCCGGCCGACAGCAGGATCGCCCCGTGGCGGCCGGCACCATCAGAGCTTCGAACGTCGCGGGCGGGGCGTCAGCCGACCAGGACGACCTCCAGGACGCGCGGGCCGTGGACGCCCTCCACCCGGTCGAGTTCGATGTCACTCGTCGCCGAGGGACCGGAGATCCAGGTGAGGGGACGCGCCGGGTCGAGGCGTTCGAGGGCGTACGGGACGGAGGGGACGACCTGCGCGGCGCGGACAACGCAGATGTGGTGGTCGGGGACAAGGGTGATCCGGCGCCGGCCCTGGTCGGGGGAGCCGTCGAGGACGATCGTGCCGGTCTCGGCGACGGCGACCGCGCAGGCGGTGACCACGCTGTCGACCCGGTCCAGTTCGTGCGGGGTGCTCTCCGCCCGGTCCGCGACCCTCCTCACGTCGCTCCCCGCGAGCCAGCTCTCGTCCAGCCCCGGCGGGACGAGGACCGACGAGGAGCCGCGCGAGACCAGGAGCCCGGCGACGACCTCGGCCAGCCGGCCGGCGTCGGTGCGGTGGACGATCGCACGGTAGTCGGCGAGGTTCTCGGCGAGGAGGTCCAGCGTCTGCGCGGGGGTGCGGTCACCGTGCTCACGCAGGTAGTCACGGGTGACGGCCCGCTCGTACGGGGGCTCGTCGCCCCGCGGGACGTCGGCGAGGGCGCGCCGCACCCGGCCCAGGATCCGTTCCCTGCTGCTCACCGGTCACCACCCTTGTCCTCGGCTTTGTCCGCGGCATTGTCCTTCACGGGCGTCCCGGCACCGGGCGTCGTCCCCGGTACGGCGGTGCCGCCCTTGCCGTGTGTGCGCTGCCACCAGTCCCGGAAGGGTTCCGCCGGCACCGGAGGAAGATCCCGTGTCCCGCTCCACGCGCGGCCGGGGCCCGGCAGGGTGCGAGGGTGAAGGCGCCGGGTGCGGGAGGCGAGGCGCTGGCCGGTGCGCAGCGCGCCCGGATGTGAGAACGCCCAGCGGGCCGCGCGCATCGCGGCGCGCTCGGCGGCATGCCCCTTCGCGGGCTGCAGCACCACCTTGTTGCCGCCCCGGACCACCTCGCCGCCCTCCACGACCCGTTCCCGCAGGTGCACCAGCACCTCGGGGATGTCGATGGCGACCGGGCACACCTCGTAGCAGGCCCCGCACAGCGACGAGGCGTACGGCAGGGAGGCGTCGATCTCGCTTGTCGTGCCCCGCAGCTGAGGGTTGAGGATGGCGCCGATCGGGCCCGGGTAGACGGAGCCGTAGGCGTGGCCGCCGGCCCGCTCGTAGACCGGGCAGACGTTGAGGCAGGCCGAGCAGCGGATGCAGCGCAGTGCCTGGCGGCCGACCTCGTCGGCGAGGGTGTCGGTGCGGCCGTTGTCCAGCAGGACCAGGTGGAAGGTCTGCGGGCCGTCCTCGTCGGTGGTGCCGGTCCACATGGACGTGTACGGGTTCATGCGCTCGGCCGTCGAGGAGCGCGGGAGGGTCTGCAGGAACACCTCCAGGTCCCGCCAGGTCGGGATGATCTTCTCGATGCCGACGACCGAGATCAGTGTCTCCGGCAGGGTCAGGCACATCCGCCCGTTGCCCTCGGACTCCACCACCACCAGCGTGCCGGTCTCGGCGACCATGAAGTTGGCCCCGGAGATGCCGACCTTGGCATGCAGGAACTTCTCCCGCAGGTGCAGCCGCGCGGCCTCGGCGAGTTCGGCGGGCGTGTCGGTGAGGCCCTCGGGTGCCGGGCGGCCCCAGCCGCTCATCTCGCGGGCGAAGATGTCCCGGATCTCCCCGCGGTTGCGGTGGATCGCGGGGACGAGGATGTGCGAGGGCCGGTCCTTGCCCAACTGAACGATCAGCTCGGCCAGATCGGTCTCGTAGGCGCGGATGCCCGCCGCCTCGAGGGCCTCGTTGAGCTCGATCTCCTGCGTGGCCATCGACTTGACCTTGACGACCTCCGACTCGCCCGTCTCCTTGACGAGCCGGGTCACGATCCGGTTGGCCTCGCCCGCGTCTGCGGCCCAGTGGACGGTGCCGCCGGCGGCCGTCACCGCCTCCTCCATCTGCACGAGATACTCGTCCAGGTGACGGAGGGTCAGGTCTTTGAGCTGCTTGCCCGCCTCCCGCAGCTTCGCCCAGTCCGACACCTCGGCGACGGCCTTCGCCCGCTTGGCCCGAATGGTGTGCGTGGCATGCCGGAGGTTGCCGCGCAGGGTGGTGTCGCGCACCGCCTCCCGCGCGGCCCTGGGGAAGGCCGGCATTCCGACGAACGTTCCGCTCATACGGCCGCCACCTCCTCTTCCGTGCGCGCCAGGATCTCCGCGATGTGCACCGGCCGCATGCCGGTCCGCAGCCTGGTCATCGTCCCCCCGATGTGCATCAGGCACGAGTTGTCCGCCGCGCACAGCACCTCGGCGCCCGTCGACTCGGCGTTGCGCACCTTGTCGGCGCCCATCGCCGCGGAGACGTCGGGGTTCTTCAGCGCGAACGTGCCGCCGAAGCCGCAGCACTCGTCGGCCCCCGGCAGTTCGACCAGCTCCAGCCCCTTCACCGCCTCCAGGAGCCGCCGGGGCCGGTCGCCGATCCCCAGGGAGCGCAGCCCGTGGCAGGTCGGGTGGTAGGTCACCGTGTGCGGGTAGTACGCGCCGACGTCCGTCACCCCCAGCACGTCCACCAGGAACTCGGTGAGTTCGTACGTCTTCGGTACCACCGGCGCCAGCGCGGCCGCGAGGCCGCCTCCGCGCCCCTTTGCACGGGCCCGCTCGCCCATCCGCGGATACAGCTCCCGCACCATCGCCCCGCACGACCCGGAAGGCGTCACGATCGCCTCGTAGTCCCCGAAGACCTCGGAGAAATGCCGGGCCAGCGGCTCGGCCTCGTGCCGGTACCCGGTGTTGTAGTGCGCCTGCCCACAGCAGGTCTGCGCCATCGGGAAGTCGACCTCGACGCCGAGCCTGGTCAGCAGCTTCACCACCGCGCGCCCGGTGTCGGGATAGAGCGTGTCGTTGACGCAGGTCAGGAACAGGGCGACACGCATCGCGGCTCCTTGTGGATCGATCATCGGGTGAGTGCAGGGTAGTGCGCGGTCGCTCGCGCGGGGGAGACCCACGACCGGGCCCGCAGCGGTTCGGCCTGATCCCTTCGGACGGGTCCTAGGCGAGCCGGGCCCACGCGGCCTCCCACCGCCGTGTGCCGCCGCGCGGTTCGTACCGGGTCAGCAGCTGGGTAAGGGTGAGCAGGCGCCGCATCCCCGCCAGGTCGCCGGCCGGCCCGTGCGCACGGGCCTGTACGAGGACGTTGCCCAGGGCGGCCGCCTCGGTCGGTCCGGACACCACCGGCAGCCCGCAGGCGTCCGCGGTCAGTTGGCACAGCAGGGCGTTGCGGGTGCCGCCGCCCACGATGTGCACGACATCGACCGACCGCCCGGCGAGACGCTGGGCGTCCTCGACGGCCCTGCGGTGCGCGAGGGCGAGCGAGTCGAGGATGCAGCGGGTGGTCTCGGCGGGGGAGGCGGGCACCGGCTGGCCCGAGACCCGGCAGGCCTCGGCGATCCGCTCCGGCATCCGCCCCGGCGCCAGGAACGCCGCGTCCCCGGCGTCCACCACCGACCGCAGCGCGGGCACCTTGGCCGCCTCCAGCAGCAGCGCCCCCAGATCCGGCTCGCCCCAGGTCCGTACGCACTCCTGGAGCAGCCACAGGCCCATGATGTTGCGCAGGTAGCGGACCGTGCCGTCCAGCCCCAGCTCGTTGGTGAAGTTGGCGGCGCGGCTCTCCTCGGTCAGGACCGGGGCGTCCAGTTCGAGGCCGGCCAGAGACCAGGTGCCGGTGCAGATGTAGGCGAACCGCTCACCGGTGGCGGGGACGGCGGCCACCGCGGACGCCGTGTCGTGCGAGCCGACCGCCGTCACCGGAACGGGCCCCGCCAGACCGGTCTCCTCCAGCACCTCGGGCCGCAACTCTCCCGCCGGGTCACCGGGTTGCCGCAGCGGTGCGAACAGGGACAGGTCGATGCCCAGCCGCTGTGCGACCCCATGGGACCAGTCGCGGGTGCGCGGGTCGAGCAGCTGTGTGGTCGAGGCGTTGGTCAGCTCCGTGCCCTGTTCACCGGTGAGCCAGTACGCCAGCAGGTCCGGGATCAGCAAAAGCCTTCTGGCCTGGGCGAGTTGGGCGGTGGAGCGGGCCGCCGTCAACTGGTACAGCGTGTTGAACGGCGCGTACTGCAGACCGGTCGCCGCGTACAGCTCCCCGGCGGGGACGCGCGCCCACACCTTCTGGGCGACCCCGTCCGTACGGCGGTCGCGGTAGTGCACCGGGTTGCCCAGCAGCGCCCCGTCCGCGTCCAGCAGGCCGTAGTCCACGGCCCAGCTGTCGATACCGACGGACGCGAGCCCGTCGCCCGCCTTCCGCAGCCCCTCCAGCACTCCGGCGTACAGTCCGAGCACGTCCCAGCGCAGCCCCTCGGGCACCCGCACCGGCCGGTTCGCGAAGCGGTGGACCTCGGCCAGCTCCAGGCTGTCGGGGCCCACGCGGCCGACCATGACGCGCCCGCTGGACGCGCCGAGGTCGACCGCCGCGTACGGCCGTGCACCCGTGCTCATCGCAGGAACGCGGCGGCGACGCCGGCGTCGACCGGGACGTGCAGGCCCGTGGTGTGGGTGAGGTCGCCGCCGGTCAGCGCGAAGACGGCGGCCGCGACATGCTCGGGCAGCACCTCCCGCTTCAGCAGCGTGCGCTGCGCGTAGAACTCGCCCAGCTGCTCCTCCGGCACCCCGTACACCGCCGCCCGCTTGGCCCCCCACCCGCCGGCGAAGATGCCCGAGCCGCGCACCACACCGTCCGGGTTGACGCCGTTGACGCGGATGCCGTACTCACCCAGCTCGGCGGCGAGGAGCCGCACCTGATGGGCCTGGTCGGCCTTGGTGGCCGAGTAGGCGATGTTGTTCGGGCCGGCGAACACCGCGTTCTTGGACGCGATGTAGACGATGTCGCCGCCCAGCCGCTGCGCGATCATGACCCGGGCCGCCTCGCGGGAGACGAGGAAGGAACCGCGGGCCATGATGTCGTGCTGGAGGTCCCAGTCCTTCGCGGACGTCTCCAGCAGCGGCTTCGAGATGGAGATTCCGGCGTTGTTCACCACCAGGTCGACCCCGCCGAACGCGAGCACCGCGGCCCGGAACGCTTCCGCGATCTGCTCCTCCGACGTGACGTCGACGGTCACGGCGACGGCCTTGTCGGATCCGCCCAACTCCTCCGCCGCCGCGGCCGCGTTGTCCCCGTTCAGGTCCGCCACGACGACACAGGCGCCCTCGGCCGCCAGCCGCCGCGCGATCGCCTTCCCGATCCCGCTGCCGGCCCCGGTCACCAGCGCCACCCGGGTGGCGAGCGGCTTCGGCTCCGGCATCCGCCGGAGCTTCGCCTCCTCCAGGGCCCAGTACTCGATGCGGAACTTCTCCGACTCCTCGATCGGCGCGTAGGAGGAGACCGCCTCCGCACCGCGCATCACGTTGATCGCGTTGAGGTAGAACTCGCCGGCGACCCTGGCGGTCTGCTTGTCCTTGCCGAAGCTGAACATGCCCACGCCCGGCACCAGCACGATCGCCGGGTCGGCGCCGCGCATGGCGGGGGAGTCGGCCTGGGCGTGGGCCGCGTAGTAGGCGGCGTACTCCTCGCGGTAGGCGGCGTGCAGCTCCTTCAGCCGGGCCACGGCCTCGTCCGTCGGGGCCGACGGCGGCAGGTCGAGGACGAGCGGCCGGACCTTGGTGCGCAGGAAGTGATCCGGGCAGGAGGTGCCGAGCGCGGCCAGCCTGGGGTGCTCGGCACGGGCCAGGAAGTCCAGTACGGCCTCGGAGTCGTCGAAGTGCCCGACCTGCGGCCGGTCCTGCGAGGCGACGGCTCGCACGTACGGCGCGAGAGCCGCGGCCCGCTCCCGGCGCTCGGCCTCGGACAGCGGCTCGTACCCGTCGAGCACCGGCCCGAACGGCTCCGGCCTGCCCCGCTCGGCGAGGAACCGCTCGGCGGTGCGGATGATGTGCAGCGAGTTGCGCTCGCACTCCTCGGACGTGTCGCCCCACGCCGTGATCCCGTGCCCGCCCAGGACACACCCGACGGCCTGCGGGTTGGCCTCCTTCACGGCGGCGATGTCCAGACCGAGCCGGAAACCGGGCCGTCGCCACGGCACCCATACGACGGCGTCACCGAAACACTCGGCGGTCAGCTTCTCCCCGTCGGCCGCGCAGGCGAGCGCGATGCCGGAGTCGGGGTGCAGATGGTCCACGTGCGGGGCTTCGACCAGTCCGTGCATCGCCGTGTCGATCGAGGGCGCCGCGCCGCCCTTGCCGTGCAGGCAGTAGTCGAACGCGGCGACCATCTCGTCCTCGCGCTCGACTCCGGGGTAGACGTCGGCCAGCGCCCGCAGCCGGTCCAGCCGCAGCACGGCGAGCCCCGCCCCGGTCAGCGTCCCGAGATCCCCACCGGACCCCTTGACCCACATCAGCTCCACATCCCCCCCGGTGACGGGATCGGTCGCGGTGCCCTTGGCGGAGGTGTTCCCGCCGGCGTAGTTGGTGTTCCGAGGATCGGCACCGAGACGGTGGGAACGGGCGAGGAGGGCGTCGGCTGCGGGGTGGTTTGCCATGTCTCTTCCAGTTCTTGTCAAGAGAGGGTGAGGAGAGCGCCCCTTCAGGGGCGCGGGGCAGTGTCATGTGCGGCTACCGCCGCGTGGGCGCGATCAACCACACACGGCCCGCAGGGCGCGCATCACGGAACCCGGCAGACGAATCTCGGCAATCAAGCCCCCCATCCCGCCTGCTCCCCACCGACTCGCTCCGCGACGATCTTCTCGGCCCACCCGGAACGGGCATACGCAGTCAAGGGATCGGGGTCCAGCCCCGACTCCTCCCGTACCTCCCGGAGCAACGGCCGCACATCCGTGTTGTACGCGTCCATCAGCACGGCGTTGGCACCCAGCACATCGCCGGAGGCCTGAGCAGCGGCCAGCGCCCCTGCATCGACGAGCAGCGCCTTCGCCGTGGCCTCCTGCACGTTCATCACCGACCGGATGATCGCCGGGATCTTCGCCTCGATGTTGTGGCACTGGTCGAGCATGAAGGCGGTCCCGGACGTGAACCCGCCCCCGCGCACCACCTCGTGCATGATCCGGAACAGCTGGAACGGGTCGGCGGAGCCCACCATCAGGTCGTCGTCGGCGTAGAAGCGCGAGTTGAAGTCGAACCCGCCCAGCCGCTCCTCACGCAGCAGCGTCGCGACGATGAACTCGATGTTGGTGCCCGGCGCGTGGTGGCCGGTGTCGACGACGACCTGGGCGCGCGGCCCGAGCTTCAGGCAGTGCGCGTACGCGGTGCCCCAGTCCGGGACGTCCGTGGTGTAGAACGCCGGTTCGAACAACTTGTACTCCAGCAGCATCCGCTGCCCCTCGCCGAGCCGCTCGTACACCTCCGTGAGAGCCTCGGCGAGCCGGTCCTGGCGCGCACGGATGTCGTCCTGGCCGGGATAGTTCGTACCGTCGGCGAACCACAGCTTCAGGTCTGTCGAACCGGTCGCGTCCATGATGTCGACGCATTCGAGGAGATGGTCCACGGCCTTGCGGCGGACCGCCGCGTCCGGGTGGCAGACACTGCCGAGCCGGTAGGCGTCGTCCTGGAAGGTATTGGAGTTGATCGTACCGAGCCGCACACCGCGGTCCTCGGCGTGCTCGGCCAGCGCGGTGTAGTCGTCGACCTTGTCCCACGGGATGTGCAGCGCCACGGAGGGCGCCACTCCGGTGAACTCGTGCACCTTGGCCGCGTCGTCCAGCTTCTCCTGCGGAGTGCGGGGCACGCCCTGCTGCGCGAACACCTTGAAACGGGTCCCCGAGTTGGCGTACGCCCACGACGGCGTCTCGACGGCCTGTGTCTTGAGAGCGGCCTTCGCCGCGGCGAGCTCGGTCACGTCAGGGCTCCTGTGACATCGGGTCCTATCGACCACGGAGTGAAACGATTCAGTACGGGAAGCTATGGCGCCCCCGAAGGGGTGTCAACCCCTCCGTCCAAGACCTCCCTTCGTGACCAGGGCGTGATCCGAAGCTGTCGAAACTTTTTCGACCGGGACCCATTGACGTGACATGCGCCGCGCGCCTAACGTCCCGGCAACCCAGTTGAAACCTTTCACGACGCCGCGAGGGCTGCCCTGCCGGACGTCGTCGAGGAGCCTTCATGACCCACCCGTCCGACACGGGTCCGGCCGCCCCGGTTCTCGCACTGAGGGACATCTCCAAGTCCTTCGGCGCGGTCCGTGCCCTGCGGGACGTCTCCCTGGACCTGTTCCCCGGCGAGGTGCACGCCCTCGCCGGAGAGAACGGAGCCGGCAAGTCGACCCTCATCAAGACGCTCGCCGGAGTGCACCGGCCGGACGCCGGCCAGGTGCTGCTCGACGGCGCGCCCGTCCTCTTCCACGGACCCGGCGACGCCCGCGACGCCGGGATCGCCGTGATCTACCAGGAGCCCACGCTCTTCCCCGACCTCTCGATCGCCGAGAACATCTACATGGGCCGACAGCCCAGGCGTGCTCTCGGCCGGATCGACCACAAGGCCACCCGCACCGCGACCGCCGCCCTGATGCGGCGGCTCGGCGTCGAACTCGACCCCGACCGCCCGGCCCGCGGGCTGTCCATCGCCGACCAGCAGATCGTCGAGATCGCCAAGGCGCTCTCCTTCGAGGCCCGCGTCCTGATCATGGACGAGCCGACCGCCGCCCTCACCGGCAGCGAGGTCGCCCGCCTCTTCGGCGTCGTGCGCACCCTGCGCGAGCAGGGCGCGGCGGTCCTGTTCATCTCCCACCGCCTGGAGGAGATCTTCGAGATCTGCGGGCGGGTCACCACCCTGCGCGACGGCGCCCGGATCGCCAGTGAACCGCTGGACGGCATGACCGAGGACGACCTGGTGCGCCGGATGGTGGGCCGCGACCTCGAGGAGCTGTACCCCAAGCAGGAGGTGCGCCCCGGCGAGATCGCTTTGAGCGTGCGCCGGCTGACCCGCGAGGGCGTCTTCACCGACGTCTCCTTCGATGTGCGCCGCGGCGAGATCGTCGGCCTCGCCGGACTCGTGGGCGCCGGGCGCACCGAGGTGGCCCGCGCCGTGTTCGGCATCGACCGCTGGGACGCCGGCGAGGTCGAGATCGACGGACGCGCGCTCACCAACGGCGCCCCGTCCACCGCCATGGCCGCGGGCCTCGCCCTGGTCCCCGAGGACCGGCGCGCCCAGGGTCTGGTGATGGACATGTCCATCGAGCGCAACATCGGCCTGACCGGACTGCGTACGACCGTCCGCGCCGGCCTGATGGACCGGGGCGCCGAACGCAGCCGCTCCCTGGACTGGGCGATCAAGCTGCACGTCAAATACGCCCGGATCGCCGACACCGTCAACACGCTCTCCGGCGGCAACCAGCAGAAGGTCGTCCTCGCCAAGTGGCTCGCCACCGGCCCCAAGGTGCTGATCGTGGACGAGCCGACCCGAGGCATCGACGTCGGCACCAAGGCCGAGGTGCACCGGCTGCTCTCCCAGCTCGCGGCCGACGGTGTCGCCGTGCTGATGATCTCCTCCGACCTGCCCGAGATCCTCGGTATGGCCGACCGCGTGCTGGTGATGCACGAGGGCCGCCTCACCGCCGAGATCCCCCGCACCGACGCCACCGAGGAAACCGTGATGGCCGCAGCCACGGGGAGGGCCGCATGACGATCGTCAGCCCTGACCCCACCCCCGTCGTCGAGGTGCCGAAGTCCAGCGGCACCCGGCTGGTCGACCGCGTGTTCAAGGTGCGCGAACTCGCCATCCTGCTGGTCTTCCTGGTGATGATCGCCGTCACCCAGGCCGGCAACAGCGAGTTCCTGTCCGAGCAGGGCATCAAGGACCTGCTGCTGAACGCGACCATCCTGGTCCTGGTCGCCACCGGCCAGGCCCTCGTCGTCCTCACCCGCAACGTCGACCTGTCCGTCGGCTCTACGCTCGGCATCTCCGCCTTCGCCGCCGGCACATGGCTCCAGGGCGGCGGGAACCCGGTCGTCGCCATCGCGCTGGCGGTGCTGCTCGGCATCGGCTTCGGACTGCTCAACGGACTGCTCGTCAGCCTCGGCCAGGTGCCCGCCCTCGTCGTCACCCTGGGCACCCTCTACATCATCCGCGGCATCGACTCCATCTGGGTCGGCTCTCGCCAGATCACCGCGGCCGATCTCCCCACCGGATTCGTCGACTTCGGCTCCGGCGGCATCTCGGCCGTGCCCTACCTGGCCCTGATCGCCCTCACCGTCCTCGTGGCCACCGCCTACTACCTCAAGCACTTCGGCAGCGGACGCGAGCTGTACGCGCTCGGCTCCAACCCCGAGGCCGCCCGGCTCGCAGGCATCCCCGTACGCAAGCGGATCCTCGCCGCCTACACCTTCTGCGGCGCCCTCGCCGGACTCGCGGGCGCGCTGTACCTGGCCCGGTTCGGCAACGTCGACTCCGGCACCGGCACCGGCTATGAACTCACCGTCGTCAGCGCCGTCGTGGTCGGCGGCGTGGTCTTCACCGGCGGCTCCGGCAGCGTCTACGGCGCCGCCCTCGGCGCGCTGCTGCTGACCTCCGTCAACAGCGTCCTGCCCGCCCTCGGCGTCAGCTCCGTATGGGTGCTCGCCATCAACGGCATCCTGCTCATCCTCGCCATCGCGGTCGACCGGATCGTCGCCCTGCGCGTGGCCGCCGCCCTGAAGAAGAGGAACGCCCGCCATGGCTGACCCCGCTCTCACGCGCGCCGTCCGCCGGTCCCCCTCCGTGCGCTGGGACACGGTCGTGGGAGCCCTGCTCGTCGTGGTCCTGCTGCTGTCCTTCACCACCGTCGACGGCTTCGGCAACGCGCTCAACCTGTCCTTCCTGATCGGCAACACCCTGCCGATCGCGCTGATCGCCCTGCCCATGACGCTGCTCGTGGTCTCCGGCGAGATCGACCTCTCCGTCGCCTCCACCGCCGGCCTGTCCGGCGCGGTCATGGGCGCCCTGTGGAACCAGGGCATGACCATCGAGACGATCATCCCGGTCTGCCTGCTCATCGGCGTCGCCTGCGGTCTGGTCAACGGCCTGCTCGTCACCCGGCTCGGACTGCCCTCCCTCGCCGTCACCATCGGCACCCTCGCCGCCTACCGGGGCATCGCACAGATCGTGCTCGGCTCCGACGCGGTGACCGACTTCCCCGCGCAGTACCTGGACTTCGCCGCCGGACGTATCGGCGACAGCTTCATCCCCTACGCACTGCTGCCGTTCCTGGTGCTGCTCGCGATCGCCGTGGTAGCGCTGCACGCCACCCCGTTCGGGCGCTCGCTCTTCGCCATCGGCGCCAGCGAGGAGGCCGCCCGCTTCGCCGGCATCCGGGTCAGGCGGCAGAAGCTGATCCTGTTCACGCTGACCGGCCTGATGGCCTCCCTCACCGGAGTCTTCTGGGCCCTGCACTACGCCAGCGCCCGCTACGACAACGCCACCGGCCTCGAACTCTCCGTCGTCGCCGCCGTGCTGCTCGGCGGCATCGACTTCGACGGCGGCAAGGGCACCCTCGGCGGCGCGATCGCGGGCGTCTTCCTGCTCGGCGCACTGCAGAACGTCATGAGCCTCGTCAACGTCTCCGCCCAGTCGCAGATCGTCGTCACCGGCGTCCTGCTCGTCGTCTCCGTGCTCGGTCCGCGCGTCGCACGGCAGATCTCCGCCGCACGTGCCGGACGCCGGGCCGCCCCACCACCGGTGTCCAAAGCACCCACCCCGGCCCCGTGAATCCTCCTCCCCGTAAGGAATCCACCATGCGCAAGTCTTCCCTCCGCCGGACCTGTGCGGCCCTCGCCGCCGTCACCTCCCTCGCCCTGGCCGCCACCGCCTGCGGCGGCACCACCAAGGACGACGTCAAGAACGAGGGCGGCGGCTCGGCGGCCACGGCCGGCAAGGCCGACCCCGACGCGCCCACCAAGAAGGGCCTGACCGTCGGCTTCCTGCCCAAGCAGGTCAACAACCCCTACTTCACCAGCGCCGACAAGGGCGGCGAGAAGGCCCTGAAGGAACTGGGCTCCAACTACAAGGAGGTCGGCCCCTCCAGCGCCACCGACACCGCCGGCCAGGTCTCCTACGTCAACACGCTCACCCAGCAGCAGGTCGACGCCATGGCCGTCTCCGCGCAGGACCCCGGCGCGCTGTGCACGGCGCTCAAGCAGGCCATGAAGAACGGCATCAAGGTCGTCACCTACGACTCCGACACCACCGCCGACTGCCGCAACGCCTTCGTCTCGCAGGCCGGCGGCGAGGACCTGGGCCGGACCGAGGTGCAGCTGCTCGCCGAACAGATCGACTACAAGGGCGAGATCGCGATCCTGTCCGCCGCGCAGACCGCGACGAACCAGAACGCCTGGATCGAGTTCATGAAGGACGAGCTCGAGGACCCCAAGTACAAGGACATCAAGCTGGTCAAGGTCGCCTACGGCAACGACGACGCCCAGCAGTCCTTCCAGCAGACCCAGGGCCTGCTCCAGGAGTACCCGAACCTGAAGGGGATCGTCTCCCCGACCACCGTCGGCATCAAGGCCGCCGCACAGTACCTGTCCGGCTCCAAGTACAAGGGCAAGGTCAAGCTGACCGGCCTCGGCACCCCCAACGACATGCGCAAGTACGTCAAGAACGGCACCGTCGAGGCGTTCGAGCTGTGGGACCCGGCCAAGCTCGGCGAACTCGCCGCGCGCACCGCCGTCGCCCTGTCCTCCGGCCAGATCACCGGCAAGGAGGGCGAGACCTTCGAAGCCGGCGCGATGGGCGAGTACACCATCGGCAAGGACGGCGTGATCAACCTCGGCAAGCCCACCGTCTTCAACTCGAAGAACATCGACGACTTCGACTTCTGAGTGGGGCCTGCCAAGCCAACTGTCTGATGTGTGACGGAACCTGAGGCAGCGTCAACATTCACTGAAGAAAAGCTGAAGGAGCGGTACTTCATGCAGCGCGTCTGTTTCCTGCTCAAGGTCCGCCAGGACCGGATCGCCGAGTACCGCGAACGTCACGCCGCCGTGTGGCCCGAGATGTGCGAGGCGCTCTCGGCCACCGGCTGGCACAACTACTCCCTCTTCCTGCGCGACGACGGCCTCCTCGTCGGCTACCTCGAGACCCCGGACTTCGAGGCCGCCCGCTCCGCCATGGAGGCCACCGACGTCAACGCCCGCTGGCAGGCGGAGATGTCCCCCCTCTTCGAGACCCTCGACGGCGCCCGCCCGGACGAGGCGATGAAACCGCTCACCGAAGTCTTCCACCTCGCCTGACCACGGACCCCACCCGAGGAGCCCCGAGATGAGACGACGCACCCTGCTGGCCGGAGCCGTACTCGCCGCCGTGGCCGGACCCGCCCTCGGCGGGTCCGCCGCCCGCGCCGCCGCCCCCGGCCCGTCGGTCACCCCGGCCGGCCGCACCACCCTCGACGACCGGGCCGTCTACTTCGTTTCCTACGACGGCCTGGTCAACAACAACTCCTTCCAGAAGAACGGCCTGCTGACCCACAAGGGCCACCAGTACGCCGTCTGGTACACCGCCGACCGCACCGCCGTCGTCGGCCGACGCGCCCTCGGCGCGAGCACCTGGCAGACCGCCAAGGTCGGCCACACACTCCGCTACAACGACTCCCACAACGTCATCTCCATGGGAGTCTCGAAGACCGACGGCCGCCTGCACCTCCACATGGACTCCCACAGCGACGGCTTCACCTACATCAAGTCCGCCGCCGGGCTCATGGACAACCCGTCCGGGTCGGCCTGGACCGCGAGCCGTTTCGGTGCCCCGCAGTCCACGCTCGACGGCCTCGTTCTCACTTCGCAGTTCACCTACCCGCAGTTCGTCTCCACCCCCGAGGGCCGGCTCCAGCTCAGCTACCGCGCCGGCGTCTCGGGTGACGGTCGCAACGCGCTGGCCGAGTACGACGGCACCCGCTGGACGGCGCTGGGGGAATGGACCGCCTCCACCGGCACCTACCGCAGCGAGCACGGCTCCTCCACCGCCCGCAACATGTACCTGCACGGCATCGACTACGACCAAAACGGCCGCCTGCACGCCTTCTTCACCTGGCGGGAGCAGAACGGCGCCGTCATGTGCAGCCCCGGCGGAATCACCAACCACGACACCGGCTACGTCTACTCCGACGACCGGGGCCGCACCTGGCGCAACGACGCGGGCACCGCCGTCGCCACCACCGGCACCGCCGACCGGGTCTCCGTCACCGACCCCGGCCTGGTCGTCGACCCGCTGAACCCGGACCACTCCCTGATGAACCAGGAGAGCCAGTCCACCGACTCCGCCGGCCGGCCGCACGCGATCATCAGCTACGTCCCCGGCCGCTTCGGCCAGTGCACCACCGACTACGTCGCCGACCGCATCGCGAACGGCCGCGCCTTCCACGTCCGCCGCACCGCCTCGGGCACCTGGCGCAAGACCGAGATCCCCGTCTCCCTGCATTCCAGCCAGCGCACCCGGCTGCTTCTCGACCGGTACGACAACGCCTACGCGATCCTCCCCTACGGTCGGATCGCCGGCGCCTCCGCGGCCTCGGACCACACCGACTGGACCCTGTTGTACGACGGCGCCGGTCTGAACGCCTTCGGCGAGGTCCTGATCGACGAGACCCGGCCGGCCCAGGACGGCGTGCTGTCGGTCATGTACCAGGAGCGGTCCAGCGGCGCCACCCCGTCGGCGCTGCACGTCGCCGACTTCCGGCTGCCCACCTGACTCCCGCCCGGCTTCCGTCCGCCCCGTCGACCAGCCCTGCCCGACCCGGCCACCGCCGATCGGGGGACGGCCGGGCCGGTAATGTGAACGACCACCGGCCGCCCCCCACCTTCCGTCCCTCGCCTTTCGCTCCTCGTCTTCTCGGAGGTCCCTGCCCGATGGCCCAGTCGGTGGGTATCAAGGACGTCGCCCGCGTCGCCGGAGTCTCCGTCGGCACGGTCTCCAACGTGATCAACCGTCCGGACACGGTCGCCGCCGAGACCCGGGCCAGGGTGCTGTCCGCCATCGACCGGCTCGGCTACGTCCGCAGCGAGTCCGCACGGCAACTGCGCGCGGGCCGCAGCCGGATCATGGGCCTGCTCGTCCTCGACATGGGCAACCCCTTCTTCGTCGACGTGGCGCGCGGCGCCGAACGCGCCGCGCGAGCGGCCGGACTCGGCGTGATGGTCTGCAACAGCGCACAGAACGCGAGCGAGGAGGCCGACTACCTCTCCCTCTTCGCCGAGCAGCGGGTACGGGGCGTGCTGCTCACCCCGGCCGACGCCACCGGCCGCAACATCGAGGCCTTCCGCCGGCATGGCATCCCCTTCGTCCTGGTCGACCGGGTCGCGGAGGGCACCACCGAGTGCTCGGTCTCCGTGGACGACGTCGCCGGCGGCGCGCTGGCCGTGCGGCACCTCGTCGACGCGGGGCACAGGTCCCTCGCCTACGTCAGCGGGCCGCCCGGCCTGAACCAGGTCAGAGACCGGCGCACCGGCGCGCTGAACGCCCTCGCCGAGGCCGGACTCGGCCCACAAGCGCTGCGCGAACTGCCCACCGAGCGGCTCGACGTCGCCGCGGGACGGGACGCAGGCGCGCGGCTGCTCGGGCTCGCCGACCGCCCCACCGCCGTCTTCTGCGCCAACGACCTGCTCGCCCTCGGCGTGCTCCAGGCGATGTACGCGGCCGGGGTCGGCGTCCCGGACGACCTGGCGATCGTGGGCTACGACGACATCGAATTCGCCGCCGCCGCGGCCGTCCCCCTCACCTCCGTACGGCAGCCCGCAGTCACTATGGGCGCACTGGCGGCGGAGCTGCTGCTCGAGGAGACGGAGACCGGGACCGCGCCCCACGAACACCGCAGGGTCGTGCTGCGCCCGGAACTCGTCGTCCGGCGCTCCAGCCTGTCGGCGCGCTGACCAGCGGGTCCCGCGCGCAGGCCGGGATCCCGGGTGCAATGACCGGGCGGACATGTGCTGAACTGGGTCGCGGCCCGACCGTCCGTTCGTCCCGGGAGCCCCGTTGACCGTCAGCTACCGCCAGCCCGGCGTCGTCCTCACCGACCGCCGCTTCACCGTCCCCCTCGATCACGACGCGCCCTCGGGGGAGACGATCGAGCTGTACGCGCGTGAGGTCGTCGCCGGCGACCGGGCGGGCCAGGACCTGCCGTGGCTGCTGTACCTCCAGGGCGGCCCCGGATTCGGGGCGAACCGATTCGTCGGAAAACCGTCCTGGCTCGGCCGGGCCCTGAAGGAGTACCGCGTCCTGCTGCTCGACCAGCGCGGCACCGGCAGCTCCACCCCCGCCAACCGGCAGACGCTCCCGCTGCGCGGCGGCCCCACCGAGCAGGCCGACTACCTCGCCCGCTTCCGCGCCGACTCGATCGTCCGCGACTGCGAGGCGATCCGCCCGCAGGTCACCGGCGGCGCCCCCTGGACCGTACTCGGCCAGAGCTTCGGCGGCTTCTGCACCGTCGCCTACCTGTCCACGGCACCCGAGGGCCTCGACACCGCCGTGATCACGGGCGGCCTGCCCTCCCTGGACGCCCACGCCGACGACGTCTACCGGGCCGCCTACCCGCGCATCGAGCGCAAGGTCGCCGCCCACTACGCCCGCTATCCGCAGGACGTCGAACGCGCCCGTCGGATCGCCGAGCACCTCCTCGACCACGAGGTCGTCCTCCCGAACGGCTACCGGCTCACCGCCGAGGCGTTCCAGTCCCTGGGCCGCGTGCTGGGCAGCGGCGACGGCAGCCACCAGCTGCACCACCTCCTGGAGGACGCCTTCGTCCCCACCCCGGCGGGCCCGGCACTGTCCGACGCGTTCCAGGAGCAGGCGCAGGGCCTGCTCTCGTACGCGGGCCATCCGCTGTACGCACTCATCCACGAGCCGATCTACGGCCAGGACGCCCGGCCCACCGCCTGGTCGGCCGAACGGGTCCGGGCCGAGTTCCCGCGGTTCGACGCGGCGAAGGCCCTCGCGGGCGACGGGCCGCTGCTGTTCACCGGGGAGTCCGTGCACCCCTGGATGTTCGACTGCGACCCCGCGCTGCGCCCGCTGCGCGAGACCGCCGAACTGCTCGCCGCCCGCACCGACTGGACCCCTCTGTACGACCCGGCCCGCCTCGCCGCCAACGAGGTCCCGGCCGTGGCGGCCGTCTACCACGACGACATGTACGTCGACACGGCTCACTCGCTGCGCACCGCGCGGGCGATCCGCGGCCTGCGCACCTGGGTGACCGACGAGTTCGAGCACGACGGCATCCGCGCGGGCGGTCCCCGCGTACTGGACCGGCTGCTGGCGATGGCCCGCGACGAGGTGTGAGCCCGCGCGCCCCGGACGTTCCGCGCACCGCGTGCACCGTGCGCGTTCCGGGGCGTTGTCGGTGGTGGGGGTTAGTCTGCGGGCATGACCGAGGTGACACCCGCTCAGCTCGCCCCCATGCCCGACGACTGGCAGCGCGCGCTGGCCGTGGCCGCCCATCCCGACGACCTGGAGTACGGCTGCTCAGCGGCGATCGCGTCCTGGACCGACGCCGGCCGCGAGGTCGCCTATGTGCTGGCGACCCGCGGCGAGGCGGGCATCGACACCCTGGACCCCGCCGAGTGCGGCCCGCTCCGGGAGCGGGAGCAGCGGGCGGGCGCGGCCGTGGTCGGCGTGTCGACGGTGGAGTTCCTGGACCACCGGGACGGCGTCATCGAGTACGGCACCGCCCTGCGCCGGGACATCGTCGCCGCCGTCCGCCGCCATCGCCCCGAGCTGGTGATCACCCTGAACCACCGGGACACCTGGGGCGGCACCTTCTGGAACACCCCGGACCATGTGGCCGTCGGACGCGCGGTGCTCGACGCGGCCGGTGACGCCGGCAACCGGTGGATCTTCCCGGAACTGACCGAGCAGGGTCTCGAACCCTGGACCGGGGTCCGCTGGGTCGCGGTGGCGGGCTCCAGCACCCCCACCCACGCCGTGGACGCGACGAACGGCCTGGACAGGGCGGTGCGCTCACTGCTGGAACACCGCGTCTACATCCAGGCGTTGACCGACCAGGATCCCGAGGAATACGTGCGCGGCTTCCTGACGGGGAACGGCAGGAAGACGGGTAAGCGGTTCGGCGGCCGGCCCGCGGTCGCCTTCGAGCTGTTCTCCCGGTGACGGGGGAGGGCGCGCCGGGCCGGCGGGGGAGCGGGGCAAGGGGGGCAGGAAACGGTGACGGGCGACGGCATGGATGCGACAGGCGGGAACGGCGGAGTGGGAGTGGAGTACGCGGGTGCGGACACGGGCGGCCGGGACGCGCTGGCCCAGCGCTTCGAGGCGCACCGAGGGCATCTCACAGCGGTCGCCTACCGCATGCTCGGCTCGCAGGCCGAGGCGGACGACGCCGTTCAGGAGGCCTGGCTGAAGCTGGGCCGGACGGACCCCGGCGCCATCGCCAACCTCGGCGGCTGGCTCACCACCGTGACCGGCCGGATCTGCCTGGACCTGTTGCGGTCGCGCACCGCTCGCCGGGAGCAGCCGATCGACGAGACCTTCGTCCTGGACCCGGTGATCGGATCGCTCGCACCGGCCGACCCGGAGCAGGAGGCCCTCCGGACCGACTCGGTCGGTGTGGCCCTGCTGGTGGTTCTGGAGAACCTGGAGCCGGACGAGCGCCTGACGTTCGTGCTGCACGACATGTTCGCCGTGCCGTTCGACGACATCGCCCCGGTGGTGGAGCGCAGCCCGGCTGCCACCCGGCAGCTCGCCAGCCGTGCCCGCCGCCGGGTGCGGGACGCCACCCCGTCGTCCGATCCCGACCTCGGCCGGCAGAAGCAGGCGCTCGACGCCTTCATGGCCGCCGCACACGGCGGTGACTTCGACGCACTGGTCGCCGTCCTGCACCCGGACGTGACCCTCAGGGCGGACGCGGGCACCCTGGTCCGCGGTGCCGCCGTGTCCAAGGCGCTCCAGGGCGCGAGGGCGGTCGCCGAGTCGGCGCTCATGTTCGCCCGGTACACCGCGGCCGCGCAGCAGGTCATGGTCAACGATTCCATGGGCCTCATCAGCGTGGTCGAGGGCCGGCTCAACTCGGTCATGGCCGTCACCGTCACCGACGGCCGCATCACCGGCATGTACATCCTCGCCGACCCCGAGCGGCTCGACCGTCTGGAGGTGCCCGGCCTCACGGGATGAGCCCGGCCGACGGGGGTACGGTCCGGCACCCGCCCCACGTTCCGTATGCTGAACGGCATGTCGGAACCGAAGACCGGCCGCCCCGAACTGAGCGGTGACTGCGCACAGTGTTTCGGGCTGTGCTGCGTCGCGCTGCCGTTCGCCGCCTCCGCCGCCTTCGCGGTGGACAAGCAGGCCGGCCGGCCCTGCCGGAATCTGCGGGAGGACCACCGCTGCGGTATCCACGCGCGGCTGAGGCAGGAGGGGTTCAGCGGCTGCACGGTGTACGACTGCTTCGGCGCCGGGCAGAAGGTCTCGCAGGTCACCTTCGGCGGAGAGGACTGGCGCGCCGGGCCACCGGAGCGGGCCCGCCTCATGTTCGACGTCTTCCCGGTCGTCCGGCAGTTGCACGAGCTGCTGTGGTACCTGACCGAGGCGCTCACCCTGCCCGCGGCCCGCCCCGTGCACGCGGACCTGCGTCGTGCGCTGGAGACGACGGAGCGGCTTACCCGGGAGACCCCGCAGAACCTGGGGGAGCTGGACGTGGGCGCGCACCGGCAGGACGTCAACGTGCTGCTGCTGAAGGCCAGCGAACTGGCCCGGTCCGGGGTGCGCGGGCGTCGGAAGGACCGCCGGGGCGCCGATCTCATGGGCGCCCGCCTCAAGGGGGCCGACCTGCGCGGAGTGAGTCTGCGCGGCGCCTACCTCATCGCCGCCGACCTCACCGGTGCCGACCTGCGGGGCGCGGACCTGATCGGCGCCGACCTGCGCGACACCGACCTCACGGACGCCGATCTCACCGGGGCGTTCTTCCTCACCCAGCCACAGCTGAACGCGGCCCGGGGAAGCGCCGGCACCACATTGCCGGGGACACTCACCCGTCCGGCGCACTGGACGGCGGGAGCCTGACACTGCGCCGGCGGGTCCGGGCGAACCCGGGCGCGTCGGCTGCCCCGGCCAGACAGGGCAGCCGCGTCGCCGGGCCGGGACGTCTCATTCGTCCTGGACGCCGCCGAACAGGGCGCTCGTCGGCGCCGGACGGGCCGACATCCCCCGGGCGGTGAAGGCGGTGGCGCGCCGACGGCGACGGCTGATCGGACGCCGCGTACGCGACCGCCCCCTGCCCCTGCCCTCGGTGTCCGGCGGCTACCAGTCACCGTCCTCCACCGGCTTGCCCGGCGCGTCTCCGAGCTGCTTCACCTGGTGCGGCGACGGCGGCTGCCAGGGCTCGTGGTCGTCCCCGAGCCAGTCGCCGACCGGTTTCACCGACTGGAGCGGGTCGGCCGGGCCGAGGTCCTGCGCGTCCTGGTCGTAGTAGTCGAACCAGGGCAGCCCCGCCCGGGTGTAGGCGGTCCGGTCCACCGGGGACGGAGGCGGCGCCTCGCCCGTGATGCGCCGCCACTCGGGAGGCGTCACCAGGTGGACGAACACCCGCCCCGAGGGCTGCTCGGCCCAGTCCGTCAGCGGCCGATCGTCCTGGTAGACCTCCTGCCGCAGGGAACCGCCGACACCGAGACCCATCGCCGCGGCGGGCCGGGGCGCGCCGCGGAACCCCGTGGGGGCCGCGCTCGGCGCGTACGGCGGCGCGGCCATGGCGTGTGCGGCGCCGTACCCCTCGGCGGGGGCGGGCGGCCGGGCGGCCAGTTCCGCCCGCTGCCGCGCCAGCCGCTCCTGCTCCGTCTGGCGCCACCGGGCCAGCGCGCCCTCGCCGAGCGGGAACGACTGCAGCTGGACGCCGCCCCACACCTCCTCGCCGGTGACCTGGCCCTCCACCGTCGCGCCCAGGCCCAGCGGCACGGCCACGAACTGGCGAACCGTGCCCTTGCCGGAGTTGATGCCGTCCAGCCAGCGCTGCCGGGGCAGCACCACGTAGTTCTGCGGCGAGCGGGCCGGCCGGTCGTTCCACGGGCGGCCTGAGACCGCGCATACCTTGCCGACCCCCACCTGCAGCGCGGCCGGCTCCTTCGTACCCGCGAAGCTCAGCCACAGGGCCTCCCGCAGATACACCGGAAGCATCACACCGCCGCGCGCCCGCCAGGCCTCGGGCACCGAGTCCGCGTAGTCCGCGACCCGCCGTACCGGGAACTCGCCCAGGCCCGGGGGCAGGGCGTGCGTGCCCGTCTCCGGCAGCCGCAGCGTACGGATGAACCGCACCGCCGCCCCGCCCGGCAGCCGCAGGGTGTTCCCGTCGATCCGCACGTTGGTGCCGGTCATCCGCGCGCCCCCTTCGTGTGCTCGTGGCCGGCGGTGCACCCGCCCGCCGCCGGCTTCCCTCACCGAGAACGCCCGGCGGGGCCCCGACGGTTCCGGCGCCGCCGGCCGGGAACGCGCAGCCGGTCCCGCGTCCGGGTGATCCGGGGCATGCGCTCCCGCTGCTCACGGGTGTGCCGGTCCAGCTCCTCCATCAGCCGGTGCGTCCGGTGCTCGGTGTCCATCTCGTCCAGGATGCGGTCGGCCTCGGCCAGCAGCGAGCCGTACAGCTGCCACTGACGGGCGTCCTTGCGGATCTTCTCCAGCAACAGCCGGCCCAGCCGGTCGCGCGTGGCGGCGGCCTGCCGCAGTTCGGCGATGAGCCGGTCCTCGGCGGACTCCGCGCTCTCACTGACACTCGCGGTGACCAGCACCGCGAAGCTGACCACCGCGTCGGAGATCTCGGACAGCAGCCGTTCGACGACGGCACCCGTCTCCGGAGAGAACAGGGGGTCCGGCTCGTGTTCCTTCGCGAGGTCGGTGAAGGTGCGGGCGAGCACCCGCAGGACGACCGTGCAGATCTCCAGGGTGTCCAGCCCGGTGCGCAGCACGATCCGGTGCAGCAGGCCCTCGCGCACGCGCGGGTTGAGCCGCAGGCTGTCCTCGGCTTGCCGCAGGTCCGCGTCCACCTCGGAGATGTCGTGATCGAGCTGGCGCGCTTCGTGCAGCCGGGCCGCCGCTTTGTGATGGGCCGTCTGCCCGGAGGCCTGCTCGCCCAGGCGCAGCATCAGCTGCCGCACCCGCCGGGCCAGCTCCTCGATCGACTCACCGGCCTCCTCGACCCACACCGGCGGGGCCAGGAGCAGATTGAACGAGAGTCCGACGACGGCGCCGATCAGCGTCTCCAGGATGCGCTCCCACGCCACGTCCCCGACCGACGTCACACCGAGCACCAGCATCGCGCTGATCGCCACCTCGGGCACGAATTCGTGCACGCGTACGAGGTGTCCGACGATCAGCGACGCCAGGATCAGCAGACCCAGACTCCACCAGGTCAGGCCCACCAGAAGGCTGAAGAGGATGGCGACGATCACCCCGGCCACCACGGCGTTCACCCGGCGCACGCCGGTGGTGAGCGTGGAGTACAGGGTGACCTGGACGACGAGCAGCGCGGTCAGCGGCGCGGTGAGCGGGGCGGGCTCCGGGCTGAGCCGCAGCGCGATGACGTATGCGATCGTCGCCGCGGCCGCCGAGCGGATCGTCTGCACGGACTCCGGATCACGGTGCCGCTTGACGAACTTCCTGACCGGCGCCGTCCACTCACGTACCTCTCGCATCCTTCGACGCTTCCCTCTCACCGGAAGCGTCGAACGTCTTCGGGAGGTTCCGCAGTCGTGCGGGGGACACGGCGATGCTCAGGGACCCCGGGGGACGCGCGCGGACCCGATGGCCCACCGGAGCCCCCGGGACGTCACACCTTGTCGAGGAAGGCGTGCAGATTCCCCAGGGTGCGGGCGATCTGCTCGTCGAGCGTGAGGGTCTCCTCGATCCGCATTCCCGACTCCGGCACCTTCCGGCCCCGCAGATAGAGGGAACACGCGAGGTCGGCGCACATGTAGGCGCCCACCGAATTGCCCTCGCGCCCTGCCGCGCCTGCCCGGCGCGCGGTCATCAGACTGACGCCCCCGCGCGGATGCGTCGTCAGGCACAGCGAGCACATGCTGCGTTGCAGATAGCCGCGTCGCGCGGGCTGGAACCGCAGCGCCACCCCGACCAGACGTCCCTGGTCCGCACGCTCGGTGACCAGGTAGGTGCGGTCGGGCGCACCTGGATCCCGCCAGCCCAGGAAGTCCAGGTCCTCCCAGACCCGCTCCCCGAGGTCGCGCGGCACGAACAGACGCTTGGCCTCACCCTTCGAGCAATTGACGAAGGAACCGCGTATGTCCTGGTCGGTGAGTGATCTCATGGGGTTCTCCGGCGTTCTCCTGGTACGGCCTGCCGAAACCAGGAAGACCCGGGTTTCCTTCCCACGGTAAGGATCTCGGAGGAGCCTGATCCAACGGTTTTCCGGGGGCGCCGAGACGGTGTGAGCGGACGGCTTTAGTTCACTACATTAAATAAGGGTGCGAGAAAGTCGCGCCGAGACGGTTCCCGGCGGTATGTTGCAGGTCGGGCAGGGGTTCGGGAGGAGCAGCCACATGGCGGGGCGGAACGGGCGCACGGTACGCGACCTCAGGCGGGCCAACCGCGGGGCCGTGCTGCAGCGGCTCTACTTCGACGGACCGCTCAGCCGCTTCGAACTCGGCCCGGCGACCGGGCTCAGCTCCGGCTCGGTGAGCAATGTCGTCGCCGACCTGATCGGTGATGGCCTGGTGGAGGAGGCCGGCAGCGTCGACTCCGACGGCGGTCGCCCGCGCACCCTGCTCCGGGTGACACCGGTCAGCGGCCACATGATCGGCGTAGACGTCGGCGAGACCCGGGTCCGGGTCGAACTGTTCGACCTGACGCTCACCGAACTCGCCCGCGCCGAGCGCCCGCTGGAGCAGCAGCGCTACGAGGTCGACGTCATCGTCGACCACATTCACGCCGGAATCACCGAGGTGCTCGCCGCCGCCGGCCTCGCCCCCGAGCGGCTGCTCGGTGTCGGCATCGGCGTCCCCGGCATCGTCGAGCACACTCCCGACCGGGGCGCCGTCGTGCACGGGCAGACCATCGGGTGGGACGCCATCGAACTGGAGTCCCTGCTGCGCAACGGCTCGCCCCTGCCCGCCGGCGTGCCCTGCTTCATCGACAACGGGGCCAGGACCCTCGGCCAGGCCGAGATGTGGTTCGGGGCGGGACGCGGCGCGCGCAACGCCCTCGTCGTGCTCTTCGGCTCCGGCGTCGGTGCCTGCCTCGTCACGCCGGAGGCGGAGCACGGCCGCGCGGTCGAGTGGGGGCACCTGACCGTACGGGTCCGGGGGCGGCGCTGCCGCTGCGGCGCGCTCGGCTGCCTGGAGGCCTACGCGGGCGCCGAGTCGCTGCTCGCCCGGTGGCGGGAGGAAGGCGGCCGGGTTCCCAAAGGCGCCGACGAGGAGACGGCGCTGACCGCGATGCTCGCCGCCGCCTACCCTCCCGACGGCACCGCCGCCGACCCGGTCGCGCTCGCCGTGTTGGAGGAGACCGCCGAGTACCTGGGCGCCGGCCTGTCCGACCTGATCAACCTCTTCCAGCCTGAACGCATCCTCGTGGGCGGCTGGGCCGGCCTCCAGCTCGGCGCCCGTTTCCTGCCCGCCGTCCGCAAGCACGCCCTGTCGTACGCGCTGCGCCATCCCGCTGAGAACGTGACGATCGAGCTGGGCAGCCTCGGCCCCGACGCCGTCACGGTCGGCGCCGCGATCCTGCCGCTCGCCGACTTCTTCGCCCGCGGCGGACGGCGCCCCGACCCGGATCCGGAATCCCCGCCGCCCGCCTGGCGCAGAGCTCTGCGGGAACGGACGCCGCGCTGAGCGTTTCGCCGGGTGCCGCGGCGGTACCCGCGGGGCACACATACGGAAGAGCGCAAGGCCTACGGAAGAAGGGAGCGTGCCATGACCGGCCACCGCCACGAAGGATCCGGTGAGAACGGCCAGGGCATCCCCCGGGATCTGCCCGACCAGCAGGCGGGCGAGGGCGAGGACCCCTGGGAGGTCGCCCCGGGTGTCGGCGAGGACGTGGCCGCCGGGGAGTCCGGCTCGGATGCGTCCGGTGAGCGGCAGCCCGACGTCCCCGACACGGACGAGGCCGGGACCGGTCGGCGGGGAGCGCCGCACTCGGCCTCCGCCGACCCGGAGCAGCCGGTACCGGACGAGTCCCCCGCGTAGCGCGCATCGCGGACCTGTACGACGGGGCGCGCCCGTGCAACGGGGAAGCTCCCGCCCGGCCCTGCCCGAGGACGGAAAAACGGAAAAGAGGAAGCCCCGACCGCGACGGGGGAATCACGGTCGGGGCGGCTCGGTGGTGGGTACGGAAGGCGGTCGCCTCTCGGCAAAGACTCCACAGGGCTTCAGCCGAACGATCGTCCCTGTGGGCGGAAGGTGAGGCCCGGGGACACTGTTCCTACCGCACCCACATTCTCTTCAACGGGACGCGGTCCCGATGTGTTCCAGGCGTTACGGATGAATGCCCCAATTTTGCGGTGATGTGCCTCACCCCTGCCCGGGCGCCCTCGCGAGCCGTACGGGTGCGGGCTCACCGGCCTGCTCACCGGTCCGCCGCGGCGGATGACGCGGAGGACACCACGCGCCCCCGGTCCAGGCCGGCAGCTGCTTCAGCGACCCGGCCACCGCCCTCGTCCGTGCCCAGCCCGGTCAGCACCCGGGCAACGGTACGGAAGGCCCGGACGCGGTACGTCGGTGCCGGGACCGCTCCAGCGGAAAGGCGGTCCGGTCCAGCGCCTCGACGGGCTCCCCAGGGCACAGGCGGCCGCACGACGGACGGGACCAGGACAGCCGAAGGCCCCACGCACCCCGGCGCCCGCTCGAGTCCCCTTCCGCCGCCGGCACGCAACCCGCGCTCGTCCGGTTTGCGCTCTAGGCTCGTGTGTATGACCGAAAGTGCGAGCCCGTACATGGCCCATCCACGGATCATGGTGCTCGGCGTACAGCCCGGTACGCCGCCGTTCCGGATCGTGGAGATCGACGGAGAAGTGATCGGCGAGGCCAGAACCATCACCGACGTGCTGCTGGCCGCCGCCACGTTCGGGATCACCGTCCATGATCTCGACGACCCGGAGGTGGTCCGCTGGGTCGGCGGGGACAAGTACACCTGGACCCGGCACCGGTAGGCGCCGCGGCGGGCACCGGGTCCTGCCCGGCGTGCCATCCGGGTCATGCCTCCGCCTTGGACTCCCCCTCGGCCCCTGCCCCGGCCCGGGCCCCGCCCTTCGCCTTGCCCCGCAGCCTGCTCTGTGCCTTGCCCTCCGGTGCGCTCTTCGGCTTGGTGGCCGGCTTGGTCTTGGTTTTCGGCGCGGCCCCGGCCCTCGGCCTGCGTGCGTGCACGGCCCGGCTGAGCCGGCGTCCCAGCAGGAGGTATCCGATCAGTGCCCCGCTGGTGTTCAGGATGACGTCGTCGATGTCGAAGGCGCGACCGGTGATCAGCGCGCCCTGCGCGAACTCCACCATCAGCATCACGATCCCGGTCAGCAGCAGTACCTGCACGAATCCGCGGGTGCGCGGCGCCAACACCGGCGCGAGAACGCCGAAGGGCACGCCCAGCAGGAGGTTGCCGCCGACCTGGCGGACGGCGTCGCGCAGCGCGGGCTGGTCCAGATAGGCCCGCAGGGAACGACCGGGATGCAGATTGGTGTGGATCAGCGCCTCGGAGGCGGGGGAGGGCTGCAGCGTGAGCCGGGCCAGCACCATCGCGAAAACGACCATGAACGCGAAGGCGCAGAGCATCACGAGCAGCCGGGCCGGCAGCGGGAGCGGACGCCGCTCGCTCCCGCCGCCCCCGGTGCCGCGTCCGGGCGGGGCGCTGCCCGGCTTCCGGCGCCACCCGAAGCGCGGGCGTGAGGCTGTACGGGTCATTCCGTCCTCCGACTCTCAACTGCTGTCATGGATGGGATGGGCCGCCCGGGGGCGCCGTCGTCACGCCGGGCCGGTGCGGACACCGCTGCCGCTCAGTCGCCGTAGGAGACGTCCACCTTCGTGAACCCCAGGGAGCGCAGCAGACCTTCGAGCATCCCCGTGGTGTTGCTCTCGGCACGGGTGGTCAGTTCGCTCTCCTTCGCCGCGGCGCCGATGTGCCGCACCGCGAGCTTCTGCACGGCCTGTTCGCTGTTGGGGTTGTCCGAGAAGAGGTCACCGAGCCGGTCGAGCAGCCCGCGCTCCTTGGAGACGGCGTAGGAACGCTCGGGGTCGAGCGCCGGAGTGCCGAGGCGCGCGTGCGGCAGCCGCAGGGTGGCGGACGTACGGTCCTCGTCGACCTGTACGTCGTCCTTGCCGAGCTTTCCGAGGTCGACGTAGGCGTCGACGGTGCCCGCGCCCACGTACAGGGTGCGGCTGCCGCGGATCGCGTCGGGCAGGAACCTGGTGTCCTTCTCCAGGTCCACCACGACCTGGAAGTTGCCGGTCGCGGCGTCGTACCGGCTGATGTCCTGGATGGATTCCAGCAGCGCGGGACCGGAGCGGTCATGGGTCTCCGTACCGAACAGGTCCTTCAGACCCGGCAGGACGCTCAGCCGGATCCCGGCGAAGAGCACGGCGAGCACCACCACCACCGCGGTGAGTACCTTCGCCCAGCCCGGCATGCGCCCGGGGAGGCGCCTGATGGGAGTCGTCATGGTGACGGCCCTCCTTCCTACTGACCAGATTCCCCTCACTCCACAGAACAGACACGGGAGTTGAGGTGTGAAGGACACCGCGGGGAGTATGTGGGGGTGCACGGCGTGCCGGGAGCGCCGGAAGTTTTGGAGGAGCCGTCGAAACGATGGTCGAAGGGGTCACCGGGTGGTGCCCCGCGGCGACCGGACGGCGGCGGCCCGGGGCCCGGGGCCGATAACATGAGCCTTTCGGCCGCCATGATCATTCGAGGAGCCGACCCGTGCGGGACCTCGCCGTGTTCAGCGGCAGTGCCCATCCGGAACCGGCGGCGGAGGTCCGCACGCATCCCGGCGGGCCGCTCAGCCCCGTCCGGGCCGGCAGGTCGCCAACGACCCTCTGAAGGTGCAACTGCCGGCCAACTGCCGCGAGCGCGACGTGTTTCTGGTGCAGCCACTGGTCGGACCGGTACAGGAGCACCTCGTGGAGCTGCTCCTGATGTGCGACGCGGCCCGTGGGGCGTCCGCCTCCCGGATCACCGCCGTGATGCCGCACTACTCCTACGCCCGCTCCGACAAGAAGGACGCCCCGCGCATCTCCATGGGCGGACGAATGGTCGCGGACCTCCTGGTGGCGGCCGGAGCGAGCCGCGTCCTGGCGATGACCCTGCACGCACCGCGGGTGCACGGATTCCCCTCGGCGCCCGTCGACCATCTGCACGCACTGCGCGAACTCGCTTCGCACTTCGGGCGGTACGAGCTCAGCCGCACCACCGTCGTCCCGCCCGGCCTGGGCAACGCGAAGGAGGCGGCGGCGTTCGCCCGTATCATCGGGGCGCAGGTCGCGGCCGGGACGAGGCAACGGTCCGCCGACGACCGGGTGCGGATCAGTTCCGTCATCGGCGAGGTCGCCGGGCGGGACGTCGTCGTCCCGGACGACGAGATCGCCAAGGGCAGCACGGTGCTCGAACTGCTCGACCGACTACGGGAGCCGGGCCCCCGCTCGATCCGAGTGGCCTGCTCCCACGGCCTGTTCGCGGCCGGGACGCTCAAGCGGCTGGGCGAGCAGCCCGACGTGCTGGAGATCGTGTGGACCGACACCGTCCCGATGCCCGCCGAGAAGCACACGGACAAGCTGCGGGTCCTGTCCATCGCCCCGGCGCTCGCCGAGGCGGTGCGGCGCATCCACAACGGTGAGTCCGTGGGCGCCCTGTTCGACGCGCCGCCGACCGGACAGCACTCGCTCGTCACACCGGGCCCGGCGTGGCCTCGGGCTGGTCCAGGGCCGCGTCCAGGGTCGGCCGTGGAGGCAGCAGCCGGGCCAGGCCGGTGATCCGCAGCACCCGCAGGGTCAGCGCATCGGTGCACACCAGATGCAGACTGCCATGTTGTTCCAGGACCCGCTGCCGGGCCCGGTACAGCAGGCGCAGACCGGAGGCGTCCAGGAACTCGACCCGGGTCAGATCGATCACGACGCGGCACTTCGGGGCCGAGGTCGCCGCGTCCAGGTGCGGGACGACCTCCACCTCCGCGACGATGTCGATCTCGCCGCGGAAATCCAGCACCGTGTGTCCCCGGTCCTGACGGACGCGGAGAAACCGGGTAGGCGGTGCAGGTTGGTGCCGCACCACGCCATCGCCTCCAGCCTGCTTCGTGCACGGACCGGGCCCCAACGCCGGTCCCCGCACTGCAAGTTACCCCCGAGCGCATGGATGTGGGCATGTTTGATCGTCATATGTCTTCGAATTGGGATCGAGTTCTTACGGATCTGGCCAGTCCGGTGCCGCGCGGCGCGGTCACGGGCGGCACCGGACCTGCCTGGATGGTCAACTACTCAGATGGATCAAGCCACTTGCACTTACCGCCTCTCCTCGCAGGCGTGACGGAACCCTCACTTCCGCCACCTCCCGAACTTGATCCTTTTGCGGTCGGAACCGATAAGCTCCCTGCCAGCGCTGCGAGTTGAAGCGATCGCGCCGCGCCGGTTCGTGATACGTACCCATGAGTGCGGTCCCCTTGCCCACCCCCCCATGTCTGATCGTTTTGCTTCGAAGGATGCAGATGGAACTCGCCACTTTGCCACCGGCGGCGCGGCCCCCTGTCGCCTGGTACAGCTGGTGGCTGATGCCGCTGGGCCTGGGCGGCGGGACGATCGCCGCCACGTTCATGAGCTCGGAGCGAATAACGGCCGCCGTCGCCGGCGCCGCCGCCACCGCGGCCGGCGTGTTGTGCGTACGGTTGCTGCTCCGCACCCGTACCCGGCTGTCCCGGGCCGAGGAAGCACTCCGTGCCGCACAGGTCGAGCAGTCGCGGAAGTCACTGCAATGGCAGGAGCAGGCGGCGGGCCTGGAACGGGACTTCGCCGCCGAGCGCACCGCCCAGGAGGAGCGGTTCGCCGGACAGAACGCCGCGCACGAACGGCTCCTCGTCGAGCGGAACGCCGCCCACGAAAACCAACTCGCCGAACAAACACAGGACTTCGAGGAGCGGCTGGCCGGACTGGCCGAGCGCCACGAGGCCCGGATCGCCGAGCAGGCCGAGCACCACGACGCACGAATCGCCGAGCAGGCCGAGGCCATGGAGGAGCGGCTGGTGCATCAGCTCGCCGCGGTGGCTCGGCTCGCCAACGAGCAGTTGCCCGAAGCGATCGAGCACCTGCGCGCCGGTGACGCCATCGACGACCTGCTGCCGAGCGCCCACCAGTACGCCGAGGCCAACGCCGAACTCCAGGCCGAACTGCGCAAGATACTGCGGATCTCCCTGATGGCGCTCGAGGAGGAGTTCGACCGCTCCACCTCCGCCGAACAGGCCGTCATCAGCATCGGCAACCGCATCCATGTGCTGACCAGCAAACTCCGTGGCCGGCTGCATGAGATGCAGGGTGAGCACGGCCGCCTCCCGGCCGTCGCCCGGGGCCTGATGGAACTCGATCAGGAGATCGGCCCCGCCGACTGTCTCGCCGCCAGCGTCGGCGTCCTCGGCGGCTCGGACCGGCCGGGCAGGCAGTGGCAGGAGCCGCAGCGGCTGCTGAGTGTGATGCGCGGCGGCATCGGCCGGATCAAGGACTTCCACCGTGTCCAGCTGCGCCGACTGCCCGAACTCGGCGTCGACGGCGGCCTGGTGGACCACCTCACGCTGATCTTCGCCCACCTGCTGGACAACGCGGCGCGCTACTCACCGCCCACCGAGCCCGTGGTGGTCTCCGGCAAGGAGGTCCCGAACGGCGTCGGCATCGAGATCCAGGACTCCGGCAAGGGCCTGAGCGAGGAGAAGAAGCGCGAGGCCGAGCACGCCCTCGCGGGCACCGCGCCCGGCGCGGGCATCGGCGGCATCACCGAGGACGCGAACATCGGTCTGCGGGTCGTCGGCGTCCTCGCCCGCCGCTACGGCATCCGCGTCACCTTCGCCGACTCGCCCTGGCTCGGCACCTCGGTGGTGGTCGTCGTACCGCACAAGTACTTCAGCCCGCTGCCCGCGGCCACCGAGGCCGCGGCCGCCCCCGCCGCCAGGACGCCTGCCACGGCGCCCGTCCTGCCGTGGACCGCGGTCACCGACGACGGGGAGGCCGACCTCTGGCCGGCCGACTCCGCGGAGGCACCCGGCTCCGACACGTTCCCCGAGTCCGCCGGGACGGTGGACACCACGCCCGGCGGGCTGCCCCGGCGCCGCAGCAGCAGGCGGGCCGAGGCGGAGCCGCGGCAGACCGGACGGCCCGAGCGCGGCGGGCGGAGCACCGTCACCGCCGTACCACCGGACGCGTCCTTCACCGGACTCGCCGCCTTCGCCACCGCCGGCCGCGACATCGCGGGGCGCGATGTGGGCGAACGCGAATCCGCAGAACGCGAATCCGCAGAACGCGAATCCGCGGAACACGACACCGGCGCGGCGCCCGGGGCGGCCACCGGTGACACCCCCGCAGGACGTGAGTACACGAAGCACCGCACCGAGGAGAGCGACCACACCCCATGACACACCAGGGAAACGACGTGAGCTGGGCGCTCCGCGATCTCGTCGAGAGCATCCAGGAGATCCGCTTCGCCCTCGTGGCCTCCAGCGACGGCAAGGCCATCACCTCCTTCGGGGCGGAGGACCCCGACGACGTGGACCGCTTCGCGGCCGTGGTCGCCGGCCTGCAGGCACTGGCCCAGCCGGTCGCCGAACAGTTCCCCGCCTACGCGGGGCAACTGCGGCTGGCGATGATCGAGGTCGACGGCGGCCACCTCTTCGTGGTCCGGGCGGGCGTGGAGACCTACCTCGGCGTCCTCGCCCGCGAGGGCCTGGACCAGGGCCTGCTCGGACACCAGATGAGGGACCTCGCCCGCAGAATGGGTGAGCTGCTCGGCACCACTGTGCGCCAGGAGGAGCACTCTGGATGAGTGCTCCCCGCCGGCCGTCGGACCCGTCCGGTCTCGAGCGCTACTACGTCCTCACCGGGGGGCGCAGCGGACCGGGCGGTTCGGCGTCGAGTCTCGACGTGGCGACCCTCGTCGTCTCCCGCTCGGACCCCGTCCCGGGGATGCAGCACGAGCACGAGGAGATCGTCCGGCGCTGCCGCGAACCGCTCTCGGTGGCCGAACTCGGCGCCCACCTCGGACTGCCGTTCAACATTCTCGCCGTACTGCTGTCGGACCTGCTGGACGGAGGCCGCGTCGAAGCCCGGGACCCCATTCCGGCCCACGACGCCGGCCGCGGGCCCGACCTCGCGCTCCTTGAGGAGGTACTCAGTGGACTTGAAAGGCTTTGACCAAGCCGGTCGGCATACGGCCGGGGACACCCGCTCGGTGAAGGTGATGATCGCCGGCGGCTTCGGTACCGGAAAGACCACGATGGTCCGGTCGGTCAGCGACATCAAGCCGCTCACCACCGAGGAGACCCTCACCCAGGCCAGCGTCGACGTCGACCGGCTCATCGGCGTCGCCGACAAGACGGAGACCACCGTCAGCCTGGACTTCGGCAAGATCGGCATCAACGACAGCCTGGTGCTGTACCTGTTCGGCACACCCGGCCAGGAGCGGTTCTGGTTCCTGTGGAACGGGCTGTTCAAGGGGGCGCTCGGCGCGGTCGTCCTGGTCGACACCCGGCGGCTGGCCTCCAGTTTCCGGGCGATCGAGGAGATGGAACGGCAGAACGTGCCCTTCGTCATCGCCCTCAACGTCTTCCCCGACTCCAAGGACTACCCGGTGGACGAGATCCGGGACGCTCTGGACATCCCCGGGCACATCCCGGTCGTTGCCTTCGACGCCCGCGACCGGTCCGCCAGCCGCGACGTGCTCGTCACCCTCATCCATCATCTGCGCGACCGCTCGGCCGTGGCCGTGGAGTCCCGATGAGCGACCCGAGCGAGAACGCCCGCGGCTGCCCCGTCGCCCACCACGGCGCGGACCCCGCCCGGCTGTACGGGCCGGACCTGGCCACCGACCCGGCCGGCGTCCAGGAACGGCTGCGCAAGGAGCACGGATCGGTCGCCCCAGTGCTCTTGGAGGGCGACGTACCGGCCTGGCTGGTGCTGGGCTACCGGGACATCCGGCGGGTCCTCGACAATCCACGCCAGTTCACCCGGGACGCCCGGATCTGGCGCGACCAGCGCGACGGGCGGGTCGCGGACACCTCACCGCTGGTCCCGATGCTCGGCTGGCGCCCCGACTGCGTCTCCCAGGACGGCGAGCCGCACCGCAGGCTGCGCGGAGCCGTCACCGACGGACTCCAGGCCGCGGCCGGCCGCGGCATCCGCCGGCACGCGACGCACTTCGCGAACAAGGAGATCGACGCCTTCGCGGACACCGGCCGCGCCGACCTGGTGAGCGACTACGCCGAGTACCTGCCGATGCTGGTGATCACCCGCGTCCTGGGGCTGCCCGAGGCCGAGGGGCGCGACCTGGTCGAGTCGTGCGCCCAGGTCCTCAAGGGCGGCGAGGACGCGGTCACGCACGACAGCCGCATCCAGGAGATCCTCGGCGCGCTCGTCGTCCGCAAGCGGTCCGAACCCGGCAGCGACCTCACCACCGCCCTGCTGGCGCACCCCGCCCGGCTCGACGAGGAGGAGGTGGTCAGCCATCTGCGCCTGGTGCTGATCGCCGGCCACACCACCACCAGCAACCTGCTCGCCCGGGTGCTCCAGCTGGTCCTCACCGACACCGCGCGGCTGTCCGGGCTGATCAGCGGCCGGCTGAACATCTCCGCGGTGGTCGAGGAGGTCATGTGGAACAGCCCGCCGCTCGCGGTGCTGCCCGGCCGGTTCGCCACCAGCGACCTGGAGATCGGCGGTCACCGGATCCAGGAGGGCGATCTGCTGGTCCTGGGCCTTGCGGCGGGCAACCAGGACCCGGAGATCCGCCCGGACTCCGGGGTGTCCGTACAGGGCAACCAGTCGCATCTGGCATTCAGCGGGGGACCGCACGAATGCCCGGGCCAGAACATCGGCCAGGCCGTCATCGAGATCGCCGTGGACGTCCTGCTGCACCGGCTGCGGGACCTGCGCCTGGCGGTGCCGCCGGACGAGCTGTCCTCGACCGCCTCCACCTGGGAGACCAGGCTGGACCGCCTGCCGGTCGAGTTCAGCACCTGACACCGGGCGCCGCCGAGACGGCCACCGTGACCGGCCGTGCTGTCCGGCCCCCGGGACGGGGGCCGGACAGCACGGCCGTCTCACACGGTCAGCAGGTCGTCGACCGAGCCGCGGCCCGCCTGTTCGGCCGTGGCCACCGCGCCCTCCTTCGACGTCGCGTACCGGCCGCTGGTCAGGGCCCATTCGTAATTGCCCTCGATCCAGTGCTGGATGGCCTGCACGCCCTTGTCCACCCGCTCGCGCTCGTCCGCGTCGAGCGCGAGCTCGTCGCACATGCGGGGCACCCGTGCCTCGAGCTCCAGGTACTCGTCCAGGCAGGCGGTCGTCATGCGGTACGCCTCGGCCGTGGCCTCCTCCCACGAGCAGCCGCGCTCCCGGCGCAGTACGGCGATCAGGTTGTGGCCGTCGCCGCGGCGCCGCTCTCGCTCGAAGGAGTGGATGTCGTTCATGAACCCGATGGTGTCCGCGGCCAGGTCACGCATCCGCTCCATCAGAGGATGGGCCATCGCCCGCGCCGGCACCTCGAAGCCGCGGCTGCGCTCACCGGCGTCGATGCTGTGGTGGATGCCGACGGTACGGCGCCGGAACACGGCGTACTCGTTGAGGCCGAGGGTCCCGGTCAGCCCGCGGGCCGCCAGGTCGACCTCCTCGCAGTGGGCCACCAGGAACCGGCCCCAGGACGCGGCGAACCGGGTCTGCCAGGTCAGGGACATGCCATCCGAGAGGCGTTCCCAGACCTGTGCCCAGGCCACCGTGATCGGGCAGACCACCCGGGGTGTGCTCCCTGCCGGCCGCAGCGGGGTGACGATGAGCTCCCGCGCCACGTCGGCTATCACGTCCGCCCGATCCGGCCGCCCGGCGTCGAACTGGTCGTCGAACAGGAACGCCAGTGAGAACCAGTTCATCAGGACGACCATGTCCTCGGCCGAGGCGTACGGATAGGTGCGGGCAGCGGCCTGCGGCAGGTCCCAGGAGCGGTACTCGTCGAACCCGGCCCGGCTGCGCACCAGTCCCATGTCCCACACCCAACGCAGGTGACGCGCCCGCGCGTACTCCAGATGCTCGCTGACCGGGGTGTTGAAGGGAAGGTCGAACCGGACGTCCTGAGGCATGTGCTTCCTTTCGGGAGACAGAGCGCAGAGTCCCCCCGCCCTGCGAGCGGGCCGCCGCGGAGACGACCCGCACACTCGAACTCGACTTCACCGCACGAAAGTTCATTTGGTAAGCGGAACGAGGATGCCCAGATCCTAGATGATCTACACCAAGTGCCTGTCGTGATATCCGTTACTGGGCAAGGCACTTGAGGTGCACGCCTCCCCAAGAGCCCCATGAGGCAATGGATTCACCGTTGATTGAACCCATGGAACCGGGACAGATGCCCAGTACAGGCCGGGGCGTCGCCCCGAGCCCTGCACAGAACCCTGACCCTGTGGAGGAGACATGCCGACCGTGCCTGCGGGAGTGGTGGTGCTCGACTGCGCCGAGCCCGAGAAACTCGCCGAGTTCTACCGCGAGTTGCTGGCGGCGGAGGTGGTGGACGCCCAGGCCAACCGGGTGGAGATCCGGGCCGCCGACGGCTTCCGGCTGGCGCTGCGCCGGGACACCAACGCCACCGCGCCGAGCTGGCCGCGCCCCGAGAACTCGCTCCAGGCGCACCTGGAGTTCGTGGTCGACGACCTGGACGCCACGGAACGTCTGATCGTGGGTCTCGGCGGCCGCCCGGTGGAGACGAAGGACGCCGCGGGCCCTCTGGAGGAACGCGGCTACGCCGATCCGGCCGGGCACTCCTTCACCCTGCGCTGCGATGTCCCGGTGGCACCGAAGCTGGGCTGACGCCCGCCGAACAGCCGGGCCCACCGGGCTGTCGAGGGCCGTACCCCGGCGCACAGAGGCGCCGGGGGCTTCGCGTGAGGGGAGGGCCCTGTCAGGCGCTCCCCTTCTCCTGGGCGGGCCAGGAGCCCGTCGAGCGTTCGATGGCCTTGGCACCCGCGCGGTTCACGGCACTGCGCACCACCGCGAAGATGGCGCCCTGGATCGCCGCGGCCAGCAGGATCTCGCCCCATCGGCGGTCCCGGTCCAGTGCGTCGGGGGCGTCGTCCTCGTGCCGGATCAGCTTCCACGTCTTCTGGAACGCGAGCCCCGCCACGGTGCCACTCGTCCAGCCCAACGCGAACCCGATGGGCTTGTACGCCAGGGGCAGCTTCTTCTTGCTCTTCTTCTTCGCCACGTGGATCTCCCAGGTCTTGCAGGCGTTCGGAAAGGTCCTGTGCCCCACGTTCCCCGTTTTCCGCCCTCGGCACGGCCCGACCGGGGCAATCTCCCACAGTGCGGTGGCAGGGGTGAGCCCCGCCGCGACGGGGGAACGCGGCGGGGCCTGAACTGCGGGTGCCCGCCGGCCGGGGCGTCATGCGCGCCGAACCGAAGAAAATTCGGCCGGGCCTCTCCGGGCCACTACCGGTCCCCTCTCCGGGCAAGTCCTGGGGTTTTTCGTTCGGATCATGCCGGGCCCCGCGAGCCCGGCATGATCCAAACGAGAGGCCCTAGTCGCACGGCTCCAGTACGAAGACCGGGATCTCCCGGTCCGTCTTCTCCTGGTAATCGGCGTACGGGGGGAACGCCGCGACGGCCCGCTCCCACCACTCCGCCTTCTCCTTCCCGGTCACCTCACGGGCCGTCATGTCCCGAACGGCCTGCTCATCCCGCAGTTCCACCTGTGAATCGGCCTTGAGGTTGTGGTACCAGACCGGGTGCCGGGGTGCTCCGCCCAGCGAGGCCACCACCGCGTAGCGCCCCTCGTGCTCGACGCGCATCACCGGGGTCTTCCGCAGCTTGCCGCTCCTGGCCCCCCGCGTGGTCAGCAGCACCACCCGCCTGCCCTCCAGGGTCGTCCCCTCGGTGCCGCCGGAGCTCTCGTACAGTTCCACCTGGTCGCGCACCCACTGCGTGGGGCTGGGCTCGTACTCGCCCTGAAGAGGCATGCCATCCGTCCCGTCGTTGTCGCGGCCCGTGGCCGACCCGGTCTCCGGGACGGCCGTGGGGCCATGCGGATCAGCTCGTTCCGTACCAGTGTCGACCGGACCGCACATGACCTCCGACGTCATGGCGTCATCGGCGTGTCCACGGCACAGTCATGACCATTCCCCGGACCGAAGCCCTTGAACTCGGCCCACCCTTGGACCCAGGAGACCCCGTCATGACCGAGCCCACACCGACCCCGGCCACACCGACCCGGACCAGCCCGACCCGTACCGCCCCGCCCACCAGCACCCGCGCCACCGTGGAGGAACTGCTGCGCCGGATCGGCCACGGTGCCCCGGACCACATCGCCGAGCTGTACGCCGACCCCTGCGACTGGCAACTCGACTGGCCGAAGGACGAACACGGCAGCACCGCGACCCCCTGGATCCGTCACCGGGCCACCCGGGCCGACGCCGCCGCCCATTACCGGGAACTGGTCGCCCACCACGTGCCCGACGCGGCCGCCACCGAGATCGAGCGCATCCTGGTCGACGGCGAGGACGCGGTGGTGTTCGGTGAGATACGGCAGACCGCCCGGTCCACAGGACGCCCCTACCGTGCCCGCTTCGCCCTGCTGCTCACCGTGCGGAACGGCCTGGTCGTCCGCCACCACGTTTACGAGGACAGCCTCTCCGTACACCGCGCCTTCGTACCGCGGCCGCCGGCCGGGTCATAGGCTTTCCGGGTGACCGAACAGGCTCCGAAGCCCTTCCTCTACGTCGTCGTCTGCGCCGCCGGTGTCGCCGCGGACGTCAGCAAGCTGATCACCGCCGCGCAGGAGCAGGGCTGGGAGGTCGGTGTCATCGCGACCCCCGTCGCCATGAACGGGTTCTTCGACGCCAGCGCGGTCCGCGCGCAGACCGGCAGGCCGATCAGGTCGGCCTGGCGCACGCCCGGCGAACCACGCCCCTTCCCGGAGCCCGACGCGGTGGTGGTCGCGCCCGCCACCTTCAACACCGTCAACAAATGGGCGGCCGGAATCGCCGACACCCTCGCGCTGGGCACCCTGTGCGAGGCCATGGGGCTCGGCGTGCCGATCGCCGTCCTGCCGTGTGTCGGCACCGCCCTGGCTGCTCACCCCGCCTACCGGGAGAGCCTGGAGCGGCTCACCGCCATGGGCGTCCGCTTCGATGCCCCGTACGCAGGGGAGACGGCGCCGGACGAAGACCGGCCAGAGTTCCCCTGGGAGCGGGCCCTGGATCTCGTACGGCCGGGATGAGTGCGACCGGCGCCGAGTGATCCCGTGCGCACCCGTGCACCCCGGACGCGCAGACCGCACACGCGCACCCGGGGACGGAAGGGCCGCGCGGCGCGCGTCCGCATTGCCTTTTCGGACACCGGCCGTCGAATCGGATGATTGGGCGCGTGAATCAAGCGGCTCGAATGCCATTGACATCTTGTCAAAAAGCGTCAATCGCACGGGAAATACGGGAAATCATGGAATCTCTTGTTCCAGATCGTTGACCTGTGCAAAAGTGGGTCTTGTCGGCGTGCGGGCAATGCCTTTTGTCCTGGCATGCACGAGCCCGCTCCAGCATGCCACCCAGGCTCCAAAAGAGCTGCTCCGGGCGCATGTTCGAGATGTCGGATCCTCTACGGGCAGGCTCCCGCTGTATCGTCGGCGAGGCCCCGGGTCCGCTGGTTCGGACTTTACCCCGCGCGTCCCCGAGAGGATTGCATCCGTGAAGGACACCGGCCTGTCGAATTCCCAGGCCCCGACCGTCGCGTTCGACGTGACGGACGAACAACTGGGTGACGAGTTGCGGAAGTGGACGGGGGCCGCCCCGGTACTGCACCCCGTCGGTGAACTCCTCGACCGGCACTGGGAGTCGGTCTTCGGCTATGCCCGGCTGTGCACCGACAGTCCCCGTTCCGCCGGGATGCTCACCACCGCCGCGTTCACCCGACTCTTCGGCGAGACCCTGCGGCGCAACGGCCCGAGTTCCGCATGGCGTCCCCAACTCCTCGTCACGGTACGTCGGATCGCCGCCGAATGGGACGGCGACCACCGGCGCGACATGCTCCACCCCGATCTCGCCACCACCGCCTCCGCCTCCGACGGCGGCCGACGGCCGGCCGCACGGCCGCTGCCATCGCCCGAACGACGCCTGCTGTCAGGGGCGTTCCAGCGGCTGCCGCAGTCCGCGCGCTGTCTGCTGTGGCACACCGAGGTCGAGTCCGAACCGCTCCACGTCCCCGCCGGCCTGCTTGCCCTGGACGAGGAGGGCGCCCGCATCGAACTGCGTCGCGCCCAGGAGCGGTTGCGCGACGAAGTCCTCCAACTCCACGGTGAACTCGCTCCCGACCAGGAGTGCCGACGCTATCTGCGCCTGCTGGAGGTGTCCTACCGACGAGTGGGCACCGAAATCGAGCCGGACCTGCGCACCCACCTGGAGAACTGCACCCACTGCCGGTACGCGGCGGACCAACTCGCCTGTTTCACCAGCGGACTCGGTACGGCCCTGGCCGAGGCGGTCCTGGGCTGGAGCGCACGGGAGTACACGGAGAGCAGGGCACGGGCGGCCGACGTCACCGATGAGTCGGCCGCCGAGGAACGGCCGTCGCCCGAGGGCGTCATCGGCGCGGCGTTCCCCGGCCCCGCCGACGGACGTTTGGAAACGGCGGGCGATCCGTTCGCCGTGCCCGCGGGCAAGCCACCGGCGGTGGCGGGCGAGTCGTTCACGGATGCGGGGACGCCGGTCCCGCCCCTCCCCAGCGAGGCACCCCGCACCGCGCCCGCCACCTCCGCGGCCCCCACGGCGCTCCCGATACCGAGCACCGCCCCGGCCACTTCCGCAGGCACGGCTTCCCGGTCCGGTGCCCGCTCCCGGCGGCGCGTGGCCTCCCGTACCGGTCCTCGCGGTGCCGTGCTGCGCGCCGGTTCCCGGGTCGCCCGGAAGGCCGCCCGTCGGGCCGCGCGTCGGCGCAACCTCGCCGCCGGCATCCTCACCGTCAGCGGGCTGGTCGTCCTCCCGCTGGTGCTGTGGACCACGGGCGGTTCCGGCGACGCCGCCGCACGGGGCGCCGGCCGTCCCTCCGAATCCCCCGACGCCGCCGTGGGCAGCCCGCCCGGCGACCCGTCGTGGTTCCGCTCCGGAGAAGTGGCAAAGGGCGCCCTGCGCGGCCGGCTACACAACACCGCCTCCGGCCTGTGCGTCGGTGTCGTCGGCGGCCGGGCGGTCGCGGGCGCCGAGACCGAACTCACCGCCTGCTCGGCGGGCAAGGTCCAGCAGTGGACGTACGAGACCGACGGGCTGCTGCGCAACGCCGCGGAACCGGACCTGTGCCTGGACTCCCGCCTCGGCTACTCGGTGCGCCTGGCCCGGTGCACCGGCGAGGCCCCGAAGGACGCCGACACCGCGCGCTACGACTTCACCGTCCAGGGCGCCCTGGTGCCCCGCTCCGGTCAGGACCTGGGCCTGGCACCCGCCGCGACCGACGGCTCGGGCACCCTCGTTCTCAAGGCCCGCGACGACACGGACGCCCAGCGCTGGGCGATCGACACCTCGGAACCCGACCTCCAGATGAAGGTCGTCACCTGGGACCTCGTCGAGAACGAGGACGAGAGTAACGACTAGGCGGACCGGGCCGGTCGGACGCTCACAGTTCCTCCGCCAGCCCCAGCTCGGCCCAGATGGTCTTGCCCTCGGCGGTGTGCCTGCTGCCCCACCGCTGGGTGAGCTGGGCGACCAGGAGCAGCCCCCGGCCGCCCTCGTCCCAGGTCCTGGCGCGCCGCAGATGCGGGGCGGTGTGGCTGGCGTCGGACACCTCGCAGATCAGCGTCGACGCGTCGCAGATCAGCCGGAGCCGGATCGGCGGCGCGCCGTAGCGGATCGCGTTGGTGACCAGTTCGCTCACCACCAGCTCGACGGTGAACGACGCGTCGGTCAGCGCCCACACGCCCAGCTGGTCGAGGACCTGTTTGCGGACCGGCGAGACGAGTGCCGGGTCGGCCGGGACGTCCCAGGTGGCGACCCGGGAGGACGGCAGCCCGCGGGTACGGGTCAGCAGCAGCGCCACGTCGTCCGTGGCGGGAACCGGAGGGAGCATGGCCTGCAGAACACGGTCGCAGGCCTCGTCGAGCGACCCGGAGGCGGCGTGGGACAGAGCGTCGCAGAGCATGCGCGGGCCCGCGTCCGCGGCGGTGTCGCCGCCCCGGCCGTCGACAAGGCCGTCCGTGTAGAACGCCAGCACACTGCCCTCGGGCAGCGCCAGCTCCACGGACTCGAAGGGCAGCCCGCCCAGGCCCAGCGGCGGCCCGGACGGCAGGTCCAGTATGCGGACCGGCCCCTCCGGCGGGACCAGAACCGGCGGCGGATGTCCCGCCCGCGCCAGGGTGCAGCGGCGTGACACCGGGTCGTACACCGCGTACAGGCAGGTCGCGCCGACCTCGCCGGGGCCGGTGCCGCCGCCCGACTCGTGCGAGAGATGCAGGACCAGGTCGTCGAGGTGGGTGAGCAGTTCGTCCGGGGCCAGATCGATGTCGGCGAGGGTGCGCACGGCCGTACGCAGCCGGCTCGTCGTCGCCGACGCCTGGATGCCGTGGCCGACGACGGCCCCCACCACCATGGCCACCCGCATCCCGGACAGCGAAATCACGTCGAACCAGTCGCCGCCCACGCCGGTGTGCGCGGCCGGCAGGTACCGGGAGACGGCGTCCACCGCGACCGTCCGGGGCAGGCCGCGGGGGAGCAGGCTGCGCTGGAGCGTGAGGGTCGTCTCGCGTTCGCGTGAATAGCGGCGGGCGTTGTCGATGCAGACGGCCGCGCGCGCGGTGATCTCCTCGGCCAGCAGTACGTCGTCATAGGTGAAGTGCTCGGGGTGCCGGAACCGGGTGAAGGAGGCGACGCCGAGGGTGACACCGCGGGCCTGGAGGGGTACGGACAGCATCGAGTGGACACCGAACTCCCGGATCTGCCGGGCGCGGACGTTGTCGACCGCGAACCACGGATCGAGATCACCGGAGGGCACCGAGGCGACGACGCTGTGGCCGGCGACCAGGGAGTCGGCCTGGGGTGCGGCGGCCGGGTAGACGACCACCTTGCCCAGGTCGGTGGCCGACTCGGGGTTGCCCGCCGTGCGGGACCGATGGGCGATCCGGCGTAGCGAGACCGGCAGAGTGAGCGGATCGGTGGGATCGGCCCCCTGATGGTGATCGAGCAGGTCGACACTGACGAAGTCGGCGAGCGCGGGGACACAGACCTCTGTCAGCTCCTGCGCCGTCCGGGTGACGTCGAGGGTGGTGCCGATGCGGATGCTGGCCTCGTTGACCAGCTGCAGCCGTGCCCGCGCCCTGTTCTGCTCGGTGAAGTCATGGGCCGTCACGCAGACACCGACGACCCGGCCCGAGTCGTCGGTGAGCGGCGCGATCCGGGCCAGCCAGGAACCTTCGTGGCTCTTGTCGGGGGCCCGCAGGCCCGGCTGGACGTCGTGCCCCCGGCCCGTCCGCAGTACCCGGCGCATGTGCCGCTCCAGCTCCCTGTGCCAGGGCCGGCCGCCGACGTCCGTGGGCGTCAGACCGCGCAGATGGGCGGCCGGCAGCCCGAGGAGCTCGGCCATCGCGTCGTTGGCGCCGTGCAGGCGCAGTTCCGTGTCGAAGACGACGGTGGCGCACGAGGACTGGACCATCGCCGCCCAGAGCAGCGGGTCTTTGGCCGGATCGGCGGGCTCGGACGGCAACGGGGTGACGGCCAGCCAGTCGTCGGCCTCGCCTTCCTCCGGCCGGCCGCGGTGGGCGAGCAGCCACACGGTGACGGTGCCGCCGTCCCGGTGCCGGAGTGCGAGCGTGCCGCTCCAGCGCGTGTCGGCCGGCGGCCGGGGAGGCTGTGCTCCGTCGGCGAGCAGACGGACCGCCGGGCGGCCGACCACGTCCTCGGCCCGGTGGCCCAGCAGCCGCCGGGCGGCCTCGTTCCACCGGGTGACGGTGCCGTCGGCGGCGATGACGGCCCGAGCCGTCACCGGATCGTCGAACGGGTCGTCCGCCCTCATCGTCGCCACTCCATCGCACACTCACCGTGAACTGGTCGATCGCCAGAGTTCCACCCTAGTGCGTCGGAGGCGGGTGTGGACCGGAACCCCGTCCGGCCGGGTTTCCGCAGGCGGGACGCGAGAGACGGGAGTCCCCCCGAGACGGTCACCGAAGCGGACCGAGCCGGTTTCCGGTCCCGGTCTCCGGTCCCGGTCTCCGGCCCCTGGCCCCGGCCCCCGACCCCGGTCTCCGGTCCCGGTTCCCGGCCCGACAAACGCCTGGTGCCCGTCCGGTGGCGGTCCGGCACGTGACCGGCACGCGCCCGTCGTCCGACGGCGTTCGCCACCAGTCCTGTCCCACCCGTTGACGGAGTGTCACATCTGCCACAACGATGTCCCCGTATGAATGGGAGCGCTCCCATTCGTAGCCGCCGCCGTGTCCTCCCACCAGAGGAGCTCAGACGTGAACAGACGCAGAACCGCTCTGCTGTCCCTGACCGGCCTGCTGGCGACCGCGCTCACCGCGCTGCCGGCCGCCCCGGCCGGGGCCGACGAGGTCGAGCAGGTCCGCAACGGCACCTTCGACACCACCACCGAACCCTGGTGGGCCTCCGCCGGTGTCACCACGAGCCTGTCCGAGGGCCGCCTGTGCGCCGACGTCCCCGGCGGCACCACCAACCGGTGGGACGCCGCCGTCGGCCAGAACGACATCACCCTCGTGAAGGGGGAGTCGTACCGCTTCTCCTTCGCCGCGACCGGCACACCCGCGGGCCATGTGGTCCGCGCGATCGTCGGCCTCTCGGAAGCCCCGTACGACACCTACTACGAGGTCTCCCCACAGCTCAGCGTCTCCGGCGACACCTACTCCTACACCTTCACCGCACCCGTGGACACCGAGCGGGGCCAGGTCGGTCTCCAGCTCGGCGGCAGCCCCGACCCCTGGCGCTTCTGCGTGGACGACGTGTCCCTGCTGGGTGGCGTGGAGCCCGAGCCGTACGAGCCCGACACCGGGCCCCGGATCCGCGTCAACCAGGTCGCCTACCTCCCGGCGGGCCCGAAGAACGCCACCCTGGTCACCGGGGCGACCGAGCGGCTGCCCTGGCAGTTGAAGGACGCCGACGGCAGGGTCGTCCGGCAGGGCAGGACCGTGCCGCGCGGCGTGGACGGCTCCTCCGGGCAGAACGTCCACTCCATCGACTTCGGCGCCCACCGCGCGCGGGGTGCCGGCTACACCCTGGCCGTGGACGGCGAGACCAGCCGGCCCTTCGACATCGAGGCCGGCGCCTACGAGCGGCTGCGGTTGGACTCGGCGAAGTACTACTACACCCAGCGCAGCGGCATCGAGATCCGCGACGACCTGCGCCCCGGCTACGCCCGCCCGGCCGGACACGTGGACGCGGCACCCAACCAGGGCGACGGCAAGGTGCCCTGCCGACCGGGCGTCTGCGACTACACCCTCGACGTCACCGGCGGCTGGTACGACGCCGGCGACCACGGCAAGTACGTCGTCAACGGCGGCATCAGCACCTGGGAGGTGCTCAGCACCTACGAACGCGCCCGGCACGCCCGCACCGGACAGGCGGACAAGCTGGGCGACGGCACGCTGAACATCCCGGAGAGCGGCAACGGGGTGCCCGACATCCTTGACGAGGCACGCTGGGAACTGGAGTTCCTGCTGAAGATGCAGGTGCCCGGGGGAGAGCCGCTGGCCGGCATGGCCCACCACAAGATCCACGACGAGCAGTGGACCGGGCTGCCGCTGCTGCCCGGCGACGACCCGCAGAAGCGCGAACTGCACCCGCCGAGCACCGCCGCCACCCTGAACCTCGCGGCCACGGCCGCCCAGGCGGCCCGCCTGTACCGGCCCTACGACAGGGAATTCGCGGCCGAGGCCCTGGCCGCCGCGCGCACCGCCTGGACGGCCGCGCTCGCCCACCCCGAGGAGTACGCGAGCCCGGACGACGGCATCGGCGGCGGCGCCTATCCGGACGACGAGGTGAGCGACGAGTTCTACTGGGCGGCGGCCGAGCTGTATCTCACCACGGGAGAGCGGCAGTTCAAGGAGTACGTCCTGAAGTCCCCGGTGCACACCGCCGACATCTTCGGCCCCCTCGGCTTCGACTGGTCGCGCACCGCGGCGGCCGGCCGGCTCGACCTCGCGACGGTGCCGAACAGGCTCCCGGGCCGGGACAAGGTCCGCACATCCGTCGTCAAGGGCGCCGACCGCTACCTGGACACGCTGAAGGCACACCCGTACGGCATGCCGTACGCGCCGGCCGGCCACGTCTACGACTGGGGCTCCAGTCATCAGATCCTCAACAACGCGGTCGTCCTCGCCACGGCGCACGACCTCACCGGCGCAACCAAGTACCGGGACGGTGCGCTGCAGAGCATGGACTACATCCTCGGCCGCAACGCCCTGAACATTTCCTACGTCACCGGGTACGGCGAGGTCAGCGCGCAGAACCAGCACAGCCGCTGGTATGCCCGCCAGCTCGACCCGGCGCTGCCGAACCCGCCCGCCGGGACCCTCTCCGGCGGACCCAACTCGAGCATCCAGGACCCCTACGCCCAGTCGATGCTCCAGGGCTGCGTCGGCCAGTTCTGCTTCATCGACGACATCCAGTCCTGGTCCACCAACGAGCACACCATCAACTGGAACGCGGCCCTGACCCGCATGGCCTCCTTCGTGGCCGACCAGGGGTAGCGGGCCAAAGTACCCGCGCCGGTGCCGGAGGTGTCGTCCCGCGGAACGGGACGCCACCTCCGGCACATCTCTTTCGGTACCGCCACACACCCACTCTGAACTGGTGGTATTTACGATCGAGTACCTGAGCGGTACCGTGATGGCATGCCTGCTCTGAATGTGGAGTTCAGTGACCGTGAACTCGAGGACCTGCGGCAGATCGCCAAGGAGCGCGGTACATCGATGAAGGCGCTGGTGCGGGAGGCGGCCGCGGCCGACATCGCCCGCCACCGGGCACTCCAGGAGGGCGCGGAGGCGTTCCGCCGGTTCTTCGCCTCGCACGCCGACGAATTCGCCGCCGCCTTCCCGGACGACGAACCGCGGGCCAAGGGCGCGGGACGGGCCGCCTGACCGATGGCATCCGTTCTGCACATCGACGTGCCCTGGCTGCTCCAGCGGCACGAGGAGGTCCTCCCGGACCAGCCCACCATCAACGACTTCTCGGCGCTGGTCGCGGCCGTCGCCCGGCACCGCGTCGACCCGCCCCGCCTCGGCGTGAACTCGGACGCGGCCTGGCGGGCCGCCGCCCTGCTGCACACTCTCGCCCTGCTCCGCCCCCTGCCGTCGGCCAACGCCCGCTTCGCCTGCGCCACGGCGGTGGCGTACATGTTCGTCAGCGGCGTTGGCGTCGACCCGCCCTACGGCGCGATCGTCGACCTCGCCCGCGATCTGATGTCCGGTACGACGGATGTCTACGGAGCCGCGGACCGGCTCCGCTCCTGGCAGATCTGACCCCATCGCCGGAATGCGAGAACCGGTGAACCTCAAGGAAAACGCAGGTGGAAAGCCGATGAGGGAGACTCCGGGCACGTTTTTCCTTTTGACTTCCTGTCAACGAGCGGAGGCTTCCCCGGTGCCTTGTTGGCCGTGTGCCGGCTGTGCGAGAGTGAGCCCCCCGTGAGGGGGTAAAATCCGGGGTCGCACGCGCGTTGATGAACCGGGTCCGCTTTCACCGTCGGTGAATTCGCGCCCTCCCGCGCGACGCCGCCAAAGAGGTATGGACCACATGGGACTTCCCTTTTCGGCGTCAGAACTTCTGTGTCACCTGTGTGTGGGAAGGAACCATCTCAGTGCCCACCCCTCATTCCCCTCGGTCTCCTCATCCCCCTCCCGGAGGGGATCCGGGGGAGTCCGACGAGTCCCTCGCCGCACGGTTGCGAGGCCGTCCGGAGGGCGAGGCGACCCATGCCGTCGCGATGCTGACGGCACGTCACTGGCCGGCCATGCACGACTACGCGACCGTCTGCCTCGCCTCGTCGGGGCCGACCGCCGCCATGGTCACCGCGGCGGCACAGCACCGCGTCCTGAACCGGGTCGCCCTCGGCGAACCGGCCGTCGCCCTGCGCCCCGTGCTGCTGGTGGCCGTACGGGACACGGTCCGGGAATGGGCCTCGGACGACCGGACCGCCGGTGCCCTGCCGGAACTGCTGAAGCCGGCCGGCGGGCGCGGCATGCGCGCGGCCAGGACGATGACGCCGGAGAACCGCACGCTCGCCCAGCGCTCGTTCCGGTCCCTGCCCGCCCTCGCCCGCTGCGTGCTCTGGCACGTCGAGGTCGAGGCCGAACCCATATCCGTCCCGGCAGGCCTCCTCGGCATCGACCCCGACATCGCCTCGGGCACGCTCCAACAGGCGCGTGACACCTTTCGTCAGGGCTGTGTCCACGCCCATCAGGAACTCGCGCCGACGAAGGACTGCCGGTTCTACAACCGGCTCCTCGACGTCCCCATCCGCCGCGGCGGAACACTGCTCCCCGATGTCCAGCAGCACCTGGAGGAATGCCGCTACTGCCGGAACGCGGCCGAGCAGCTGAGCCATTTCGAGGGCGGCCTCGGCACGCTCGTCGCCGAGGCCGTTCTCGGCTGGGGCGCCCGCCGCTACCTCGACTCGCGCCCCGGCCGGGCGACCCCGGGCCCGCGCGGCGGCCGCGCCGCCCGTCGCGGACACCGGTCCGGCGGCGGACCGTCCGGCGGCAGCCGGCCCCGCCTGCTGTCCCGGATCCCCGCCCCCGCCCGCCTCACCGGCCTCGGACTCCCGGATGCCGTGCGCTCCACCAGGACCCTGCTCACCGGCCTCGGCGCCGTCTCGGCCGGCGTGCTGGTGAGCGTGCTCATCGCCGGTGGCTCCTCACCCGACGGCAGCGGCACCGACCCGACCGGCGTCACCAGCGCGGCCGGCGGCCGGGGGGTCGTACCGACCGAGTCCCCGCCGGGCGTGGCCGGACTGCCCACGGGGCCGCAGCCGGCCCTCCTGCGCAACGTCGCCTCCGGCCTGTGCCTCGACACCCGGGGCGAGCCCCAGGACGGCGCCGGCACCCGGCTCACGGGCTGCTCCTCGCGGCTGAGCCAGCAGTGGACCTACGAGGAGGACGGGCTGCTGCGCAGCGTGGCCGACCCGGGCCTGTGCCTGGACGCGCACAAGGACGCCGGGGTCGTCGTCCTCGCCACCTGCGCCGACGCCGGCGAGAACCGGGCCGAGGACGTGCGCTACGACCTCACCGGGCAGGGCGAGTTGCTGCCCCGCTGGGACGAACAGCTGGCGCTCACCCCGGCCGCCCCCGATGCGAACGCCGACATCGTCATCAGGGTGCGGGACCGGACCGAGAACCAGCGCTGGCTGACCGACCCGGTGTCCTCGGCCGAGAAGGCCCTGTCGATCAGCCGCACCCGTACCCCGGCGGTACGGCACACGGAGCCGGCCGGGCCGGTTACGTGAACGGCGCGCCGGTGCGATGACACGCACCGCGCGCCGAGCCGGGGGGAGCGGGCGCGGGAGCCCACCGCCCCGGCCCGGCGCGCGGTGTCCCGGCCGGGTCAGCCGGTGCCCTCCACGAGGTCGCCGGGCCCGATCGTGGCCGGGGTGGCATGCCCGGACAGGGCGAGGGTGAGGTCCAGCTCGGCGAGCAGACAGCGGATCACATGCTCGACCCCCGCCTGCCCGTCCAGGCCGAGCCCGTAGACGTACGGCCGTCCGACGAGTACGGCCCGCGCGCCGAGGGCGAGCGCCTTGAAGACGTCGTCGCCGGTGCGGACACCGCTGTCGAACAGCACGGTCAGCCGGTCACCGGCGGCGGCCACCACCCCGGGCAGCGCATCCGCCGCCGCGACGGCCCCGGCCACCTGACGGCCGCCGTGGTTGGACACCACCACCCCGTCCATCCCGGCATCGGCCGCGAGACGGGCGTCGTCCGGGTGCAGCACACCCTTGAGAACGATCGGGCCGTCCCAGTTCTCCCGCAGGAACGCGAGGTCGGGCCAGGTCTTGGCGGGGTCGGAGAACATGCCGACGAAATGCATCACCGCCGCGTTCGGGTCCTCGTGCACGGGCTTGGCCAGGCCGGCCCGGAACGCGGGGTCCGAGAAGTAGTTGGCGGTGCCCACCCCGTGCAGGAACGGCAGAAAAGCCTGGTCCAGGTCGCGCGGACGCCAGGACAGCAGGGGAGTGTCCAGGGTGACCACCAGCACCGTGAACCCGGCGGCCTTGGCCCGGCCGAGGAAACTCCGGGCGACCTCAGGGTCCTTCGGCCAGTACAACTGGAACCAGCGCTCCGCGTCGCCCATCGCCTCCGCGACCTGCTCCATCGGCGTGCTGGACGCGGAGGACAGCACGAACGGCACACCCTGCGCGACGGCGGCCCGCGCCGCGGCCGGCTCGGCGTCCGGGTGCATCAGCGACAGCACCCCGACCGGCGCCAGCGCGAGCGGCGCCGGCAGCGCGCGGCCGAGCACCTCCACCGACAGATCACGCTCGTGCACGTCCCGCAGCATGCGCGGCACGATCCGGTGGCGCGCGAGAGCCGCCCGGTTGGCGCGCGCGGTACTGCCGTCGCCCGCGCTGCCCGCCACATAACCGACCGGGCCCGGCCCGAGCCGCCGCTCGGTCAGCTCCTCCAGCCGGGTCAGGTCCGTGGGCAGCCGGGGCACGGCACCCGTCATCCCGTTCAGATAGATCTCGTACTGGAAGTCCGCCCAGTGCTTGGCCATACGACGTCCCCGCCTCTCCTCGTCGAGCCGACTGAATCATGAACAGAAGGCGTCGCGGAACGGTCTGCCGGGAACGGAAACGGAATGTTTCAGGCCTATCGCGAAGTGGCGGAAATTCGGCCATCTGGCCACTTCGCACAAGCACCGGCCGTGCGGTTACCGGGTTCACGCCCACACATTCCGTGACTTCGCGCCACTGATTCAATACGCAATGTTACTGAAAGCGGCCCGGTCGACGTGTGTTTCCGCGGCGGACTCGGCAGACTCCCGCTCGCCGGTCCGACACCACCGAGCACGGACCGGCGACTCGTCGAAACGAGCGGAAGGATGCACACCATGCGGAACACCGCGCGCTGGGCCACCACCATCGGCCTGACCGCCGCAGCCGTCTGCGCACCTCTGTCCGGGGCCGTGTCGGCAGCGCCGGGCGGCGCACCCTCCGCGCTCTACGCCCCGTCGGCCCTGGTGCTCACCCTGGGCCACGGGACGAGCGCCATGACCGTCACACCGGAGCGCGCGGTCACCCTGACCTGTGCGCCCGGCCCCTCCGGCACCCACCCGGCCGCGGCCGCGGCGTGCGGGGAACTGGCCGAGGTGGACGGCGATCTGCAGGCCCTCACGGCGAGAGACGGCGTGCTCTGCACCCAGCGGTACGACCCGGTCGTCGTCACCGTCGACGGGGTGTGGCAGGGGCAGCGGCTCTCGTACGAGCGCACCTTCGCCAACGAGTGCGTGATGAACGCCCACGGTTCGGGCGTTCTCGCGTTCTGAGACCGGGACCGCATGGTTCCCGTGACCGCGTGGCGGTCGGGTACTGGGGAGTGCCGACCTCCTCGCGGAACGTGCGGTCCCGCAAGGGAGGCCGGCGGGCGGAGTGGGGCCGCCCGCCGGCCTCCGGCGTGTCCGGGGGCGGAGGTGCTCGGAGCCCCTGGCCGAGATGTCCCGTCCGTGTCACGCCAGCTGACGCCGCACCAGCTCGTGCAGCCGGCCGCCCGGGTCGGCGAGCAGCCGGGCCGGCGGTCCCTGCTGGACCACCTTGCCGTCCTCCATCACCACCACCCGGTCCGCGTCCATCACCGTGGACAGCCGGTGGGCGATGACGACCCGGGTCGCCCGGAGCGCCTTGGTGCTCTCGATCACCGTGCGCTGCGTCTCGTTGTCCAGGGCGCTGGTGGCCTCGTCGAAGAAGAGGATGCGCGGCCGGCGGATCAGCGCCTGGGCGATCATCAGCCGCTGCCGCTGGCCGCCGGAGACCGCGCCGCTGCCCGAGACGATGGTGTGCAGTCCCATCGGCATCCGCCTGATGTCCTCGGCGAGCCCCGCCATCTCGGCAGCCGCCATCACCTCCTCGGGCGGGTACGGCTCGGTGCCGCAGATGACGTCCAGGACGGAGCCGGTGAACGGCTGGGCGTGCTGGAGCACCACACCGCACTGGCGGCGCACCGCGGACCGGTCGAGCGCGGCCAGGTCCTGACCGTCGTACAGCACACTCCCCGACAGCGGCCGGTCGAAGCCGATGAGCAGCCGAAGCAGTGTGGACTTGCCGCAGCCGCTGGGGCCGACGACCGCCACGAACTCGCCCGGCCGGACCTCGAAGGAGACGTCGTCGAGGACCAGCGGGCCGTCGTCCGAATACCGGAAGGACACCCGCCGCGCCTCGATCGCCCCGCTCAGCGGGCCCGGCCGGGTGCTGGCCGCCCGCACCTCGGGCATCGCGTCCAGCACCGGCCGGATCTGCTCGAACAGCGGCAGCGCCGCCACCCCGGAGACGAACGCGCCGGTCAGCTGGGTGACCGAGGTCAGCACCATCGTCACCGACGTGTTGAAGGTGAGGAACTCGGCCGCCGTCATCGAGCCGCGCGCCGGACCCGCCAGCAGCATGAACATCGCCAGCGTGCACAGCGGCAGATAGACCGCGCCCAGCACCGCCGTCAGGTTCCTGATCCGGCCGGCCTTCTGCTGGAGCTCCCGGCTGCGGGCGAACTCGGACGCCCACGCCCCGTACGCGTAGTTCTCCGCCGCCGCCACCCGCAGCTTCGGCAGGCCGCGCAGCGTCTGGAAGGCCTGGTTGTTCAGCTTGTTGGTGAGCACCACCAGGCGCCGCTGCCACCGCACCTGCCACAGCCCGAGCCCCGTGAACACCGCGGCGACGGCGAACAGCATCCCGATCGCGGCCAGCGCCATCGGCACGCTGAACCACAGCAGCAGCCCCAGGTTCATCGCGCCGACGGTGACGGACTGGGCGACCGTCGGCCCGATACCGGCCAGCAGCCGGCGGATCGCGCTGATGCCCATGGCCGCGCTCGCCAGCTCGCCCGTCGAACGCTCGGTGAAGAACGACGTCGGCAGGCGCAGCAGCCTGTCCCACACGGCGGGCTGGAGCGTGGCCTCCACCCGGCCCTCCAGCCGCAGCAGGGTGAGGTTCTGCAGCAGCATGAAGGCGGCGGCCACCACACTGCTGAGGATCACCGCGAGACACACCTGCACGATCAGCCCGGTCTGCGCCTTCGGTACGAACTCGCCGAGCACCTTCCCGGTCGCGATCGGCACAAGCGCCCCGAGCGCCACCGTGACCAGACCGCTGAGCAGCAGCCCGGTCAGATCGCCCCGGGTGCCCGCCATGCAGAACCGCATCAGCCCGAGCGGACCGAGCCGCCGCTCGGGCAGCGGCCGGTAGAGCATCACCGCGTGCGGTTCGAACTCGGCGGCATTGGCCTTCTCCACCGGTGTCTCACGCCCCGTCGCGGGATGCACCGCGACATAGCCGCCGCGCCGCCACAGCAGCGCCACCGGCGCCCCGGACAGTGCCCGGTGCCCCACCAGCGGCCCGACGTCGTCGCGCCACCAGTGGCCGTCCAGCCGTACGGCACGCGTGCGCAGCCGGGACGCGAGGGCGATCCGCTCGACCGGATCGAGACGGTCGCCGCCGGTGCCCGACCGGGCCGGCTCGGCGAGCGGGATCCCGGCCGTCCGGGCGACCAGTCTGCAGGCCGCGTACGTGGCGTCCGCGTCGGCCGCGGTCGTCCCCTTCGCCGACCGTGTGCCGATCGATGCGAGCAGCGTCCGGTCGGCCTGGGCGCGGACCGCCTCACCGGCCCTGATGCCCGCCGCGGTCCGCGTTTCGTGGGTGTGCTCGAGCTGCTCGATCCAGCGGTCCAGCGTGGTCATCAGCCGGTACTGCTGCTCGACCAGGCTCTGCCACAACGCGGGGTCCATCAGCAGGTCGGCCGCCGCCTCGGCCCCGTACAGCGAGCCGTATTGCACACTGCCCGGCGGCACCTGCATCCAGAACACGTCGTCGTCGCTGGGCGCGGTGGCCCGCTCGGTGGCCATCGGCGCCTGGAACAGCACCGACAGGCTGCGGCCGACACCGAGGGCGAGGGCGTACTCCAGCGGACTGGTCGTCGGCGGGACGTACTGCGGGGTCCCGTACTCGTCGTACGACCAGGTCTGGGTGCCCGCACCCCGGTACAGCTCGCGCAGACCGACCCGGTGCACCACGCAGTCCCGCAGCGGGCGGGCCACGAGCGTGTGCCGCGGCCCCGCCCCCGGACCGAGCAGCAGCGAGCCCGCCTCCAGCCGGCCCAGATGGTGCCAGTGGCCCTGCTCCTCGGCGTCGACCGCGAACAGGTCCACCGCACCCGAAACGATCAGCCACAACGTCTGCGGCCCCGCCAGGTCCAGTCGGCCGAACCCGGCACAGTCGACCCGGGTGCCCAGCGACCCGAGCGCGCCCAGCACGAGGTCGCCCCCGTGCCCCTCCTGCACGGTCGTCGTCATCTCAGCGCTCCCTGACCAGCGCGGCGTACGCGCCACCGCGCGCCACCAGCTCCTCGTGCCGCCCGCGCTCCACGACCGTGCCGTGGTCGAGGACGACGATCTCGTCGCTGTCCCGGACGGTGCTCAACCGGTGCGCGATCACCACACAGGCACAGCCGCGGCGGCGCAGGTTGTCCATCACGACCAGCTCGGTCTCGGCGTCCAGCGCGCTGGTCACCTCGTCCAGGACCAGGATGCTCGGCCGCCGCACCAGCGCCCGCGCGATCTCAAGCCGCTGGCGCTGCCCGCCGGAGAAGTTCCGGCCGTCCTGCTCGACGCGGCTTTGGACGCCGCCCGGCCGACGGGCGATCACGTCGTACAGGGCCGCGTCCCTGAGCGCCTCCACCACCGCCTCGTCCGGGATCGACGGGTCCCACAGCGCCACGTTGTCGCGGACGGTGCCCTCGAAGAGGAACACGTCCTGGTCGACGAAGGACACGGACGCGGCCAGCGCCCCACGGGGAATGTCCTCGATGCGCCGGTCGTCGATCCGGACCACCCCTTCCCAGGGCGCGTACAGCCCCGAGATCAGGCGCGACACCGTCGACTTGCCGCTGCCGGAGCCGCCGACCAATGCCACCTGCCGGCCGGGGCCGACCGTCAGGTCGAAACCGGTCAGCAGCGGCTTGTCCAGCGGGGTGTAGCCGAAGGTGACGTTCTGCAGCTCCACATGCCCGCGCAGCCGGCGCGTCGAGTCGCCGGAGCCGGGACGGTCGTGGAGCGGGTCGGCCCGGAAGTTCTCCACGTCCTTCAGCCGGGCCACGTCGGCCGCGAAGTCCTGGATGCGGCCCGCGACCCCGTTCAGCCGGGTCAGCGGCGCCGTGAACCGGGCGACCAGCGCCTGGAAGGCGACCAGCAGACCGACCGTGATGTGCCCCTCGACCGCCCGCATGCCGCCGATCCACAGGATCAGTGCGCTGTTCAGGGTGGCGAGCGTCGGCGCGACCACGCCGAGCCAGGCGGTCGGCACCCCGAGCCGCTGCTGCTCCTCCAGCGTGGTGGCGTGCTGTCCCGCCCACTTGCGGAAGTAGCCGTCCTCGCCGCCGGTCGCCTTCATCGTCTCGATCAACTGTAGACCGGTGTACGCCGTGTTGGTGAGCCGCGCGGTGTCCGCGCGCAGTTTCGCCGTACGGGTCGCGCGCAGCCGGATGACGATCCGCATCGCCAGGATGTTCAGCAGCGCCACCCCGACCCCGACGAAGGTCAGTTGCGGGTCGTACGTGTACAGCAGCACCGCGTACAGCACGACCACCACCACGTCCACGCCGGCCGCCGAGAGGTCGCGGGACAGCGTTTCGGCCACGGCGTCGTTGGACTGCAGCCGCTGCACCAGGTCCGCCGGACTGCGCTGGCCGAAGAACGTCACCGGCAGCCGCAGCAGATGCCGCAGGAAGCGGGCGCTGGACAGGGTGGAGGAGATGATCCGGCCGCGCAGCAGATTGGCCTGCTGCAGCCAGGTCAGCATCAGGGTGAGCAGGACGCAGGCCCCCATCGACGTGAACAGCACGCCCAGCATCGACGTCTGTCCGCCGATCAGGAACTCGTCGATGAAGGTGCGGCTGAGCCCGGGAACCGCCGCGCCGACCGCCACCAGCAGCAGGCTCGACAGCACCACCGCGGGCATCGTCCCCGCCGTGCCGCGCAGCCGGGCCGGCATCGCGCCGAGGACCCCTGGCCTGCGGCCGCCCCGGGTGAACTCCGGCCCGGGTTCCAGGACCAGGACGACACCGGTGAAACTGCCGTCGAACTCCTCCAGCGGTACGAAGCGGCGGCCTTTGCCCGGGTCGTTGACGAACACCCCGCGCCGGCCGAACCGGCGGCCCATGCCGTCGTAGACGACGTAGTGGTTGAACTCCCAGAACAGGATGGCCGGTGCCGTCACCTCGGCGAGGGCGGCCAGATCCATCTGCATGCCCCGGGCGGTCAGCCCGTAGCCACGGGCCGCCTTCAGCACATTACTGGCCCGTGAGCCGTCCCGGGAGACACCGCAGGCGATCCGCAGCTCCTCCAGCGGGACATGTCGGCCGTAGTGGCCGAGCACCATCGCCAGCGAGGCGGCGCCGCACTCCACGGCCTCCATCTGGAGCACGGTGGGCGTGCGGACGGTCTTCCCGCGCGCCTTGGGCACCTTGCGCCGGGCCGGGGCGGCCCGGCGGCGGCCGCGGGTCTCCCGCGTGGTCGTCGTCATGGCAGCAGCCAGTCGAGGGGGCGTTCGTCGGACAGCCGGACGGAGCCCGAGGCCAGGGTCATCGACGTCAGGGGGAACGGCGGACCGTCCGCCGAGGACCACGCGTAACCGCTCTTCGTGGCGGACGACTTCTCCAGTTCGACCGTGACGGCCACCGGCCTGCCCTTCTTCGTGAACTGCTCGCCCAGCTGGCTGTCCCCGAGGAAGGCGGCGATCTGCAGGGCCGACTGCCCGGCGCGGTCCACCGACTTCACCCTGCCGCGCAGCACCCCGTACTCCTGGCTCGGCACCGACTGCAGGGTGAGATCGACGGCCGCGCGCGCGGGGATGACGGCCGCGCTCTCGGCGGGGACGTACACCGTCGCGTACAACGGGTCGTCGGACCCGGAAACCTTCTCCACGGCGGCGACGTCCGCGCCGGTCCGGATGATCTGCCCGACGTCGGCGGCGAGCGTGGTGACCCGGCCCGCGTCGAGGGTCCGGACGACCGTGTCACCCCGCTCGGTACGGACCTCGAGGACGGGGGAGTCGGCGGGCAGCCGCTCGCCCTGCTTCGCGAGGACCGCGGTGACCTGGCCGGCGACCGGGCTCTGCAGTACGTAACTGCCCTGCCCATGTGTCAGGACGGCGGGTGCGGTCACCGTGGAGGTCACCGATCCGGTCACCGCCCACACCGAGGCGGCGACCATGGCGACCACGGCCACGGCGAGCACGAGCCGGCCCTGCGGCCGGGCGAAACGCACCGGGAGGTCGAGCTCCTCGGGCGACTGGAGTCTGGCGAGGGCCTGTTGGCGGAACTGCACGGTTCTTCCCTCACCTGTGTGAACTCTGCGAAGGACGGAGACGGACTGCGAGGACCGAGGCGGACTGCGAAGGGCCGCCAAGGACGGCGGGCATGACGGAGGCAACGCTGAGCCCCGGAGCCGGGGGTGGCTCCGGGGCTCAGCGGCACAAGGGCGCGATCAGAGACCGGCGACCAGGTTCGTGACCGGAGCGGTGTTCAGGCCGGTCACACCCTCGGCGGTGCCCACGGCCGTGTCGACCAGGCCGGAGACCGGGGCGATGCCGTCCACCGTGCCCGTGAGGGTGTTCACGGCGTTCACGGACAGGCCGCCGGAGACGTTGTCGAGCTCGGCGTCGGAGATCTCGACGGTCTCGACCTGGGGGGTGGAGTTCATGATGGAACTTCCCTTCGTATGGATATGTCACAAGGGGGAGCGGTCCTCTGAGGACAGAGTGAAGACCGCGTCCGCGGGCGCCGGACCCCCGTCACCGGGTGTCCCGACGGGCCTGCGGTGCGATGGATCAAAGCACGCCCCGGGCCCGGCTCTCCACTCGACCAGGCCTCTCACCAGGCAACTTGCGGCCGTGTCGCGCCCATGAGTGCAGACAAGGCGACGGCCCGGTGGCGACTTCTTCACAGGGGTCACCGCATCGCCCCCTCCCACCGCTTGCGCCCCTCGAGAGGGAATCCGACACCGGACCCAAAAGGCACGAGGGGTACGGCCGGCCTGTGGACGACCCCCGGCTGCGGTGACCGGGTTGAGCACGCGGTGTGCAGATTCACCGAAGCCCGGATTCCGCCTCGGGGGGCGACCGCGTGTGCGCCACCGCTCGCGGTGCGTGGCTGTGTCCGGGGCGCCCGAGTGCGGGCCGGACGAGCCGGTTGGCCGATTCCATGACGCAAACCGACTGACCGCCAACGGATTTGAACGCCCTGCGGGACCCGTGCGTACCAACAGCCATCCAGGCGCCCCCGACAGCCGCCGAACGGCGGCACGACTCCGGTCCCCCCAGGAGGTCGAGAAGTTTGAGTCACAAGCGAATTCCGAAGCGCAAGGCCGCGATAGCGGTGGGCGGTGTGGTGGCGCTCGGCGCCGCCGCGATCCTGCTCCCCAACGCCAACGCGTCACAGGACGGCGCGTCGGACAACGCGGCGACCGCGCCGAAGACCCTCAAGGCGACGGACGCCTCGGACCTCGCCTCACAGCTCGCCGGGCTCCTCGGCGACGCGTTCGCCGGCTCCTACTACGACGGCGACAAGCAGCAGCTCGTCGTCAACGTCGTACCCGGCGACGACAACAACGTGATCGTGCAGGCGAAGAAGGCGGGCGCGACCGTCCGCGAGGTAGACAACAGCATGACCGAGCTGGCCGCGGGCAAGCGGACCCTGAAGGCCGAGGCCACCATCCCCGGCACCTCGTGGGCCGTCGACCCGCGCACCAACAAGATCCTGGTCACCGCCGACTCCACGGTGACCGGCGAGAACTGGGACAGACTGGAGTCCACCGTGCGGGGCCTCGGCTCCGGCATGGCGACCATCAAGAAGTCCGAGGGCACGTTCAGGACCTTCGCCTCGGGCGGGGACGCGATCTTCTCCGGCGGCGCACGCTGCTCGCTCGGCTTCAACGTCACCGCCGACGACGGCGCGCCCGCCTTCCTGACCGCCGGTCACTGCGCGGTCGCGGCCGACGAGTGGTCCGACGCGCAGAACGGGGGGCCGATCGCCACCGTCGACCAGGCGGTCTTCCCCGGCGAGGGCGACTTCGGGCTCGTCCGGTACGACGACCCGGCCACCGACGCGCCGAGCGACGTCGACGTCGGCGGCCAGACGGTCCAGATCACCGAGGCCGCGGAGGCCGCCGTCGGCCAGGAGGTGTTCCGGATGGGCAGCACCACCGGACTCGCCGACGGCCAGGTCCTCGGACTCGACGCCACGGTGAACTACCCGGAGGGTACGGTCACCGGTCTCATCCAGACCGACGTCTGCGCCGAGCCCGGCGACAGCGGCGGCTCGATGTTCACCCAGGACGGCCTCGCGATCGGCCTGACCTCGGGCGGCAGCGGCGACTGCACCGTCGGCGGCGAGACCTTCTTCCAGCCGGTCACCACCGCCCTGGCTGCGGTCGGCGCGACCCTCGGCGAGGGTGGCGCGGGCGCCGGAGCCGACGACCGGACGGGTGGCGAAGAGGCCGGAGGTGAGGACGCCGGTGCCGGCGAGGGCGCCGGTACGGGTGACCAGGCCGGCGAAGTCGGCGGCGAGGAAGCGGGCCAGGACGACGGAGCCGGTTACGGAGCCGGCCAGGGCGCCGAGGACGGCGCAGGCGACGAGGGCCTGACCGAGACCCACTGACCGAATCCCGCTGACCGCCCCCGGCACAGCCGAAGACGGCCCGGAGCGAACCGGACCGGCCCGGAGCAAACCGGACCGGGCCGGGTCGGGCCGAGCAGGCCGGACCAGGCCCGCCGCCCTCG